>CAYUJM010000112.1:0-14313 GCA_964445025.1 uncultured Occallatibacter sp. | reverse complement strand
TCCTTTTTGGCTTCGTCGACGACGCATTCGCCGGCGCCGGCCACGCAGCACTTGCCCATGCCGCGCGTAACCACCGCCGCGTGCGAGGTCATGCCGCCGCGCGAGGTGAGAATGCCGTCCGCCACTTCCATGCCCGCGATGTCCTCGGGCGTGGTTTCGCCGCGCACCAGAACAATGGACTTGTAAGCGCCGTTGGCGTGCTGCTTCACGGCTTCCTCGGCGGTAAACACGATCTGGCCCACGGCCGCTCCCGGCGAGGCCGGCAAGCCGGTCGCGAGCACTTCAATCTTCTCGCCCTTTTCAACCAGGCGCGGAACCAGGAAGTCGTACAACTGGTTCGGCTCAACGCGGAAGATGGCTTCATCCTGCGTAATCAGGCCCTCGCGCACCATGTCGATGGCGATGCGGACGGCGGCCAGCCCGGTGCGCTTGCCGTTGCGCGTCTGCAGCATGTAGAGCTTGCCATCCTGAATGGTGAACTCGAAGTCCTGCATGTCGCGATAATGCTTTTCCATCTTCCAGGTCACAGCGCGCAGGTGGTCATAGACCTTGGGCATGGCCCGTTCGAGTTCGGAAATTGAAAGCGGCGTGCGGATGCCGCTGACCACGTCCTCGCCCTGTGCGTTCATAAGGTACTCGCCGAAGAAGACATGCTCGCCGGTGGCCGGATTGCGCGTGAACCCAACGCCCGTGCCCGAGTTCTCGCCTAGGTTGCCGAACACCATGCACTGCACATTGACCGCAGTGCCCAGCCAGTCGTCGATGTGGTTGATGCGCCGGTAGGTCTTGGCGCGCTCATTCTGCCAGCTGCGGAAGACGGCGTCGCGGGCCTGGACCAACTGGTCCAGCGGCCCCTGCGGGAAGTCCTTGCCGGTCTCCTTGCGGACAAGCTTCTTGTATTCGACGATGATTTCCTTCAGCGCATCGGGCCCCAGTTCGTAGTCGAACTTCACGCCCTCGCGCTCCTTGATGTGGTCGAAGATGTGCTCGAACTTCTTCTTGGGAACATCGAGCACCACGTCGCCGAACATCTGGATCAGGCGGCGGTAGGAGTCATAGGCAAAGCGAGGATTGTTGCTGCGCTTGGCCAGCGCTTCCACGGCGTGATCGTTGAGGCCGAGATTCAAGATGGTGTCCATCATGCCCGGCATGGAGAACTTTGCGCCGGAGCGAACGGAGACCAGCAGCGGATTCTCGCCCGCGCCCAGCTTCTGCCCCTGCATCTTCTCCAGGCGCTCGAGCGCTGCGTACATTTCGACATCGATCTGCGGGCTCAAGGCGCCGCGCATATATTCGCGACAAGCCTCGGTCTGGATGGTGAATCCCGGAGGCACGGGCAATCCGGCGTTGGTCATCTCCGCCAGCCCTGAGCCCTTGCCGCCCAGCACATCCTTCATGCGGCCGTTGCCGTCGGCAGTTCCGCCGCCAAAGAAATATACGTACTTGATTGGGGTTGAGGTTGTGTCTGCCTTTGGGGCAGACGCCTGATCCATCACGGCCTGCGTCATGGGGTAATGCCTCCGTCGATTAGGATTTCTTCACCCCAGGGAGCAAGATCTGTCCCCTGTGGGCTTAATTCCGCGGCAGCGGATCCTTATGCGAGGGTGGCGGGACGGAGGCTCAGCGCGAGAACAAGAATGCGTTAAAAGGCTGAGCGCGTGCGGGTCATCCAGACAAGTGGCGTCGTGTCGCGGCGTTGCAGCGGTTCCACAATTGCTGTACCCCGAAACCATGGCTCTCAAGTGCCTTTTCCTTTAAGAAAAAGGCACCTTACGCCTTGCCAAAAAGGGACACATGAATTGTAGAACCGCTCTGGTTCGTCGCTAGTACAAATAGCGCCGCCAGTATACAGTTGCATGTGCCACTCGTCACAGACGATTCATTGACTTGGAATCTGGAGTTGGGTTCCTTCGGAAAAAATTAAGCAATTTGGGACGGGAACCGCTCTCCTGGCGGGGTTTGCGATGCAGGTGCCTGCATTCAAGCGGCAGGCCGCTGCATCCGTGCGCCGTATTGCGAATTCTGAACCGCATTGTGAGAAAGAAAGAAGCGATCCAATCCCACGATGGCCAGGATTTGCCTGACTCGCTCCGAGGCATTTGTCACGGTGAAGCGGTGACCCGATTCGCAAGCTTTGCAATAGAGCGAGACCAGCGCCGCAATCCCGGCTGCGTCAATTCGCTCCACGCCGGTCAGGTCCAGCGTCACGTTGCGCTCCAGCACCAGGGGACTCAGGTGCTCTATCAGACGCATATCCTGGCCCCTGACCAATTCGTTCAGATCCGCCGCCTCAACGGCCTGGAACTTCGGGTCTGCTGCAGGTTCAAAGATAGCGGTCGTCATAAAGATTCTCCTTGGGGAAGTTCGCTATTTGTTTCCGGGCAACTGCTGTATCGCCGTGGTCCTTGGCAATGGGGAGGTTGCACTCCATCGGCCAAAACCGCCGCAAGGGGATATGCTGCAATCACAGGGGATAGCGACCTCACCGGATGCCCGCCCTGATGCGCCGGGTGTTCAGTTTCGATTCCGGCGTCCGCAATCGGACACAATGTCCCTTACGCAAAAAGGGGTGACTTCGGTTCCATGTTTCCTTCTCTACCAGTTTCCGCACAAAGCCAGCCCACTCTGGTCCGGGACGAGGCGCGCGCGCTGGCGCTGGAAGCCGGTTTTGCCGAGGCCGGCCTGGTGGCGCTTCCACATCCCGTCAGTGATCGCGATGCGGCCCGCTTCGAGGAGTGGGTGGACGCCGGTCGCGCGGGGACCATGCGCTACCTGGAACGCATGGATGAGAGCGGGCAACTGGTGCGGTCGCGAGTCAGGATTCCGTTTCCGTGGGCGCGCTCGGCGATTGTCTGCTTTGTCAACTATCACAGCGCACAACCGCGCTCGACGGAACCCGCTGCGGAAGGAACGGGCTGGATTGCCCGCTATGCCTGGTCAAGCAGCCGAGTGCCCAGCCGCAAGGATGTAAAAGGTGCGCGCCGGCCGAGCGACTATCACAAGGTGCTCAAGAAGCGGCTCGCAGTCTTGGAAGCGCGGCTGCATGACCACCTGGGCGCATTTGAGGCTCGCGGCTATGTAGATACCGGCCCCGTCGTCGAGCGCGCGCTGGCCACGGCTGCAGGACTCGGCTGGACGGGTAAGAATACATGCCTCATTCATCCCAAGCTGGGGTCGTATGGATTCTTGGCTGTCCTTCTAACCTCGTTGCCCGTCCAAAACGAAATAGCGCCATTGGCGCTTCCCGATCGCTGCGGAAGCTGTCGGCGCTGCCTGGACGCCTGCCCAACGGGCGCGCTCATTGCTCCCTACCAGATGGACGCAACGCGCTGCATCGCCTACCTGACCATCGAGCACCGCGGGCCCATCGATGCGAGGTTGATGGAAGGCATGGGGCGGCAGATCTTCGGATGCGACATTTGCCAGGATGTATGCCCGTGGAATCGCAAGGCGCCCATCGGCGCCGACTCGGAACTGGAGCCCCGTGCCGAACTGGTGAATCCTTCGCTTGACTGGCTGGCTCAACTCGACGAAGCGCAGTTCGAAAAGCTCTTCAATGGTTCGCCGTTGCGCAGGACGGGCTTTCAAGGGCTGCGGCGCAACCTGGCCATCGCCATGGGCAACAGCGGCCTCGCTCGTTTCATTTCACTGTTGGAAAAATGGGCGGAGGGCACCGATGAGGGTCTGCGCACGGGAGCGCGATGGGCGATTGCAAAACTCCGGGAAGAGGTGAGCCCAACCCGCCCGACTAAGCTGACTTGAACCCGCGCGCGTGCCGGCGCGCCGGAAGGAACTCACGTACGGTGGAGAATTGGCTTAGGCGACCCTGGTAACCTCAGCAGCACTGAGCCCTTTGGGGCCTTGCTGGCAGATAAACTCGACTGCTTCGCCTTCATTCAGCGATCTGTAGCCGCTCTCCTGGATGGCGGAGAAGTGCACAAATACATCTTCGCCGCTGGAGCGTTGAATGAACCCGAATCCCTTGGCGCCGTTGAACCACTTCACCACACCTTGCTCTTTCATTCGCGTACTCCTTGACTTGTTCAGGGCCCCAACTCAGCGCCCCGCGCGCCTGACCCATCCGAATCAGGCTCGCGTGGGTAAGCGAACCCCTAGAGACACCGCGAGCCGCCCTTGTGCCCCGGCAGGGTGCACTTGCGGCAGCTCAATTTCATTCCCAGGTTGAGTCGAACCACCGAAGAACTGAAACTTCCAATGCGAAAGGCCTTCCAAAATACGCTCACGGCATGCTTGCGCGCGCCGTACTTTTGTTATGGCAGGAATTGAATAAGGATGCAATAAGAAAATGAGTGAGCCATGAAGGCCGCACGGGAACGGGCTCGGTGCCGTGGATGTACAAGGCGCGCGATCAGGCGCAATCTCTGCAGGGAGGCTATCCTTGAAGAAGCGCATATTCCGCGGTTGCGCGGCACTTCTCTTGGACCAAGTCCATTCGCGGCGATGTGGGAACCACGAAGGAGCGGCAAGTGGGAGAGGTTTCAGAATCCGGTACAGTGCGTGGAACAGTCAACGGCGCAGTGGCGACTCTGAACGGCGCGGAGCCCGTTGCCCGGTCGAAGTGGTATCGCTGGCACAACGACGGCAAGGCGCTGATCGCCTATCTGATGGACAGCGAGATCCACACGTACGCCTTCAGCGTGGCTGCCAACGCCATCATTTCGTTCATCCCATTCATTGTGTTGCTCTACACGCTCGCGCGCGACATCTTCCACTCCACCACGATGGTCAACGTGGTGAGCGACATGGTGAACTATTTTCTGCCCACGACTGCGAGCCAGGGCTTTCTGACCTATAACCTTGAGGCAGTGGTTCCGCGCCACGGCGTGCAGTTCCTCTCGCTGGTCATGATTCTTATCTCCTGCACGGGGATTTTTCTTCCCCTTGAGGTGGCGCTCAACCAGGCGTGGGGAGTCACCAAGAGCCGCAATTACCTGCTCAACCAGGTGGTGGCCTTCGGCCTGGCGCTGCTCATGGTGGCGCTGGCGCTGGCCAGCATTCTGGTGAACGCCGGCGCGCAGGGCCTGCTCACTTTCGTCTTCTTTCATCACACCGATAACTTTGTCTTTCGAGGCATCAGTTATCTGTGGCTGTCGCTCTCCACGGGCGTGGCGTCGATCCTTTTTTTCTTTTCCATCTACTGGATCCTGCCCAACCGCAAAGTGCCTTGGCGGCCGGTTTTGCGCACGTCAATCGTGACCGGGATCGTATGGCTGCTGGCCAAGGTCGTGTTTGTGCAGGTTCTGCCGCACCTCGATTTGAAGGCCTTGTATGGACCGTTCTTCGTGTCGGTGGGATTGCTGTTCTGGGCCTATGCCTCGGGGCTGATTCTGTTCGCGGGAGCGCAGTTCAGCGTCGCGCGGCTGGGGGAGAAGAAGAGTTAAGCGAGTCTCACTGAGCCTTGAACGCTTTTACCGCAATCGCATTCGGAGAACGATTGGTGGGGAGAATCGTAAACAGCGAGCGTGTGGCGGCGCGCACCACGGCGATGTCTGCGGAGCGGTTGTCGACGACGAAGATCAAAAAGCCGTTGTTGGAGAACGCCATGGCTACGGGACCGTCGCCCACGTGGATGGAAGGGCTGAGGCGCTTGCCGTCGTCGATCGAGTAGGCCGTAACATACCGCGAGTGGAAGTTGGCTACATAGAGCAGGGAATTGTCGCTGGAGACCAGGCCGCGCACCGGATCGTCGCCCATTATGTACGCGCCGTCGACGTCGTTCTTGCTGGTGTCGAGTTCGCTGACCGAGTCGCTGAGCGAGTTCGAGACGAAGATCTCGCCGCCGTCGGGCTTCAGAGCCAGTTGCACGGGAGCGCGGCCGACATCGAGGAGCGACTCGAGCCGGTCGGGCTGGCCGGGGTTGAATTTGGAGTTGGCTAGCGCGATGGCCATGACCTGGTGCCCGGCCGAGCAGGCTGCAAACGCCTTGGACGAGTCGGGCAGAATCACAGCGTCGGAGGCGCCAGGGCAGCCATCGAAGATCGAGCGCACGCGGCGCCCGGCCACGTCGACGATGCTCACCGAGTTGCCGTGCCGGTTGGCCACCACCAGCGTCTTTCCGTCGGGAGAGATGCGCGCTGCCACAGGCTCTTCTCCGGTTCCTATCTCCGCAGTCTGCCGGCGTGCGTTGAGATCGACGATTGAAACCGAATTCGACTCCGAGTTGGCCACGTAGGCCATGTTCCCGGTCGCGTCCAGATCGATGGAAACTGGCTTGCGGTGCAGAGGAATTGTAGCCGCCACGGAGTTCTTCGTCGTGTCGATCACCGAGATGGAGCCCAGGCTGCCTGTATCTCCCGCATTCACGACGTACACTTCTTCGCGCGTGGGGCTGGCCGCGACGGCCACCGGACTGTGGCCGACGGGGATCTCGCGGTCCACGCGCACATTCACAACATCGAGCACGGTCACCGTGCCGCTTCCGCCGTTGGTTACATAGGCATATTCGCGATAGTTGGGAGGGTACTGCGGGAAGTCGGGCTTGCGGCAGGCCGTGAGCCCGAAAAGGGCGAAGAACGCTGCGGCGAGGAGTGTGGATTCGTGGCATCCCACCCTTGTCGCGAAAGCAGAAATGCGGCCAGGGTAGGTCACCCGGGTTTTGTGGGCGCGTCTGCAGGAATTCAAGCTCTCAGAATCGAGACCTGGAGCACCCGCGCTGAGTCTGGAAGCGTGGTGCGACCCGCCTGTGCCCGACAAACTTATCATTGACTCAGTCCGCTGCGGCTGCAACATGGATGCCGCGCGGCAGACGGCGACCCACAACGGGGGCGATCTGTTCGATCTCGTCCATCATGCGGGCAAACTGGTCGGGATAGATCGACTGCGGGCCGTCAGAGAGCGCCTTATCCGGGTGGTTATGTACTTCCACCAGGATGCCGTCGGAGCCAGTAGCGATGGCCGCCCGTGCCATGGGCAGCACGCTGTCGCGCCTGCCGGTGCCGTGGCTGGGGTCCACCAGGATGGGCAGGTGGCTGAGCCGCTGCACTGCCGGAACGATGCTCAGGTCGAGCGTGTTGCGGGTGTGGTCGGCAAAGGTGCGCACGCCGCGCTCGCACAGAATCACCTGGTAGTTGCCCTCGCTCATGATGTACTCGGCCGACATGAGGAACTCTTCCAGCGTGGCGGAGAGGCCGCGCTTGAGCAGCACGGGCTTGCGCACTTTGCCTGCCTTCTTCAGCAGGGAGAAGTTCTGCATGTTGCGGGCGCCGATCTGGACCACATCCGCCCACTCGGCCACCAGTTCGAGGGTTTCGCTGTCCATGGCTTCGGTGATGATCCGCAGTCCGAAGCGTTCGCGAATCTCGGCCATGATGCGCAACGCTTCAAGTCCCAGGCCCTGGAAGGCATACGGCGAAGTGCGCGGCTTGTAGGCGCCGCCGCGGAAAAAACGGGCTCCGGATGCGGATACTGCTGCGGCAATTTCAAAGGCCTGATCTCGGTTCTCTATCGAACATGGTCCGGCGACGATAGCTAGGTCGCTTCCGCCGATGGTGGCGTCAGTGCCGGGGAACTGGATGACGGTGTCTTCTTCCTTGACGTCCCGGCTGGCCAGCTTATAAGCCTTCGAAACGCGTATAACTTCCGCGACGCCGGAGAGTTCCTCGATGTTTCCGCGCTCGACTTCGCCCTTGTTTCCGGTGATGCCGATGGCGGTGCGCTGGGCTCCGGGAAGCGGGTGGGCACGGAAACCCAACTGCTCAATGTAATCGCAGACTGCCTGGATTTGCTCCGGCGTCGCCTGCGCTTTCATGACAACCAACATGACATCCCCCAAACCACCAGTCTATCGTTTGGCGGGGTGAAGGGCAATGCCTTTGGCTGAGGCGGAGATGATGCGATGTTGGCAGGGCTTGAGGGAGGGTGGCTTCGGCAACCGGATCTCTAGAATTTGAAGATCGGATGGGTATCCGCCAGGTGGTTCATGTCGGCTTTGACCATGGTGACGATCGGCATCTTTCCGGCCGCGACATTGGTCTTGCTATGCGAGAACTGGTACGCCTGCTGGAAGCCGTCCTGAACCCAGTTGGGTCCGCGGGGAAGCCAGTCGCGCACGGAGATGGAAGCCAGGGTGCCCTTCATGCTCTCCAACTGCAGACGCGCGGTGGTTGCGTTGCCGCGCACAAACGCGCCGGCGGTGACGGAGTAAGAATGCAGATTGGCGGGGATTTCCGTAGCGGCTTCCCGAAGCATGGAATCGGCCTGCGAAGACACAGTGACGAGAATTTGAGAGGAGTCGCTGGAGGGGAAGCCGTACTCATCAAACTGGCGGCCAGCGATTGGCGTCTGCAGGAAGAGCAGGACCACGGTGCCAAGAACAGAGCATCCGAAGACCGATTTTGTCAGCGCGAGCATATCAGTTCCTCACTCGTTGCAAGCAAGGTTGACTGGCCCCGGAAGAGCAGTACAACCGCTTAGTCGTCGAGTTCGTCGGCGGCTTCAGAGCCGGACTTGGCGGCCACAATGGCGGGTGCAACTACCATTCCGATAAATGCCAGAGCAATCAAGAGATCGTGCATGTCTTTGTCTCCTCGTGCGGCGCGGTACAAACTGCCCGCATGTGGATCATCGTCGGGATTTTAGAAAACTTAAATCCCACAAAGACAGATTATTCAAGGCAACTTGTGTTACGTATGTAACACTTTGGTTGTAGGCCGCCGGAACGGAGATCAAAGAAGATGCGCACAGCCTCGGACGCGATTCTGATGTTTTCTATAAATAATTGAATCACAATATCTTATTCAAAGGTTCCTAGCTCAACGCGAACCTCGGGCCGCGCTCCGTTTCTGCGCCCTCCACTTCAGTCCCAGCCATGCCAAATAGCTCAATTGGATTACCCAGGTAACCACGTATGCGGCCACTGTGAACTGGTGATCGAGAATTGCGCGTTGGTCCATTGTTTCTCCTCGTTTCGGTTAATGAATTTGGCTTAATTACGCGTTCAGCGCTTCCTGCGCTTCCTTGGCGGCAATTTGCTGATGTTGCCTCTCTACGCGGTAGCGCAGCACCAGAATCAGCACTCCCCAGGCCATCCAGGCCAGCATGTTCCAGCCCAGGACGGCCGCCATGGCCGGGGCCATGCCGGAGCCTTCGCTTCCGCCGAACACAGGTGCGGGATGCTGCGTGCGCCACCAGCGGTTCGACATGTAGACAATGGGAACGTCGAGAGCGCCAAAGATGCCGAGGACGGCAGCAAGCGTCTGCATCTGTGGTCCGGCCACAAATCGGCGCAGAAGCAAATAGCTGACGTAGATGAGCCAAAGCACCAGGGTTGTGGTTAGGCGGGCATCCCAGGTCCACCAGATACCCCAGGCGCGCCGGCCCCAAATCGGTCCGGTGATGAGGACAACGGTGCAGAACACCACGCCCACTTCGGCGCCGGCCAGCGCCCAGGCGTCGGCTATCTGCGCCCTGTTGGCCTGGTTGCTGCGGAAGGCGAGAAAGCCGATGGAGCCGGCCAGCGAGATGGCGAAGAACAGGAAAGCGACGGAGGCCGACGGCACGTGGTAGAAGATGATGCGGTAGATTTCACCCTGCATGGCGTCAGTGGGCGCCACGTAGATGGCCTGGTAAAAGCCCCAGGCAAGAAGGGCAAGAGTGATGGCGATGTAAAGGCCGAGGGCCGCTTTTTTCATGTGCAATCCTGACTGAACGCATTTAGTTTACGACGGCGCAGGCGCGTGGGGCTCCATCGCCCGGTGGATCGGGTTTCATTCCGCATGCAGCACCACGTCGAACAGCAAAAGGCTCACTGTCGTGAAAATGATGTCGTAGCCGGCCAGCAGCTTGATCCACAGCGTCGGGTCGCTGTCGCCGGTGAGGATGGAGCCGGTGGCCAGCACCATGGCCAGCAGCGCCGGCATGAAGATGGGGAAGAGAATCAGTGGCAGAAGCAGTTCGCGGTTGCGGCTGCGAATGGAGAGCGCGGCAAAGAAAGTTCCGTTGGCCACCAGCGCCCAGGTTCCCAGCGGCAGCACCAGAAGCAACTGCCATGCCTGCCCTGCGATGTGCAGGTTATAAAAAACGAGAAAAACCGGCGCCAGCACCAGTTGCACAATCGAAACAAACAGGAAGTTCGCCATCACCTTGGCCAGAAACAGATCCGAACCGGACGTGGGCGCCATGCGCTGTGCATCAAGCACCTGGTGGCGAATCTCGCGAGCCCAGGCCTGGTTGAGCGCGCTCATCGAGGCAAACAGCGTGGCGACGCAGATCACGCCGCCGGAGATCTCCTGCGAGAATGCGCCGCGCGGTGAGAAGGCCAGCGAGAACAGCACCACCACCAGCAGCGCGAAGAAGAGCATGGAGTTGACGGCTTCGCGGGAGCGCCACTCGATGCGGAGATCCTTGACGAGGTGAGTCCAGAGGGCGCTGGTCATTGGATTTGGCCCTCCGTCGATGAAGCTCCGGCGGCTTTGGGAACATCCTTCGTGATGTCGGCGAGCTGCACTTCCACATCGAGTGCCTGGGCGGCGCGGAGGTAGTCGTCCGGGCTCAGGATCAACTGCGTACCCCGCGTGCCAGCCGACACGCTGATCTTGTCAAAGAGGATGGTAGTCTCGTCGATGTAGACGGGGTAAGGCTTTCGGGTGCCGAACAGGGTCACGCCACCGCGGATGTAACCAGTGAGGGGCTGCACGTCTCTTAGGGGAGCCATCTCCGCCTTGCGTAACCCGGCGGCGCGGGCCAGTTTCTTGAAGTCGAGTTCAGCGTCTCCGGGGATGACGGCGAATCGGTAAATATCCGGACCGCCCGTCACCAAAAGCGTTTTGAAGACCTGCTCGGCGGGCATGCCGATCTTCTTGGCAACCGTAATGGCGCTCAGGTCTTCAGGATCCACTTCGTACTCGCGCAGCTCGAATGGAACGCCGAGGGATTCGAGGAAACGGGCGCCGTTGGTCTTCATAGCGTCGGGCTTCCGGGTTCAAATGAGGCCACGCGGCCGGCGTGCAATGCCAGTATCCAGTCGGCAATGGGGGCGGCGTGCTCGCGCTGGTGTGTGGTGATAATGATTGTGCGATTGCCTTGGCGGAAGCCGGCAAGCAGTTTGACCATTTGGCTCACGGATTCGACGTCCATGTTCGAGAACGGCTCGTCCAGAAGGAGCAACTCCGGAACCGGCAGCAGAACGCGGGCCAGCGAGGTCCTCTGCCGCATGCCTTGCGAGTATTGGCCGAGCGTGCGCGTGAGCTCGGGGTCCAGTCCGACCTGGCGCAGGGCTTCTTCAGGCGAAAGGTTGGGTCGTCCGGGGTAGAGGCTGCTGAAGTAGCGCAGGTTCTCGACGGCTGTCAGCTCGTCGTACAGCATGGGAGCATGGCTCATGTAGCCGATGCGGGCGCGGGCGTCGTGCGGGTCGAGCGAGCCGAACACCTTGACAGTGCCGTAGCTGGGGCGCAATAGGCCGGCCAGAATCCGCAAAAGAGTCGATTTTCCTGCGCCGTTTTCGCCGATCAGCACGTAGCAGCGGCCGGGCTCCAGATCTGCCGTCACTTGCCGCAGCGCCGCAAAGGATCCAAAGAGCTTGGAAACACCTTCAAGGCGTGCGCAAAGGGGGCGGGAGGAGATCGTCGAAGCGGCTGCTGCGGCGGTCATCCTCAGGCAGCCGGTTTGGCATCGCCGGCGGCCGGGGCCGAGGCGTTGGATTTCGCGGGACCAGCCGGCGCGGCGGGCTTGGCGCCGGGCTGATTAGGGCCGGCGGGCGCATACTTGCTCGCGCATTTGGCTTGCAGAACGCTGGCGTGGAAGACACCATCGCGGCCATAGGAGCCCTCGGCAAGGGCCTGTGAGTCGTCTTTGAAGGTGTCCGGTGGGGGCTCGGAACCCTTGTAGGCCACCTTGAGCAAACGTCCTGTAGCGGCCTTTGGCGAGTGGCTCTCAAACTCGTTCAGCACAAAGTCCACATGGGTGCCGTTTTGCTCGATCGAGCCCGGCACCACGAACCCTTCCACGCGCAACTGGCTCTGATAGGCCTTGTCGCCCAGCCCGCCTAGCTCCGCGATAGTTACATAGTAGCTTTTGTTGGCCTTATAGCCGGACATGGCCAGCCAGGCAACGGTGCCCACGATCACCACCGTCGCAATCCCAATCCGCAAGGTGTTCCCAGATATCTTCATCGTCAACCTTTAACGATACGAGGCTAAATGGCCGGGGTCAACCAACCAGTGATCTAGATCACATGAATTTGGAGCGGAAGGGGGCAATTCCGGACTATGAAATGAGGGCAAAGTTAGGAGCCTGGACGCCAGCCTTTGCTCCCTAGCAGTCCCGTCAGAGATGGCCTTTACGGAACCGGCTGCGCAGGACGCCGGAGACAACTGGCGGGGTCATGACCACTGCCAGAAACCACGCGGCAATCAGAAGATCAACCACTGCGCCTGCTCCGTTCCATGCTGGTCGACCGCCCGCAGCTGCGCCAGGAATACCGACGATCAACCTGCGGAAAGGCTATTCGCATGGCGATGGAAGGCGGAATAGCTACTCGGTGGGAGCGGTGTGGTCCATTCTGGTAATCCACGCTGGCAGGCGGGCGGACGCCACGATGTACATGCCATGGGTCGCGGGTTATGGCTCGCGGTCCGGTGGCCGCATGGAGAAGAAAGACTCCACAATCACCGGGCCAATTGCAAAAGCCAGAAACGCAAGAAAGATAAGAAGATCGAACATTGGACTGCTCCATAGCGCCGACATAGGCCGGTGGATCGTGAAGTTGGGCTGATCGTAGCCCGCTTCGCCATGCGGAAGGGAAGCAATCCAAGGAGATGGTTTGGTGGAAATCTCAAGACGGGAAACGTCCCGGATTGGGAACGATTGTGGCCATGGCTCCAATCGCTCAGACGGAAGAACGCTTAAGGAAAAGGCGTGGCTGAGTCCACGCCTTTTCAGCCTCGAATTTTGAGATGTGCAGAATGTTCGGTCTAGGGCACCGTGTCCAGCGTATGGGTCGCGCGGTCCAGCGCCTGCGTCAGCACGGTGAGTTGCTGTGCCGCGCGGCCTGCGTCCTTGCCGTCGAGGGCCTCGTTCACGCCGGGAATGACCACCGCTGCATATCCGGTGTACTCGCCGGGGGCGTAGATCGTATGCCGGTACCAGGGACGATTGGGCAGCCCGGCTTCGTTCAGCAAATCGGTCTCGGCCTCACGGAGAGCTGCATTCAGCTTGCCCCGGTCGCCAGCCCCGGCTGTCTGCAGGTCATGCACCTTCTGTGCCGCAGCCGCGAAGCGCTTCGCAGCTGCTTCAGCGGCAGTGAAATCCAGGGAGCTCAAACCCGCATCCGACGCCTTCCGTTGGGCCGATGCGATATAGGAATCGATGGCCCGGGCATAGGTTACGTAGTCATAGGGCAGCGCGTCGCTGTCGGCCATGCGTACAGCCTCCAGGCCAAAGACGCGCGCCATCTGCTGCAAATATAGGAAGTGGGGGTCGGCGTTTTGCACAAACCATGCGTAGTCGTCGAAGGTGGAGTGATAGACGCCGTAGGGGCCGCCGGAGCCGATGTCGGTGGAGGGCACGCCCACATGCTGCAGGAACGGCGTGAAGTCGGAGCCAGAGCCGAGGTCCCCCACATGCACGTCCTCGTCCTCCTTGGGAGCATTCGATCCCCGGTGCTCGTTGCCATCCTGGCGCTGATTCTTCCACTGGTCGTAGACGGTGGCGCCCATCGGGCTGGGAATCGAGTGTGTCAGCTCGCGGATAAACCGCTTCAGCGACGGTACGGCAGCGGCGGAGAAATCCGGTCCCGCGACGCCCACATCCATGTTGAAGTAGGCCACGGCATGTTCCAGAGTCTTGGCGTGCTGCTCCACCCACTCTGTGGAGCCGATCAGTCCCTCCTCCTCGGCGTCCCAACTGCAAAACAGGATGGTGCGTTTAGGCCGCCATCCCTGCTTCAGCAGTGCGCCGACGCCGTGAACTGATTCCAGCATGGCCGCCGTGCCGCTGTTGGGGTCGACTGCCCCGTACACCCAGGCGTCGCGGTGATTGCCGACGATGACCCAGTCGTCCGGGTACTCAGAGCCCTTCACCTTGCCGATCACGTCCCAGATGATGCGGCGCTGATAATCCTGCTGCGATACCAGGTGCACCGTTACGCCGCCCGGTCCCAGGTGATAGCGGAAGGGCAGCGCGCCTTGCCAGCCCTGCGGCACGCCGGGTCCCTTGAGAGCCTGCAGAATGGGCGCGGCATCGTGGTAGCTGAGCGGGATGGACACGATATGCGGCTGGTTGTTTTCCGGGGAGACGCGGGATGAGTCGGGCAGATCCAAGGTTGAGGCCACGCCGGGGGTCTCCGGGTCGCCGGGA
>CAYUJM010000111.1:0-14358 GCA_964445025.1 uncultured Occallatibacter sp. | reverse complement strand
CGGTGCGCAGCTTCAAGGAGATCATCGCCGGCAAGTACGACGATATTCCCGAGCAGGCCTTCTACATGAAGGGCGCCATCGAGGAAGTGCTGGAGACGGCGGAGAAGCTGAAGGCAACGGTGTAGAGAAGCAGCTGTCAGTAATCAGTTGTCAGTGGTCAGTTTGTTCTGACCTTCCACAAGCGGTTTTGGCTGAAAACTGACAACTGTAAACTGGCGACTGAAAGGAGCCCATGGCAGACGAGACAAATCAACTGCGGGTTCGGCTGGTGACGCCGGAGCGCGTCCTCTTCGAGGCGGCTGCTTCCGCGGTGGAGCTGCCCTCAAAAGTGGGATATATGGAAGTGCTCTTCGGTCATGCGCCGCTCGTTGCCGAGCTGGGCGCGGGCGAAGTGATCGTGCACGGCGGCCCGGACACCGAAGCCGGTGAAGCCCAAGGTGTGCAGCGCTACAACGTCAGCTGGGGGTTTGCCGAGGTTCTGCCGGACCGTGTCACTATTCTCGCTTCCGATGCGCTGAAGCCGGAAGAGATCGACGTGCCCCGCGCTCAGCAGCAGCTTGATCGCGGACAGAAGCAGTGGAACGAAGCCGGTGAGAGCGAAGAGGCCTACACAGAGGCGCTGCACGTAATTGCCGAAGCCGAAGCCAAGCTGGCCACGGCAGCGGAAAAGCACTAACCACACGGCGAAGACCGCCTCAGTGAATCGGGCCCTGCTCTCGGGAGCAGGGCCTTTCAGTTGTTGCGGCTTTTTTGCCGGTGGCCGATACCGGACTCACGCAATCAGCCGTTTTATTGCTTCAAAATCCAGCTTGCAATCTTGTCCAGCGCAACCGGCGACATTGTCTCTTCAATCTGGCCGTACTCGGATGGGGATCCGGTCTTGGCGTCCTGAAAGAGATGGTTCAGGCCAGGCAGTTCGTCCACCTCGGCGTGCTGATTGCCTGCTTCGGCAAGGGCCTTGCGAATGGCGGGCAAGTTCAGCGCGGGCGGAACCTGCAGGTCCAGCGAGCCGTTAATGGCCAGCACCGGAATGGTCAGCTTGCGCAGCGCAGTCGTGGGATCGTAGGCGAGGAAGAAGCGGAACCAGGGCGAAGTAGCGTTCTTCACCTGAACGGCAATGCCGGCGTCGGGCACGCCCTCGGATGCCAGCTTCGCGCCCAGCAGGCGCCGCAGAGTTGCGGGGTCCTTTTCCGTCTCAACCAGGGTGAGCGTCTCGCGCTCCTTTTCGGCTTCCTGGTCGGCATTTTCTTTGCTGGCGCCGCTGGCCATGGCGATCAGGCGGAGCTGCTCGACGATGATCTGGTCTCCGGTCACGCCGGAGCCCGCCATCATGACAATGAAGGCGATCTGGCGATCGACCGCGGCCGCCATGGGCGCGATGATTCCGCCTTCGCTGTGCCCGACGAGGCCGATCTTGTGCGGGTCGACCTCCGGCCGCGTTTTGAGATACGCGACGCCCGCCTCAGCGTCGGTGGCAAAATCGAGGGTGGTGGCCGTCTCGTAATTCCCCGTGGATTTGCCCACGCCGCGCTTGTCGGCGCGCAGCACAACGACTCCGTGGCGGGTGAGATAGTCTGCCAGCACCAGAAACGGCTTGTGGCCCAGCAGGCTCTCGTCGCGGTCGTGCGGGCCGGAGCCAACGACCAGCAAGACGGTCGGGAACGGTCCCTTGCCGGGAGGAATGGTGAGCGTAGCTGCCAGCGTGTTGCCCGCGGCCTTGTTGGCGTAGCTGACCTCTTCTTCGCGATAAGGATATGGCTTGACGGGATTCTGCGGACGCTGGACTTCAAGCTCCGATTGGTCCTTGACGCGTTTGAGATTGAGCGCGAGCGGGCTTCCCATTTGAGTAAATGTGCCGTCGATGGAGCCGGAATCGCCGGCGAGCTTGCCGTCAAACACCACACCCAGAGACTTGAGCGTGATGGTGACGGCATTGCCGTCGCGTGCAACGGAGGTCGCAGGTATCCATACGGGGCTCTGGTCGGGACTCTGCATCTGCGCCGTCAGGCCGTCGTTGGTGTTGGCGATCTTGAAGACGATGCGCAGCTTGATAGCGCCAGCGTCCAGGCTGCCGAGCCATGTGCCGTCGATCGCGGTGGGCGCGGCGGGTTTGGGTGCTTCGTCCTTCTTGTTCTGAGCATGGGCGCAGGCTGCCGGAAGCAGGAAAACAAGCGCGAGAACGATTGAGGAAAGACCTCGGATGAACAACGGCGGTTTCATTGGCGATCTCCAGACGGAAGAGAGCACGTTTGCATGGGATATTAACACTCGCCCGGAGGCTTCCATGGGATCAGAGCTTGTGCGCCGGTTCGGCGTCAAGTTCGCCGCGATGTTCGAGTTGCTTGTAGTAGACCAGTGAATAGAGCACGGGGGCCAGAGCGCCGGCCAGCAAAACGTAGATCGGCCAGCTGTCCAGGCCAAGTATCACCAGTGCCAGGCCCAGAAGCCCGCCTGCTACGAATGTCTTTGCCGCGAATCGGTGCGTGGCGTACCACACGCGTTCGCTCGCCAGCGTCCACGGGGTGCGGACCCCGATGTAGAAGTTGCGCCGGACCTTCCCCATCAGGTTGCCTAGCAGCGCAATCAGCAGGCAGGCCCCGCCGATGATGGCCCGCCCCTGGTTGATGGCGTGTCCAAGTGCCGACCAGATCATGACCGCCGAGAGATAACCGGCAAGCGCAAACAGCATGATCATGATCTGGCGATAGGTTGCGCGGAAGGCATCCACCTGGAAATTCCTGGGCGAGAGCCATGGCAGGATCCAGGTGAGCATCATCATCAGTGCCATGAATCCCGGGCCAATGATGAAGAGTTCCCATGCCGGGCCAAATCTGTCGGCACGCCCTTGGATGTCCCAATGGACCGGGACGGTCGCCGGGAGGTGGGGATAGGCGACTAGAACGGCCGCCAGCGCTGCCGCCGTGAGGAGGGATTCGAGGATGAAGATTTTGCGAGTCATTTCTTCTTGGCTCCCTTGGTCTTGTTGCCATCGCCCAACAGATCCATGGCCCAGGCCAGAACGTCCTGCACCACTGTGGTGTTGAGCGCGTACCAGATCTGCTGGCCTTCGCGGCGGCTGGTAATCAGGTCAGCCTCCCTCAACACCGCAAAGTGGTGCGACATGGAGGGTTTGGTCATATCGAACTCTTCGGCCAGCGCGCCCGCCGTCTGCTCGCCGCGGCGGAGCAGGGCGAGAATCTCGCGTCGGGTGGGATCGGCGAGGGCTTTGAAGGCTTCGTTGCTGCTCATGGATTGTTAGGCATCCGTGTAATTAGACAACTTTCTAAATATAGGCACCTGATAAGACTTTGTCAAGAGTGAAAGACTGTTTCTTCCCGGCGGGCTTGACCGAGACCACGTTGGCACCGGGTAGCCTCAGGGTTCAGAATGATGGATTCATGGTTTTGGTGTTCAAGGCGCGGGTGAAAGGCGATTGGCATGGATAGGCGCTGCAGGAGCTTGATGGCGGCATTGGTAGGCTTGGCGACGGTGGGCGCGGGGTTGCTTGCGGGACAGGGGCTGCCGGCAACACACGTGGATAACTTTCAGGGTAAGCCGAGGATGATCGTCATCAGCGACATCGGCAATGAGCCAGACGACCAGATGTCGCTGGTGAGGCTGCTGCTCTACTCGAACGAACTCGACATTGAGGGACTGGTTGCCTCCACATCGACGTGGCAGAAGGCGGCGATTCATCCCGAGACAATGCGCAAGCTGGTGGAGGCATACGGGCAAGTGCGGCCAAACCTGATGCTGAATGCACAGGGCTGGCCGGAGGCCGATGCGTTGATGAGCCGCGTATACGCCGGGCAGACCGGCTATGGGATGGCGTCGACAGGCGAGGGGAAATCGACTGAGGGGTCGAAAGCGATTGTCCGGGCCGTGGAGCGTGAGGACGCGAGGCCGCTGTGGATTTGTTTATGGGGCGGCGCCAACACGCTTGCCCAGGCACTGATCGATCTGCGCGCCGGCCACACGCAAGAGGAGACCGCAAAGCTGGTTGGCCGGCTGCGGGTGAGCGCCATCTCCGATCAGGACGACGCGGGCCCGTGGCTGCGGCGCGAATTCCCGGCGCTGTTCTGGGTTGGGACGCCGTCGACGGCAACCGGCGGCGAGTATGCCTACGCGACGTGGACCGGAATCAGCGGGGACGCCTACTACCGCAATGGGGACGGCGCAGACTTTACAACCGTGACGAACGAATGGCTCGAGGCGCATATTCGCAAGGGGCCGCTGGGCAAGCTGTATCCACGCTTTCTGTTCATCATGGAAGGAGACACGCCGTCGTATCTGGGGCTGATCGACAACGGTCTGAATGCTTACCGCCGGCCGGATTGGGGCGGCTGGGGAGGGCGGTACATGTACCGCCAGCCGTATGGCGAGACGCACGCCATCTGGACCCAGGGCGGGGACGAGTTTGCACGCGTGACCTCGCAGGACACGGTTGTGGACGCTGACGGAAAGCAGCACGTGAGCGACCAGGCGACCATCTGGCGCTGGCGCGAGGCCTTCCAGAACGACTTTGCTGCGCGTGTCGGCTGGACGATAGGGGACTTTGCCCATGCCAGCCACGAGCCTAAAGCGGTGGTGAACGGCGAGCCGGGAACGGCGCCGCTGGAGATGGATGTGACGGTGGGTCAGGCCATCACCCTTGACGCTGGTGCAAGCAAGGACCCGGATGGGCACGGTCTCCATTACAAGTGGTTTCACTACGCGGAGGCGGGCAGCGCAGATGGGAACCTGGCTGCCGTGACACTGACCGACGCGGAGACTGCGCGGGTAACTGTGCGGGCCGATGCGGCTTGCCGGCCCATGTGGCTGCCGGGGTTGATGCCGTGCAAGGGTGTAGGCACGGCGCACATCATTCTCGCGGTGACGGGAGAGGGAACTCCGCCGCTGACCTCGTACCGCCGGGTGATTCTGCATGTCCACGGGGCGAAGACCCTAGAGAGCAAATCTCAGAAGTGGGCGCTTTGTCCGGATCTGGAGAGTGTACGGCTGAATTCGGTACGCTGCGCGCGCAGTCATTGCTGGGATACTGTGCAGGACCTTCCAGGGTGGCTTACAATTCTGAATTGAAATGGCCAAAGCGAAGGAAAAGATTTTCGAGGTGGCATGTCCCGATTGCGCGGCCATGCTGAGGATCGATGCGGCCACGGGGTTGGTGGTGAGCCACACCTCGGCGCCGCGCAAGCGGATGTTTGAAGACCTGGAGACGGCGGCGCAAGCCATGCGGGCCCAGGATGAGCGCAAGGAGTCGATCTTCCGCCAGAGTGTGGATGCGGAGCGGAACAAGGCGGATTTGCTGGAAAAGAAATTCGCCGAGGCTCTGCGCAAAGCCAAGGATGCTCCCGAGGGCAAGCCGCTCAGGGATTTCGATCTGGACTGAGGACCGCTCGCCTGAGAGCTGCTAGGCCGGGAGCCGGTAAGTGCCCGGCGATACCTGCCGAATCCGATGCTTCCCACGGCGCGACCGCGCGGGCGATAATGATGTACCGCAGCCCGATGCAGCATAGCAGGCGCGGGCGAAAAAGGAGAAATCATGGCCGTTGTACGACTTTCCCCACCGGAGAAGGAACCCCGGATCGAGCGGTCCAGCTGCGGTCCGGAGCGCACGAATTGGGCTCGGATTGCCGCTGGCGGGAGCTTGCTGGCAGGTGGGTTGCTGCTGCTGGCGGGCTATCGCAGAGCCGGGCTGATGACCGCGGCTTCCGGCACAGCGCTGGCACTGCTCGACCAGCAGGACACGGTGCGTGCGTGGTGGGATGCCCTGCCCGGATACATCGACACGACGCAAAACTTGCTGGGCAAGGTCGAGTCGTCGGTAACGGAGCTTGAAAACCAGCGCGCCCGGTTGGCCAAGGTCCTGAGCAAGTAGCGCGCGCCGCAAGGAGCGCTTAAATTCCCAGTTGTCGTCTTCCCGTCTCGCTGATGCGGTGAGGGGTCCATTTCGGCTCCCACACCAGATCGACTTCGACCTTGCTGATGTCGGGGATTCCGGCCAGGCGGTTGTTGACCTGCTCGAAGATAAGGCCGCTGGCCGGGCACTGGGGCGTGGTCAGCGTCATGGTCACCTTCACCCACTGGCGTGGCCAGGCCTTGGTCGAATCCGGATCGGGTCCGGTGGCGACTCCGTAGATCAACCCCAGATCGACGAGGTTCAGCTTCACTTCCGGGTCGTAGCAGTCGCGCAGCGCGGTCAGGATTTGGTCTTCGCTGAGCATTTTTAATTTTTGCGCTCGACCAGGTATCGCGCAACGGCCTTCAAGCCGTTGCCGCGCGACCCGTAGGGCGCGAGGGCGGCGAAGGCTTCTTCGATGAGCGTCTCGGCGTGCCGCTGGCTCTGCTCAATGCCAAAGACGGCCGGCCAGGTGACCTTCTCCGTGGCCAGATCCTTGCCTGCGGTCTTGCCAAGGTGGGCCGAGTCCTGAGTCATGTCGAGCACATCGTCGGCAATCTGAAAGGCCAAACCTGCTTTGCGGCCGAAGAGGTCGAGGCGAGCCACATCGTCCGCGGTTGCCCCGGCGTAAACGCCTCCGGTGACGACACTGACGCGGATGAGGGCGCCCGTCTTGGCGCGGTGGATGGCGTCGACCAGCTCCGCTGTTGGCTTGCTGTGCTCGCTTTCGATGTCCAGAACCTGGCCGCCGATCATGCCCTCGACGGTCCCCACCGCATTGGCGATAAGGCCGATGATCTGCACGGTAGCTGCGGGCGGAGTGTCGAGCCCTGCCAGCACCTCAAAAGCGCGGGTCTGCAGGGCATCGCCGGCCAGTATGGCGATGGCTTCCCCGAAAGCTACGTGGCAGGTGGGTTTGCCGCGCCGCAAGTCGTCGTTGTCGAGCGCCGGCAGGTCATCGTGGATGAGTGAGTAGGTGTGCAGCATCTCAATGGCTGCGCCCAGCCGTTCGATACCTCTGGGAAGCTTGCCGGCAATGGTGACCGCGGCCTGGTAAGCGAGCAAGGGGCGCAGGCGCTTGCCGCCGGCGAAGGTGGAGTGGCGCATGGCTCCATGGATCGAAGCGGGGACGGCAGTAGCGGCCGGAAGCAGCTCTTCCAGTGCGCGGTCGGTGAGTTCCGCGGCCTCATTGTTCAGCGATTTCACATCGACGGCCATTCACTTCATGATAAACCGCTGCGTCGGGACAAGCCGCTGCGCCGCTCCAGCACACACAGGCCTGTGACAAGGAGCAGAGCAAGCAGGGTGAGCAAGCGCCCTGCCACGACATCTGAAGTGGTGGTCCAGTCCACTGCCAGATCAACCTGCCCTTGCGGCACGGTAATCGCAACCAGGCCATCCTGGCGGGGCTCGGCCTGGCCGGCAGACTGGTCGGCAAACTGTCCCGCGGGCTGGCCGTTGAGCGTGATCAGCCAGGCCGGGTAAGTGTGCAGCCGGAGGATCAGATAGCCGGCGTGAGGCATAACGGCGCGGATGCGGAGATGCTCCGGGTTGACTTGCTCCATAGGTCTTCCGGCCTTGCGAAGGTAAGAGTAAGTCGCATCGCAACTCTTCTGCTCCACCCACCAGTCGGGATTGGCGCCGGGAGTATTCAGCACGCCGAGAGTGGTGTCCGGATCGGTTACGAGACACGCATCCGGCAGTCCGGTTGCCACCATGCCGTCGTCTGCGCCCATCGGGGTGTACTCGTAGACTCCCTCGAACCCCGCGCCGCTTTGGTACGCCTTGACCATGGGAGCCATGGCATCCTCGTCGTCGCAAGTCTGAAAGAAGGAAAGGGCGGCAATGGCCGTGGAGGATAGAAACAGTGCCCCGCAGACGGCCGGAATGGCTATGCGCAGCCAGCGGCGGGCGCCGGGGCGCGGCCAGACAGCGGCGGCAAAGAAGATTCCCATAGGCGCTTCCAGAACCACCAGCCAGCGCCAGGGGAACTGAAGAAAGCGGAGCTTCGGAAGCAGATTCCAGATGGGCTGCGAAATGGGGGACTGTAGAAGCAGAACTGCTATCGGGATGAGGGCGAATGGAATCCACCAGCGGCGATCTGCCGGCAGAGTTTTCCGCCGCCACGCCACGACCAGGCCGCCCAGCGCAATCGCGACCATCACCACGGCGATGATGGAGACGCGTCTCAGTTCGAAGTTGTGCAACTCAAGCTGCGGGTCTGCCGAGTTGCCAAAAAGGAAGCTATTCTCGATCTTCATTAGCGGATCGTCTACGGCCTGTCTTATGTCCACCCAGCGCTGCTCCCACGCGGCGGGCACGAGATAGAACGACGTAAGCCCAATGCCAAGGACGGCAGCGGTGGCGGCGCGCAGAATGGGCGCCCACGAGCGTTGCAGAATGGCAACAACGAGCGCCACGGCGGCGAGCAGGTAACTGGCCATGACGCCGAGCGGAGCATTCGACAACCATGCGCCGGCCACGACCAGAGCGAGCGGTGTGGCGGAGCCGTCGAATGCGCGCTGCCACAGCGGGCCGGATGCATTTCTGCTGCGCAGGATCAGCAGGAGCAGAAGCGGAATCCAGAACCCTGTCATTTCTCCGAATGCCGACCGCTCGTAGGCGGTGAACAGCGCGTAGCCCGAAAACAGAGCCGCGCAGCCGGCCAGAGTTGCGGGCGCGTCGTCAAGAACGCGCCTGGCGAGGGCGCGCGTGGCCAGGCCCATCGCAGCCAGCAGCAGAAAAGTCAGAACGATGGGGACCAGTTGCCAGGGCAGGATCAGGCCCAGCGCCGCGCCAAGCATCCAGGTCAGCGGCGGATAGAAGATGAAACGCGGCTCGCCGGCGCCGTAGTTTGGGCTCGGCGTCCATTGCGGATACAGGATTCCGTGGCGCCAACTGTTGAGGCAGTCGAACCAGGAGACAAGATGAATGTCGAAGTCGTGGCCGCAGGAGTTGCCACGCCAAACCTGTGGCGCGGTAGCAACTGCCGCGGCGAGCAGGATGACCGCTGGGCCCGTGGCCCGGCTCCAGCGAAACGGTTCGCCAGTTCCCGTTCCCGCGCCGGGCGAGGGCCGCAATATTCTGTCCGATCTGGATGGGAGGCTCGAAAAGGCCATAAGGTGCTTCACTATGAATATCCCACGGTGGGCTGTGCGGGGCGCGGGATTCGCATCAGGATGGCCGGGACCGCGCCAGGTTGCGTTCGATCAGAGCCAGGCTGATGAGCGCTGCGAGAGCCAGAAAGCTCACGCAACCGCCGGCGATGATGTCGGGGGTGGTGGTCCAGTCCACCGTCAGATCGACAGGCCCTTGTTCCACAGGCACGGCAATCAGGCCGTCCAGCCGCGCGGGCAGATTGGTGGCCTGCCGGTCATTCAAAGTGACCCGCCAGGCCGGATAGCTGCGCAGGCGCAGGATCAGGAAGCCGGAATGAGCGGCGACCGTCACAACGCGCAGATGTTCCGGCGGGCGCACCTGCGCGGTTGCAATTGCGGTGCAGCTGCCTTGTTCCGCTCGCCAGATGGGATTGTCTTTCGGAGTGGCGGCAACGCCCAAATCCGTATCGGAATCGTTGGTCAGGCATGCGTCGGGCAGCCCGATGGCCACCGCCGAGTTATCGGCGCCTCTGGGGGCGTATTCGTCGGTTCCCACAAATCCCGCACCGGAGCTGTATTTGGCCAGAAGGGTGACAAAGTCGTCGTCCTCCGGAGCATCGCGGAAGAAATTCCCCGCGGCGAAGACCGTTGCGGCCAGGAAGAACAGAGCGCACACACAGGCGGCCACCGGACGGATCCAGCGCCTCCTGGATTTGCCAGGCCAGACGGCCGCGGCGAAGAAGATGGCCATGGGAGCCTCGACAACCACCAGCCAGCGCCAGGGGAACTGGAGAAAGCGGAGCTTTGGAAGCAGGTTCCAGACCGGTAGCGAGACGGGGAACAGGAGAAAGAGAACAACCGGTGGAATCATCGCCAGCGGAACCCACCAGTGCCGGGCCAGTGGCTGGTTCTCCGCAACGTTTCTTATGCCTGGCGCCGAGTCCGCGTGTCTGCTCGCGACCGAGAGCCTGCCGCGCATCCAGAGGGTGAACAGGCTGAACGTGGCCAGCGCGATCATGAAGACGGCCACCGGCGAGATGAAGTGAAGCGCCTGGTCGTGCCCTCTCAGCACAGGATCGGTGTGGTGCGGAAAGAGCCAGTTATTCTCAATCACCAGGCCTGGATCGCCGTTTACGCCGGCAGCCTGCTGGATATCCACCCAGCGCTGCTCCCAGGCGGCGGGAATCAGATAGCGCGCGGAGAGCGCGATTCCCAATACGGCTGCAATCGCGGAACGCACCACCGGGAACCAGGAGCGGGCCAGCAGAGCGGATGCCATCGCAACGGCGGCGAGCAGATAGCTGGCCATCACGCCGAGCGGGGCGTCGCAGAGCCAGCACCCTGCCAGAACCAACGCCAGGGGAACGGCGGAACCGTCCAGGGCGCGACGCCAGGCGGAGGCCGTCAAGTTCCGGTCGCGCAAAGCAAAAAGGAGCAAAAGAGGGATCCAGAAGCCGCCGCAGAGCTCCCCGAAGGACATGCGATAGTAAGCGCTGAATAGGGCGTACCCAGAAAAGAGCGCGGCACAACCGGCCAGTGTTGCCGGCGCGCCGGGCATCACTCGGCGGGCGAGTGCGCGGGTTGCAAAACCTGTGCCCGCCAGGACAAGAAACGTCATGGCAACAGGAACCAGCGTCCAGGGAAGAACCAGGCCAAGCCCCGCGCCCAGCATCCATGTGAGTGGCGGATAGAAGATGAAGCGAGGTTCACCGGCCCCGAAGTTGGCGCTGGGCGCCCAGTGCGGGTAAGGGATTCCATGCCGCCAGCTATGCTGAGCGTCGAGCCACGAAACGAGGTGGAATTCAAAGTCGTCGCCCGCGACGGGTCCATGAATCCAGATGGGCGCGGCGGCGATGGCCGCAGCCAGCAGGATCAGAGCCGGGCCGGCGAATCGCGCCCAACGAATCGCGCCCGCAGGCCGCCCCGTTCTCTCCGCGGCGGCAGACGTCTCCTGTATCACCTGCTCCGGCCGGATCATGGTGGATTCATTCATGGATTCGCATGCTCTTCAGCGGTCGCCAGGACAGGCTACGCACATTCCTGAAACGGGGACCTCAAATGACCAGGGATTCCAATCATGATAACCGAGACTGCAAGAGTCTCCGTTCCACCAGAGCCAATGCGGCAAGCAACAGCAGCCCCAGGCCGCTCAAGCAGCGGCCGGCAAGCGCGTCCGGCGTGGTGACCCAGTCCACCGCCACGTTCACCGGGCCGAGCGGGACGGGGACAGCGATGAGACCGTCGTCGCGCTGCGGCAATGGGCTGGCCGGGCGCCCATTGATGGTGACGCGCCAGGCCGGGTAGCGCAGCAGGCGCAAAATCAGAAAGCCGGCATGGGGCGTGACCATGGCAATGCGCAAGCGCTCCGGCTGGCGGAGTTGCGCGGTCGCGGTTGCCTCGCAACTGCCTTGCCCCGCGCGCCAGTTGGGAATCAATTCTCCCGGGCCGACTATTCCCAGCGCTGTGCTAGAGTCAGCGGTGAAACAGGCATCGGGCAACGCGGTAGCGATCTTCCAGTGATCGGCGTCGGGGGGTTCGTATTCGTCCGTTCCCTCCAGGCCTCCGCCTCCACGATACATGTGTAAAAGGTCCGCCACGGTGTCTCCTTCCTTGCAAACGCGCAGGAAGGTTCTTGCCGCAAAGGCGGTGGTCACGAGAAAAAATAGGACGCAGGCGCCGGCGACAATGGCTCGCTTCAAGTTCCCAGCCGATCGGGAGGGCCAGGCGGCGGCGGCAAGGAAGATCGCCATGGGGGCCTCCAGAACCAGAACCCAACGCCAGGGATATTGCAGGAAGCGGAGTTTGGGAAGCAGATTCCAAACAGGCAGGGAAACAGGGAACTGGAGAAATAGAACCGCTGCGGGAATCAGCGCCAGCGGAATACACCAACTGCGGCGGAAGATGACGCCGCTCGATTGCATCTGCAGAGAAGAAGGCGCTGAACCGCTATGAGTCAAGCGCTCGCGGCGCAGGAACAAAACCAGCAGGCTCAGCAAGGCGACGGTGATCATGCCGACCGCCAGCAGCGAGGCCCGGTCGAGCACCTTGCCGAAAGGTGCCAGCAAGGGGTCGGTGTGCCGGGCGAAGAGCCAGTTGTTCTCGATGTTGAAGACGGGGTAGTCGATGGCCGCGCGCAGATCCACCCAGCGCTGTTCCGACGCGGCAGGAATCAAATACAGGGCAGGCAGCGCGATTCCCAGGCCGGCGGCAATCGAGGCGCGCAGCAGGGGCGCCCAGGATCGGACCAGCAGACTGGCGGTCAGGGCGACTGACGCAATCAGATAGTTGGCCATAACGCCGACTGGACCGTTTGAGATCCACGCGCCACAGAAGAGCAGTGCCATGGGAAGAGTCGAACCGTCCAGGGCGCGACGCACAAGCGGCGCATTGCTCTTGCAATCGCGCAGGGCGAAGAGCAGCAGCAGAGGAATCCAGAAGCCGCCTGTGAGCTCGGCAAAGGCTGTCCGCTCATACGCAGTGAAAAGGGCGAACCCGGAGAAGAGCGCGGCACAGCCGGCCATCGTTGCCGGCGCGTCGGATAGAGCCTCAAGCGCCAATGCGCGCACGGCGAGTCCAGTGCCGGCCAGGAAAAGGAAGACGAGCGCGACAGGCACAAACTGCCAGGGCAGCACGAACCCCAGCGCCGCTCCCAGCATCCAGGTGAGCGGCGGATAAAACATGAAGCGCGGCTCGCCCGCGCCGTAGTTGGCGCTGGGCATCCAGTGCGGGTAGGGGATTCCGTGCAGCCAGCTCTGCTGCGCGTCGAACCAGGAAACAGCGTGGAACTCGAAATCGTCGCCGCAAAAGGACCCGTGCAGCAGGATGGGGGCTGTAGCCACACCCGCGGCGAGCAGGATGAGTGCCGGGCCCAGCCAGCGGCGTGCGGGGGGCAGGTTCATGGCAGCAGGCGTAGCGTGTGCCGGGTTTGCGAAGCCACGGCCTGCGGAGTAAATGGGAAGGCGAAGGTGGTTCCCCCATAGTAGTCGTCCCACTGGTCTTGGAAGTACGAGGAATAGGGGTCGCCGCTCTCGCCCAAAACAATGTCCTCCGTCGATCCGTCGATATTGCTCCAGTCCATGGTGAAGCGCTGCGAGGGGCCGAAGTCGCGGCCCACCTGCTTCACGGTGGTGGTGTCGCCGCTCAGCGGCTGGGGCCCGGTTCCCGCAATGCGGCCAATGATCGGCAGGGAGCCGGCCAGCGGGTGCTCGATATCCACCACATGCCAGCTTCCGTAGCGCCAGAACGACACATCGCCCGGAGCTTTCGCGTCATCCATGCCCTTGCGCACAGCCGCAGTCAGCAGCGCGTCCCAGTTCTTATAGGCCGGCGGCAGCCAGTCCGCGCTGCCGTGCATGATGATCTCTTCCTCCGCGAAGTTGGACTCGGACCAGTGGTATTCTCCGGCATCCTTGCCAAGCTTTGGCTCAAGAATCAGCGGCCAAAATGCGTAGCGCGCTTTGGTCACGATGGAGGCGGCTGCGGAGTCCGTGGTCAAGCGGCCGTCCCAGGATCGCATCAGGTCGGCGGCCTTGCGCAGGCGATCGTCGGAGCCCGGCGTGTGATCGATTGCGTAAGCCAGACGATGGCCGATCTCCTGATCGACTTCGCTGTAGACGTCGGTTTGCACGGCCAGCATATCCTGTGGGGTGAGCTTGTCGCGCCCCTGCAGAGCCTTGTAGATGCGCTGGATGCGATATGGGTCGGCCCACTCCAGCGTCAGCGGTCCCGGAAAGCCGTCAGATGCGACGCGCGAGTTTGCGGTCGCCAGAAAGCCCGATGGCGGATCGACGGAACTGGGCATCTTGTCGAAAGGGATGTAGCCCTGCCACTCGTGTCCGGGGTTCTTCAAGTCATGTGGAACCGGTATGGCGGTCGGCCCAAGACCACCCGGCCTGATCGGCACGCGCCCTACGGCATGGTACGCAATGTGTCCCTGATCGTCCGAGTACACCACATTCTGCGTCGGCCAGTTCCACGCGCTGAGAGCGGCGGAAAACTCCGTCCAGTTCGAGGCGGTATTCATCTCGAAGAGCGGGAGGGCGTTGAACGCCGGATCGTGGAGGGTCCACTTCAGGGCTATCGGCCGCGTCTCTTTGGGCAGAATCGGATTCAACAGCGGCCCGTGCGAAGTTGACTGCACGTCGAGCTGCACATCCTCGCCGCCGCGCACCTTGATCACCTCATGGTCCACGGCCAGGGGCTTCCAGCTCGCATCGTTGGCCTCATAGTTCCCCTTGCCGTCGAGCTTCTCGATGTACAGGTCCTGCACGTCGCCGTATAGCGCGGTAAAGCCCCAGGCCACGTGCTCATTGTGCCCGGCGATGATGCACGGCATGCCGGGCAGCGTGACCCCGGCCGCAT
>CAYUJM010000110.1:0-14364 GCA_964445025.1 uncultured Occallatibacter sp. | reverse complement strand
CCTCGCTCCGCCAGATGGCCGGTCAGGGCCTGCTTCTGCCTGACCTCGCCTTCCGCCTGAGCGCCGTGCGCTTCGCCATTCCTCCACTGCGCCTTCGCCGCGAAGACATCGCTCCGCTCGCTCAATCTCTGCTGGAGAGAATCTGCGCCCGCTACCAGCAGCGCCCTGTCTCGCTCGGTCCCGGCGCGCTGGCCCGTCTTCTGCAGCACAATTGGCCCGGCAATGTGCGCGAACTCGCCTCCGTGCTTGAAACCGCGCTGCTCGATGCCGTCAACGGCGTCATCCGAGCCGAGGACCTCAACCTGCCCGGCGGTCCGGAAGTCCCCGGCCCCGTCATACAGCCGGCCACCCGCGTCGACAGTCTCTCTCTCGATGCGGTCATTCGCCACCACGTCGAGTTCGTGCTCGAGCTCAACCGCGGCAACAAGCTCCGCGCCGCCCGCCAGCTCTGCATCAGCCGCTCCACCCTCTACCGCATCCTCGCCAACCAGACCATCCTCGCCCATTAGGTTTCTGACCACTTATTCTTTACCCGCTCCGTGCCCCATCCTTTCGCCTTTTTCCTGGCGAAAGGGTGGGAAACCACGAACCTCAAAGTGCGAAATCAAGTGGTTAGAGAACTAGCGCGATTCCACCAGGAGTTCGTCAGCTTGGCCGAAGCGTGGCACAGACCGACCGTGCCGTAATCGGGCGCATCGCGGGAATGGGCGAATTCTGCGGCAGCGCAGAAGACAATGCCCGGCAACAGCCAATCGTCTTCGCAGTCGAAGAAACGCTGAAAGGCCAACCGGCGCCGCTCCTGAAGATTCAGGAAGCTTGGAATGGTGTAATCCCGGCTCATCGGCCGTACGAATCTCCGAGGCTTCGGGGAGAAAGCCGCTTGCGGCACCTCACCGGGATGCAACCTCCCTCCACATCCGCTCAAGAATCTGAAAAAACGTCCGCCTCGCTCCCCCTTGAGGTGTCGCTGCAAAGCCGCCTCGTCGCAGCTCCCTCCACCATGTGGTATGCACAGCAGATCCCGGCCCTTGCCTGGAAGCAAACTCCTAACCACATCGATTTATAACTGCAAAGCCCCGCTGCACTTAACCCTTCCAGAGCTCCCAAAAGCCAGCCGCGCCGGGGACAAAAGCTCCGCCAAAGCGTTGGGCAACCCCCCGCAAAGTTTCGGCGTCTCATTGATTGAGTAGTCAATCAAAATATGAGCGAGCACACAAACGTACGCAAGGAGCAGGCAGACCACACCAGGAACGCAATCCTCCATGCTGCCAGCCGGGAATTCGGTCAAAAAGGCTTTGACGGCGCAAGCACGGCTTCGATCATGGAGTCGGCAAAGGTCAACACGTCCCTGCTGTACTACTACTTCAAAAACAAGATTGGCCTGTACGAAGCGGTGATTATGAACGCCGTTGAAAGATATGTGAACGAATCGAAGTCGATTCTGGAGTCTTCAGCCAGCCCGGCTGAACGCGTACTCCGCGCCGCGCTGATTCACTTCGATCGATACATCCGAGATCAGGAGGCCCAGAGCCTCTTGCAGCAGGAGTTGCTTCGATTCTGGGCCGGGAAGCGTGAGTTCGCATCGATTCTGGCTGTCGACCTCTTCTCGCCATGGCTGCGGAAAATGAAAGAAACAGTTGAGCAAGGAATTGAGGCACGCGAATTGAGAGAAATGGATTGGCGTCACGCGATGGGTTCGATTCTTGGCGGCAATACATTCTATTTCTTGAATGCGCCCCTCTATGGTCTGGCGTTTGATGTCGATCCGTTCTGCGAAGCGGAGTTGGAATCTCAGCGAAGAGGGACTGTCCATTTCCTTGGTCAAACCCTGTTTGTTGATCCCGCCCACGGCGGCAGCATCGCAGCGCGCGTCCTGGCAAGTATGCCGATGCCTAAATTCAGAAGGCTCAGGTGCAGGGAGAATCTCGAAACATGTAGATAGCTGAACCGATTCTTCCCCGCGAGCAGCCTCGATCTTTCCCCATCGCCGCTGTCTTATTTGTTGAGCGACGCCGCATTGCCCGGCGCGCAACGATTTTCTTGTGCCGGAAACGGCTCTGACCGGCAGATTCAAGAGCCGAAGTGAAAGGTAAGTTTTATGAAGCGCCAGGTTTTATTGAGGGAGAGGCCATGACAGATTCTCCTTCCATCGATAATGTTCAAGCACCGGTTCGTTACACGGCGCGCCAGCCGATTCTCTCTGCGAGCGAAGCGGTCATCGGATATGAACTGCTGTTTCGTTCCGGGGTTGAGAACTACTTCAAGTCTGCCGACCCCAACGACGCCACACGTTCGGTGATCGATGTGTCGAGCCTGCAGGGCCTGGATACCCTTTGCGACAAGCGTCTGGCATTCATCAATTGCACGCGCGACATCCTTCTCAACGGAGACATCACCGTCCTTCCACCGGAAAAGGTAATCGTAGAGATCCTGGAAACCGTCACGCCGGATGAGGAGGTCCTTGAAGCCTGCCGCGAGTTGAAGGCCGCCGGCTACAGGATTGCACTCGATGATTTCGTCGTCGACGACCCAAGAGCAGCCCTCGCGTACCTCGCGGACTTCATCAAAGTCGACCTGAAGCAGACTTCCCTGGTGGATGCAGCCGGCATCGTGAAGAGGTTCGGCAGCTCCACATGCCGCATGCTGGCGGAAAAGGTGGAAACGCGGGAAGAGTTCGCATTTGCAAAAAAAGCCGGGTTCCAGTTCTTTCAGGGCTACTTCTTCCGCAAGCCTGAGTTGATGCAGGCACGCGGGGTGTCCGCCAGCCGCGTCACCGCGCTGCGTCTGCTTCAGGAGATTTCCAAACCGGATCTCGATTTGCCCGGGGTCGAAGACGCCATCAAGACCCACGCCACGCTTTGTTTCCGGCTGTTGCGCTATCTCAACTCTGCCGCGTTCGCATTCTGCAACCGGATCCACTCTTTGCGGCATGCGCTGATCATTCTTGGCGAAGCCGAACTGCGTCGATGGTGCCGCCTCGCAGTGATGCTCGAGTTGACGCAGGACCGGCCTTCCGATCTGGTGCTTTCCGCGCTGGTTCGCGCCCGCTTCATTGAGTTGCTTGGCGCGAAAGTCAAACACGACGACGCAGATCTGTTTCTGCTCGGACTCCTTTCTTTGATGGATTCAATCCTGGGAATTCCGATGGCGAAGGTGGTCGAAGCTCTGCCGCTCGAACAGGACATTCGTTCCGTCTTGTTGAAAGAGACAGGCAACCTGGCTCCCATTTACAAGGTCGCTCTCGCGGTCGAGGCCGGAAACTGGGAGGAAACCTCCGCCTTATGCAAGCGGATGCGACTGCCGGAGAGCTTTGTTGCGGAATCGCATTGGAGCGCGATGGGCTGGGCGCAGGCGGTCGTCACTGCCACCGGAACACCCTAGACAGGCCTCTCAGAGTCAGTGCCTTTACGTAGCAAGGTTGAGCAGTGCCACGCTCGAAGCATCGCGCAGGTCTCTTTGCAGTCGGGTATGTTGGCGCCGGGTACACGCTTGCCGGCAGACGGGAGTCTGCAACTAAAACCGAAGCTGGTCGTATTCGTTCAACATCGGGGACGGCGGCGTGCTCAATGGAAGAGTGATTGTGCGTTCAACCTCTGCTTGCGCTTCCATTGCGTCTTGAACGGAGAAAGCCATGGCGATCTCGTCGATCTTTTCGGAGTAGCCGCGGCGCAGGCTGGCAAGTTCGGCGCGGAGTTCCTTGCGGCGCTCCGCATCCCCCACGCCCGAGCGTTCCCATTTTGCCGTGAGAAGAACTGAAAAGCGCAGGCAGGCCAGCTCCTCTTTCAGGGCGGCAAGCATACTCTCTCGCTTCTCGCCAGCGTCCCAGGAAGCGGGACTCATCAAGACTTCGTCGAGCAAGTGAGCGGGCATGCAATCCTCCCAATGGGCAACTACCGATCAAACCACTTTCAACATATTAGACGCGAAAATGGCAGCTTCCGATATGGCACTATAGAGGGCATCAGAGTTGGCACTATCGAGGGCATCCGAAATGACACTATTGAGTCACTTGGGGAACTCTCTTTCAGTGAGTTCAATCAATAGTTTGAATGCGTGATGACTGCAGTAATGTGATATCGATCACTGTGTCTCTCGGATCAATGAATTTTTGTTTAAACCGCTAACTCGACTCGATTCACGATCCCCAGTTCGTTTCACTCTCCCCAGCTCGTTTCACTCTCCCAAGTTCGTTTCACTATCCCCAATTCGTTTCACTATCTAGGATGAAATCAAGGAGCGGCATCAGAATGTTGCGGGCTCCCCACCTTCACGGCGTTCTCGATTTTGCCGTGAGGGCGCGAAATCTCAAATCCCTTCGCGCTATCCCCCTCTTCAACTACACTCGACGGAAAGGCGATTTCATCCCGAGGCCCCATCCCGTTGAGAACCGCGCGCTCGCATTTCCTGGCCGTTTTCGCACTCCTTCTTCTCGTCTCTACGCCCGCGCTTCGTCCGCAGGCGCCGCCGGCCGCTGTCGAAGGCAACCGCAAGGCGCTCAATCAAGTCTTCGAGGACTACTGGCAGGACAATCTCATCCATAACCCCGAGCTTGCTTCCAGTCTGGGTGATAAGCGCTACAACGACCAGATCTCCGATTACTCGGTCAAGGCCTACAACGACGGTCTCGCGCGCGAGCAGGCTTTCCTATTGCGCCTCGCCGACGTTGACACCACCGGACTCACGGACCAGGAAAAGATCAGCCGCGATCTGCTTCTGCGCCGGCTCACCGAAGATCAGGAAGCCGCGGAGTTCAAACCCTGGGAGATGCCGGTCAATCAAATGGGTGGCATCCACACCACGTACCCGCAACTGGTGGCGCAGCTCAGCTTCACCCATGTGAAGGACTACGAAGACTGGATCGCGCGCCTGCACGCCATTCCCAGAGCCTTCGACCAGGTCACTGCCAACATGGCCATCGGCATTGAGGACCACCGCGTTCCGCCCAGGTTCCTGCTGGAAAAAGTTCTCGCCCAGGTGCAGGCAATGGCCGCGCAGAAACCCGAGGACTCGCCGCTGGCGCTGCCGCTGAAGAAGTTCCCAGACTCCATCAAGCCGCTCGATCAGGAGCGCATCAAAAAGGAGACCCTCGACGCCATCGCACAAGACGTGTTGCCGGCATACCTGCGCTTTGCGCGCTTCCTTGAGGTCAGCTACGTTCCCGCCGGCCGCACCGATCCCGGCATCAGTTCCCTTCCCGACGGCGCAAAGTACTATCGATTCCTCATCCGCCGCACAACCACAACAGACTTCACTGCCGACCAGATTCATCAGATCGGATTGGATGAGGTGAAGCGCGACGAGGCCGAGATGCTGATCATCGCGCAGAAACTCGGTTTTAGCGACCTGAAGAGCTTCACAGCCACCCTCAAGACCAATCCCAAGTTGCACCCCGCCTCGCGCGAGGCGCTGCTGGCGGCAGTGAACAGCTACCTCACGCCCATGCAGGCGCGGCTTCCGCAGCTCTTCGGCACTCTGCCCAAGGCGAAGTTTGAAGTGGTCCCGGTTCCCGACTACGCGGAGAAGTCCGCCGCCCCCGCTTATTACGAACGCGGCGCTCCCGACGGCAGCCGCCCGGGGCGTCTGTTCATCAACACCTACAATGCCACCGACCGGAACCTCTACCAGGTGGAAGACTTGGGCTACCACGAAGGCCTTCCCGGCCACCACCTGCAAATCTCCATCGCCCAGGAACTCGAGGACATTCCCACCTTCCGCAAGAATCAGGGCTACACCGCCTACTCGGAAGGCTGGGGACTCTACTCCGAGCGCCTGGGCAAGGACGTTGGCCTCTACCAGGACCCCTACTCCGATTACGGCCGGCTGGAAGGCGACATCTGGCGCGCCATTCGCTTAGTCGTCGACACCGGCGTCCACAGCCAGCACTGGACCCGCGACCAGATGGTCCAGTACTTCCACGATCACTCCAACATCGACGACACCAGCGTTCAGGCCGAAGTCGACCGCTATATCGCGTGGCCCAGCCAGGCCCTGGCCTATAAAATCGGCCAGCTCAAGATCCTTGAGTTGCGCGACCGCGCCAAAAAAGCCCTCGGCAACAAATTCGATCTCCGCGCCTTTCACGATCAGGTACTGGACTCCGGCGCCCTTCCGCTCGATGTCCTCGATGCCCGCATCGACGCGTGGATCGCGGCGCAGAAGGCCACTCCCGCGAAGTAGAATGTCCATCTCCCGTAGGTCTGGCGCGAAACTCTCCCGGGCTCGCATCATTCGGAAAGGATCGCGCCCGGCGGCTCTCCGCCAGCACAACGGGCAGCAATGCGAGTATCCTTGAGTTTCGTACAAAACTCATGCAAAGCGAGGAAGAAATGGCAGAGATAGCCGTTGAGGCCACCGTAGCACCTGCGCAACTGCCCAACCTTCATGTGGCCGTTCTGGGCGCCGGCAAGATGGGCGGAATCCTGCTGCAGGCCTTCCTGAAGCAGAACCTGTTCGCCGCGGACCAGATCCACGCGACTGTTGCTCACGCGGAGCGCGCCGTCGCGTTAAGCACGCAGTGGGGCGTCGACGTGAGCACCAACAATCTTGAAGCCGCGCGCCAGGCCGACTTGATCCTGCTCGGCGTCAAGCCCTTCCAGGTGCCCGACCTCGTGGCAGAGATTCGTCCCGCGCTCACGGCCGCCAAGACGCTGGTCTCGTTCGCGGCCTCGGTTAAAACCCGCGCCATCGAAGAAGCCGCGGGTCTGGAGATCGCCGTCATCCGCGCCATGCCCAATACTCCCTCGGCTCTCGGCGCGGGCGCAGCGGGCCTCTGCCGCGGGCGCTTCGTTTCCGCCGCGCAAATGGAACTGGCAGAGCGCATCTTTGAAACCGTCGGCCGCACGGTGGTGGTCGACGAGAAGCACATGGACGCCGTTACCGGCCTCTCCGCAAGCGGCCCGGCGTACATCTACATCATCATCGAAGCCCTGGCCGAAGCGGGCGTAAAAGTCGGCCTGCCCCGCGACACAGCCACGCAACTGGCCGCGCAGACCACCTTCGGCGCCGCCAAGATGGTGCTCGAAACCGGCTATCATCCTGCTCTGCTCAAGGACGCCGTAACCACCCCCGCCGGCTGCACCATCGACGGCATTCTCGAATTAGAAGAAGGCGGCCTGCGCGTAACGCTCATCAAAGCCGTCATGCGCGCTACCGAACGGGCCAAGCAACTGGCCGCCGGCTGACACTGGCCAATGGCTAACTCGTTAACTCCGCTAACAGAATGGGTCTCCGCAAGGAGACCCGTTCGCTAACTCGCTGGCTCGCTGACTTGCCCATTCAACGCCGGGTGCCCCAGGTCTCGCATTTGAGACCTGGGAATCAACCAACTCCAACTTGCCGACTCGCTAACCACGCTAACTCGCTGACTTGCCGACTTGCCCATCCAACGCCCAACCTGGCTGCCCAGTTATATCCCGGAGTTACAGGGCCTGCGCGGCATTGCCGTCCTGGCGGTGGTGTTCTACCACTGCCATCCGCGCCTTGAAGGCACATGGATTCACTACGCCAGCTTGTGGGGATGGGCGGGCGTCAATCTCTTCTTTGTTCTCTCCGGATTCCTCATCACTTCCATCCTGCTTGAGTCCCGCGAGAAGCCCCACTATTTCAAAAACTTTTACGGGCGCCGTGCTCTGCGCATCTGGCCCGTTTACGTGCTGGTATTAGTCGTTGTCTATCTGAACGCTCCCTGGTTCATCGGCCCCTCTATCACGCAAGCCGTCAAGTCCGCACCCTGGCTGGTTTACATCTTCTTTGTCCAGAACCTCTTTCATCTCGCGCTTCCTCCGGCCATCGGCCCCACCTGGTCCCTGGCCATCGAGGAACAGTATTACTTCCTGTGGGCTCCGATCGTCCGCTTCCTGCGCCGCCCGTGGGCTCTCGCTGCCGTCCTTTGCGCCGCGCTGGTGGGCTCGCCACTCATGCGCCTCACTTCAGAGCAATGGCTCACCAAGACCCACACGCTCATTCACCTCGACGGCATCGCCTGGGGCAGCCTGCTGGCGCTCGGCCTGCACACGCTCCCGCTCGGCCGCCGCACCTGGCTCTGGATGGGCATCGGCGGCATGATCGTCGGCTTCGCGGCAACGGCCACCATCGCCGGCGGCACTGCCTTTCTCGACTCCGCACTGGCGGTCGCCTTCGCGGGCGCAGTCCTCGCCGCCATCGCCTCGACCGGCGCACGCAACCCCCTCAACGCTGTGCTGCGCCGCGGGCCTCTGGCCTTCTATGGCCGCATCAGCTATGGCCTTTACATGATCCACATCATGACCTTCATTTATTTCGGCTGGTTCGACGCGCGCATGGACCGCTACGGCATCCCTGGTAACCTGGCCGTCGTCGCCTTTCGCCTGGTGGCATCCACTGCTGCGGCCGCCGCGCTCTGGTACGGATTCGAGTCGCAGATCCTCAAGCTCAAGCGCTACTTTTGACAAAGAACCGGCCTTGCCTGGTGCAAGATGGAAGCAAGCAAGTGTGCAAACCATCGATCCTGAGGGGGATTTCCGATGCCTCCATTCCGCTTCATCGTCTCACTTGCTCTTGCCTGCTTGTTAGCCTCCATGCATGCGGCACTCGTCCACAGTCAGACTCCTCCGGCGCAACCCGCCCAGTCCTCGTCGGCAACCCCTGCAGCCCAACTGCCTGCCCAATCCGCAGCCGTGCTGAAAACCAGCGCCAACCTCGTCCTGGTAGATGTAGTGGTAACCAACCGCGGCAACGCCATGCACGGCCTCGATAAGAGCCACTTCCGCATCCTCGAGGACGGCCGCGAACAGGCTATTTCCTCCTTCGACGAGCACAGGCCCGCTCCACTTCCATCTACGCCCGCCAAGCCGCTCGCGCTGCCGCCCAATACCTGGACCAACATTCCCATCTACCCGCCGGCTATGGCAGTTAACGTCCTTTTGCTCGATGCGCTGAACACTCCCATTGCCAATCAGATGGATGTTCGCCGCCGGATGGTCGACTACATGGGCAAGCTCCCGCCAGGAACCCCATTGGCCATCTTTACCCTCTCCACGCGGCTGCGCCTCATCGAGGGATTCACCACCGATCCCGCTCAACTGGTCGAGGCCCTGAAGAACCGCAAGGCTACGCCACAGGCCTCCGTTCTGCTCGACACGCAGACCAGCAGCGATCTGGATTCCATCACCGGCGACATGGCGACCATGGGCGCAAACTCCGAGGCGGTCTCCGGCATGCAGCAGTTCATGGCCGATATAGCCGCCTTCCAAACCGACCAGCGCGTGCGCATGACGCTCGACGCAATGCAGCAGCTCGCCCGCTACCTGAGCGCAATCCCCGGCCGCAAGAACCTGATCTGGTTCTCCGGCTCGTTCCCCATTGAGCTCGCTCCCGACGGAACCCTCGAAGACCCCTTCGAAGCCATGCGCAGCTATGCCGAGCAGATCGAGGAGACGAGCAACCTGCTCTCGGCCGCGCGCGTAGCGGTTTACCCCGTCGACGCGCGGGGCCTTTTGACCCTTCCCTCCGCCGACGTTTCCAAAACGCCCACCACCAACCTGATGGGCGCCACCACCAATGGCGGCCGCGGCGGCTCAAGACAATCGGCCGTGGCCAATAGGCCTAGTCCAGCCAACGACGACATGAAGTTCATGCAGCAGACCATGGCCGAAGAAGCCTCAATGAAGCAGATCGCCGAAGCGACCGGCGGCCAGGAGTACATCAACACCAACGGCTTTCAGGAAGCTGTATCGAGAGCCATCGCAAACGGCTCCAGCTACTACACCATCGGCTATGTGCCCGATCCGCACAAGCTCGACGGCCGATTCCATCGGATTGACGTCCGCCTGGACATCGACGGCGATAAGCTCGCCTACCGGCGCGGCTATTTCGCCGATTCCTCTGATAACCCCTCGGCCCGCAATCCGGCAAAGGCAAGCCTCGTCACTGTGGCTACGCTCCACGGCGCGCCCCCGGCCACGCAGATCCTCTTTCAGGCCCGCGTGCTCCCTGCGACCGCCCCGCAGTTTCAGGCCGTGAAGCTGCCCAACGACGGTCCCGCTGGCGAAATGACGGCCTCGCTCAAGGGTCAGGTTTTTCGGTCCATTGTCGATCTGACCATCGACCCGCGCGGCATCGCCTTTGAGCAATCGACGCAGGGCGTGCATCAGGCCCAGGTGGAGTTTGTTCTGGTGGCATACGACGCCGAGGGCCGGCGTGTGAATTTCATTGACCGCGGCTTCCAGATCAACCTGAGGCCTGGCCAGTTCGAGCAAACCATGGACACAGCCCTGCCCATCCGCATGGCGCTCGATCTTCCCAAAGGCCAATTCTCGCTGCGCATCGCTGTGCACGATCTGGCTGCCGGCCGCGCCGGCTCGCTCGAAGTCCCGGTCACGGTCGCAGCAAACTGATCCCCTCGCCCCGCTGCCGGGCCGGCTACCGCAAGTGGCCGATGATCACGAAGAGGGTTAGGAGAAACATTGCCAGGACCGGTGCAGCCGGTTCCCTGCGTCGCGCGCGATAGAAGCAGATTCCCAGGGTCAGCAGCGCAAGTCCCACGGCCGCAACCAGCGGAAGAATGTCCGGCCGCCACAGGTTGAGAGGAACCACCAGTGCCAGCGCCCCGGCTATCTCCAGCAATCCAATCGCCCAGGCCAGCCCATGCGGCATTTCGTTGGATTGGAATCCCGGTCCCGACCCAGCCGCACTGGCATGGCGTTGGAGATCGAGAATCTTGCTGAGTCCGGCAATCAGAAACACGCCGGCCACCAGAATCTGCGCGAACCAGTCCAGCCTGTTCATTGATACACCCTTCCACCAGGGCTCAGCCCCGCATCCCGATCCAAAAGCAGTGATTGTAGGCAATTACGACCGAGAGGCCTCGGTCAAGATGATGGAAATATAAGGATTACATGAATTAAAAGTCAAGGAACTTCTTGAACACCTTAAGAATGAACGCAAAGAGGCAACAGCGTCACCATTGGACGCCGCGTTCAGCTTCAAGATCGTTGATTGTTCCGCAACCGGAAGAGTCTCATTCGGGTCGGGACGGATGCCGTTTCCGGTTCACCGCGGCCAGCGCCCCACAATCACAAACAGCGCCAGCAGGAACAACGCCACGCTGGGCGCGGCCGACTCCTGCCGGCGGATGTGATAGATGCCGGCAGCCACCATGAGTAGCGCCAACCCTCCGCAAGCCAGCCGCAAAAGAGCCCAGGGCGGCCTGACGTCCATAGGCACCAGCACCGCCGCCGCTCCCGCCGCTTCCAGCAGGCCCACCAGCGCAGCCTGCCCGCGCGACATCCCGATCCGGCCTGCCTTGGAGCGCGCTTCCACCGCCTTCACCAGATGTTTATAGGCAAATATCTTCGAGAGTCCGGTAAAAAGAAAAACGCCCGCCAGGATAATCTGCGCAATCCAAAGCAGAGTATTCATGCTCTTGCCTGCCTTCCCTGCCCGTTGCTGGACTCTTCCTCGAGCACGCCCAGGGCATTCGTGTCAGCAGACGATTGAACCGCCGAACAGCGATGCATGTCAAGATCGCCGCGCACAACACCATACGGGATTTGCTTCCGTCCATCGGGAGCGCTGAGACCATCCGACAAAGGTTCGAAACTGCAGGCGGAATATTGGGAAAACAGACTCAAATGTCCTGGCCTCAACCCCAATATGGCCAGCGGCCGAGGATCACCAGGATGGCGAGGAGAATCAGCGTAATGCTGGGTGCGGCCGACTCTTTGCGCCGCAGATGATAGCGGAAAGCGCCCATCATGAGAACAGCCAGAAAGGCCGAAGATACCAGCGGCAACAGGTTGGGAAAGGACAAGTGCACCGGAACGATCTCGCCCAGCGCGCCCGAAATTTCAGCCAAGCCGATTACCGCCGCCTGCTTGGGATGGATGCCGAGCGGCTTGCCCATGAAGCGCCCTTCCAGGAATTTCGAAACCTGGCTGTAGGCCACAAGCTTGCTGATCCCCGTGAACAGAAACACACCCGCGAGGATCAACTGAGCACTCCACATCAGCACATCCATAGTTCCGTTCGCCTCGCACAGTGAGATTGAGCGTCATGGCCGCAGGCAGCAATTGGTTTTCGCGGTGATTCCCGATTGAACCCCGGAACCGCACACACTGTCAAGAACGCCACGCCGCCCCATCCGAGGTGCATCTTCACATCCCATTCACAGAACACGTCCTACGTCTCACCAAATGTGTCGCGGTCCCATCTCCGTGTGACATCAGTCACCCCGGACTGTAACCTGCGGCTGCTACGCTTTGAGCGGGCAAGCAAATCCACAAGATGAGGTGCTATGTGAGCGAACAATCAGCGAGCCATGGGCCCCTGAGTCCGGAGTTGCTGGCTAAAATGGACGCCTATTGGCGAGCCGCCAATTATCTGTCCGTCGGCCAGATTTATCTCAAAGACAATCCCCTCCTGGAGCGTCCGTTGACCCTGGACGACGTGAAGCCGCGTCTGCTGGGCCACTGGGGAACCACGCCGGGACTCAACTTCCTCTACGTGCACTGGAACCGCCTCATCCGCGAGCGCGGCCTCAACATGCTCTACATCATCGGACCCGGCCACGGCGGCCCCGGCCTTGTTGCCAACACCTACCTTGAAGGTTCCTACTCCGAGATTTATCCCCACATCGAGCAGAATCGCGACGGCATCAAGCGCCTCTTCCGCCAGTTCAGCTGGCCCTACGGCATTCCCAGCCACGTGGCGCCCGAGACGCCTGGTTCCATTCATGAAGGCGGCGAGTTGGGCTACTCGCTGGTACACGCTTACGGCGCGGCATTCGACAATCCTCACCTGATCGTGGCCTGCGTCGTCGGCGACGGCGAGGCCGAGACCGGTCCGCTCGCCACCAGTTGGCACTCCAACAAGTTCCTCAATCCCGCCACCGATGGCGCGGTTCTTCCCATCCTCCACCTCAACGGCTACAAGATCGCCAACCCCACCATCCTCGCGCGCATTCCCCACGCCGAACTCGAAAATCTGATGCGCGGCTATGGCTATGAGCCTTTCACTCTTGAGGGCGACGACCCAGCCATCATGCACCAGCAAGCCGCGGCCATCTTCGACACCATGCTCGACCGCATCGCTGCCATTCAAAAAGCAGCGCGCGAAGAAGGCGCAACTGAACGCCCCGCCTGGCCCATGCTCATCTTGCGCACGCCCAAGGGCTGGACCGGGCCCAAATTTGTAGACGGCAAGCCGGTGGAAAACACCTGGCGCGCGCACCAGGTTCCTCTCTCCGAGATCTTCGAGAAACCCGAGCACCTGCGCCAGTTGGATGAGTGGATGCGCAGCTACAAGCCCGAAGAGCTCTTCGACGAAAAGGGGAAGTTCCGCGAAGATCTGGCCGAGATCGCACCCAAAGGCCGCCTGCGCATGGGCATGAATCCCCACGCCAACGGCGGTCTTCTTCTGCAGCCGCTCAAGGTACCCAACTTCCGCGACTTCGCCGTGAAGATTGAAGGGCGCGGCCAACACGACTTCGAATCTACGCGCATCCTCGGCCATCTGCTGCACGCCGTGATGCAGGCCAATTTGGACACGAAGAACTTCCGCGTTTTTGGGCCCGATGAAACCGCCTCCAACCGCATCGGCGACGTCATCACCGGAACCGGCAAGACCTGGATGGCTGAGACTCTGCCCGTGGACGAGAACCTGTCAGAGACCGGCCGCGTGATGGAAATCTTGAGCGAGCACATGTGCCAGGGCTGGCTTGAGGGTTACCTGCTCACCGGACGTCACGGCTTCTTCTCCTGCTATGAGGCCTTCATCCACATCATCGACTCGATGGCCAATCAGCACGCCAAGTGGCTCAAGACCACGCGCGAAATTCCCTGGCGCAAACCCATCGCCAGCCTCAACTACCTGCTCAGCTCGCTGGTCTGGCGCCAGGACCACAACGGCTTCTCGCACCAGGACCCAGGTTTCATCGACCACCTGCTCAACAAGAAAGCCGATGTCGTCCGCATCTACCTTCCTCCCGACGCCAACACGCTGCTCTCGGTGGGCGACCACTGCCTGCGCAGCCGCAACTACATCAACCTCATCGTCGCCGGCAAGCAGCCCGCGCCGCAGTGGCTCACCATCGATGAGGCGGTCGCGCATTGCACCACCGGCCTGGGCATTTGGAAGTGGGCCTCAAACGACGACGGCCATCCCGATGTAGTCCTTGCCTGCTGCGGCGACGTGCCCACCATGGAAGCTCTCGCCGCCGTCACCCTGTTGCGTGAACGGGCCCCCGATCTGCGTATCCGCGTCGTCAACGTTGTCGACCTGATGGCCTTGCAACCGCAATCCGAACATCCCCACGGCCTGCCCGACGAAGAATTCGATATGATTTTTCCTGTCGGCGTTCCCATCGTCTTCGCCTTCCACGGCTACCCA
>CAYUJM010000109.1:0-14460 GCA_964445025.1 uncultured Occallatibacter sp. | reverse complement strand
TTTACCGCGCCCAAGCCGGCGCATGTGTTTGGGCAGTTGACGCGGCGGTGGAACCAGCCGGTGGTGGTTGCGCCGATCGGCTCACCGAAAGAGGCGATTGTTTCCGCGCTGGGTGTGGAATGGGCCGGCTCGGCGTTGAAGATGGTGCAGACCCCGCGCCCCGTGGGGGCAAACAAGGGCAACTTTGGACATGTGCTGGTGGCGGGTGGGTCGGTAGGCAAGTCGGGCGCTCCGGCCATGGCGGCACTGGCGGCGATGCGCAGCGGTGCGGGGCTGGTGACGGCCGGGGTTCCCAGCGCGGTGCTGGCACAGGTGTCCGCGGTTGCTCCGGAGTTGATGACCTGGCCGTTGGCGACGGGGGCTGCGGGCGGGATATCGGCTGAAAGTCTCGCTCCGGAGACGCTGGCGAGTCTGGTTGCGGGCAAGTCAGTGCTGGCGATTGGTCCGGGTCTGGGTCAGGCGGCGGAGACGGTGAAGTTTGTGACCGGGTTGCTGGCGGCCACCAAGATTCCGGCCGTGATCGATGCGGATGCGCTGAATATTCTCGCGGCCAAGCCCGTGTTGCTGGGCAAACTGGCCAAAGGGCGGACAGTGGTATTGACGCCGCATCCCGGCGAGATGGCGCGGCTGGCCGGAATCACGGTACCCGATGTGCAAGCCAACCGTCTGAAAGTTGCGCGCGGGTTTGCGGAGCGGTTTGGCGTCACGCTGGTGCTCAAGGGAGCGCGCACTCTGATTGCCCATCCGGATGGCCGGGTTGCCGTGAATACAACCGGAAACCCGGGCATGGCCAAGGGCGGCAGTGGCGATCTGTTGACCGGCCTTGTTGCAGGGTTGCTGGCCCAACACCCGGGCGATCCGGGCCAAGCAGTGGAGGCTGCGGTATACCTGCACGGGCTGGCGGCAGACATCGCAGTTCGAGAGGGCGACGAGCATACTTTGCTGGCCACGGACAGCCTTCAACAATTTTCTCGGGCTTTTCGCTTTGATTCGCGCGGGGAGAACGGGTATGTTTGGTTGCAGGGGGCATTGCTTGCAGCGGCCCCTCACGAGGTTCGGGAATGACCGAAGCCGCACTGACTGCCGCAGGCCGTGTCCACGAGTTCACCACCAAGAGCGGGGCAGACACCATCGAGGTGGGCCGCAAACTGGCCAAGCTGCTGAAGCCGCCGCAACTGCTCATTCTGCGCGGCGATCTGGGCACCGGCAAGACCACTCTGGTGAAGGGCATTGCCCAGGCACTGGATGCGGCCGAAGCCGACGAGGTGACCAGCCCGACCTTCACGCTGATCCACGAATACGACGGCACACAAGACGGCAAGCCGGTAAAGCTGTTCCACCTGGACGTGTATCGCCTCGAAGGCGAGAGGCAACTCGAGACGCTGGGGCTGGACGAGTTGCTGACACAAAATGCGCTGGTGCTGGTGGAGTGGGGCGAGAAGTTCAAGAGCATTCGCAAGAAGGCCACGGGTGAGATTGCGATTTCTTCTGCCGGGGGCGACGCGCGCAAGATTACGGTGACGCTGAAGGACCAAGCGTAAATTCTCCAAGTACCCCAATCCTCCGCGGTGTAACTTCTTTATTTTGAGGGGTTAAGTGGGGCGGGGGGACCGCCCTGGGGGCCATTCCGCTTCATTTATGACCATTGTGCGCCTGAGGAAGGTAATACTATGCAAAAAATCCGCGCAGGGGCGAACGGCGTTTGTTCTTCCAGGAATCTGGAGGCAACAGGTGTGTTTATCGGTTCCTACCGACCTAATCCGTCCTCATATTCGATCGTCGCGCCCAGGTTGTGGCCATAGAGCCGATGCTTTGCGGTCGTTTCAATGGCCTCAATGCTCCAGGCGGGATGCGTCTCCATGGCGTCCCAGTGAGCTCCGTCGGGTGTGGTTCCCCCGCTGACGAAGTTTGACGATGACCCGTCAAACAGCTCTCGGATCAGCTTTTGCCTGATTGGATTGAGGAACTTGAAACTTCCCTTTCCCTCTTTGATGACGATGATGCAGTGCAAGCGGCTCTTGTCCAGTACGAACCCTCCGTCGCCGGGCTGGAGTTCGTAGACTTTGACACGCATCGCCTCACCCTCCGGGATCATCGAGACCGGAACCTCATTTCGGTTTCAAAAACGTTCCTATTCTATGCCCTCCATGGTTCAGGCACGATCCCGGTTCGGGCGAACTTGGGACCAGCTTTGACACGGAGCACTACCGCTTTGGAGTTCGCCAGTTAACAGCGCATACGGTGCCCCGGGCTTGTTTAGAAAGGGCTATTGGTCCGTCAAGTGTAACTCGTCTTTAAATTACTATTTTACAAATAGTAATTCTTCATATAAATTCCTGAATATGGCTAAGAACCCTGAACATCGCGATCTCTTTCCAGGAGCACTGGAGATCATGATCCTCCAGTCGCTTCGGCTGAAGCCAATGCATGGCTACGCGCTGGTAAAGCACATCAAGCAAGTTTCGGACAATTTGCTGCAGGTGGAGGAGGGATCACTTTACCCGGCTTTGCAGCGGATGCTCCGCGAGGGCTGGCTCGAATCGGAGATCGGCGTATCCGCAAAGGGGCGCCCCACCCGGATTTATCGCCTCACAGATGCAGGTGTCCGGCATCTGGACAAAGAAGTCGTGAGCTTCGAAAAGATGTTTGCCGGAATCACGCGCGTGCTTGCGGTTGCGCGGGCCTAGGAGGTCATCGATGCAGGTTGTCTATAAACTTCTTGGCCGGCTCGTGGGCCGACGCCGCCGCTTTGACGATATTTCTGTCTCCATACAGGAACACATCGACGAGCGAATCGATGAGCTGATGGAAGAGGGCATGCCGCGCGATGAGGCGGAACGGACCGCGCGCCGCGATTTTGGCAATGTGACACTCCTCCAGGAACGAAGCCGCGAAGTGTGGCAGTGGCAGGGACTCGAATCGCTGCTGGTGGATCTGAAACATGTGTGCCGCAGGCTGAGGCGGTCACCGGGGTTCGCGGTCACCGTGGTGCTAACGCTGGCCATTGGCGTCGGAGCGAATACGGCGGTGTTCAGCGTACTGAACAGCGTGCTGCTGCGGCCACTCGCATATCCGGAGCCGCAACAGCTGGTTTCGCTCCATCTCAACGCACCGGGCGCGCCCGGGCTGGCTGAGTTTCGCAGTGAGCTGCGCCTGTCGGCCTCGATGTATCTAACCTTCGCCGCGCATAACCGTGCCTTTCAATCCGTAGGCGTGTGGGGCCCGGGGACGGCAAGCATCACCGGCTTGGCCCAGCCGGAGCAGGTAAATACTGCGCAGATCTCCGGCGGAGTTCTTGAGACGCTGAATGTTCCGACCATTGCCGGCCAGTGGCTGACGGCCGCCGATCAGGACGCGCACGGGCTGGGGCGGGTGATGTTGAGCTATGGTTACTGGCAGCGCCGCTTCGGCGGCGACCCTGGCGTCGTGGGGCGCGCCATTATTGTGAATTCGCAGTCGCGTGTGATTGCCGGAGTGATGCCGCGTGGATTCAAGATCGTGAATTACGACTTCGATCTGTTGGTTCCGCTGGCCTTCGATCCGACTCATGAGATCCTGGCTGGCTTTGCGTATCGCGGCATCGGGCGTCTCAGGCCAGGGATTGACCTTGCGCAGGCGAATGCCGATGCGGCGCGCCTGCTCAACGTATGGATGAACTCATGGTCCAACGGCCCGGGCAGCGATCCGCACTGGTATCTGAGGTGGAAAATCGCGCCGGCGCTCGAGCCGCTGAAGGATACCGTGGTGGGCAGCATTCACACAATACTTTGGATCGTCATGGGTACGATCGCCGTTGTGATGCTCATCGCCTGCACCAACGTGGCCAACCTGATGCTGGTCCGGGCGGATGCGCGCCAGCAGGAGCTTGCGGTCCGCTCGGCGCTGGGCGCGGGACGATGGCGGATTGCGCGTGAACTCTTGCTGGAGAGCGTGACGCTGGGTCTGCTGGGCGGAGCAGCAGGCGTTGCCGTGGCATACGCCGGGCTGTGCCTGCTGACGGCGATCGGGCCAGGGGAACTGCCGCGGCTAAGCGAAATCTCGCTCGACGGCCGGTCCATCGCATTCACGCTTATTCTCTCCGTGCTTTCCGGCCTGTTTTTCGGCGCCGTGCCGGTGCTGCGCTATGCTCCATCGCGGCGGCGGCTGACTGTGCTCGGGGCCGCGCGGACGGCGAGCGTAAGCCGCGAACGGCAGAGCGGCCGTAACCTGCTGGTGATGGCGCAGGTAGCCATGGCGCTGGTGCTGCTGATCGGCGCGGTGCTGATGATTCGCACCTTCCTGGCGATGCGCGATGTCGATCCCGGCTTCTCCGCTCCAGCATCCCTCCAGGTGATGCGCCTGACCATCCCGGAGACGCTGGTGCGCGATTCCCCAACAGCCGTGCGTATGCAGAACAGGATCCTCGACAAGCTGGCTGCCATTTCCGGCGTTTCTTCCGCCGGCTTCGCGGCTTCCGTTCCCATGAGCGGAGCGGAGCCGAGCTGGGACGAGATCCTCATTGAAGGCAAAAAGTACGAAGGCGACAATCCCCCCATGCGCCTCTACAACTACGTATCGCCCGGATACTTCCACACCGCCGGTACACGGTTCGTCGCCGGGCGCGATTTCACGTGGGCGGAGATCTACAGCGTGAGGCCGATCGGAATCGTATCCGAGAGCCTTGCACGCGAGCTGTGGGGATCGCCCCAGGGGGCTATCGGCAAACACTTCCGCGAGTTTGAATCCGCGCCCTGGCATGAAGTGGTAGGCGTGGTGCAGGATGTGCGTGAAAATGGCGTGGATCAAGTGTCGCCCGCAACCGTCTACTGGCCTTCGCTGATGGGCGATCCCTCTGTCCCGGAAAAGCTGGAAGCCTGGCGCAGTGTCTACTTCGCCATGCGCAGCAATCGCGCGGGGACGCAAACCTTCATCAACGAAATGCAGCAGGCCGTCTGGTCGGTGAATTCGAATCTGCCAGTGGCGGACGTGAGCACCATGCAGGATATCTACGGCGACTCCATGGCGCGCACCTCGTTCACGCTCGTCATGCTGGCGATTGCCGGAACGATGGCGCTCGCTCTCGGCATTCTCGGAATTTACGGTGTGATCTCGTATGCAGTCTCGCAGCGCACGCGCGAGATCGGCATCCGGATGGCGCTGGGGGCGAGAAAGAGCGGACTGGTGTGGATGTTTGTTCGCTCAGCGTTGGTGCTTAGCGGCGTTGGCACGGTTGTTGGCCTTGGCGCGGCAGCCGCACTCATGCGCCTGATGCGAACGCTACTGTTTGGCATCAGCCCGCTCGATCCGATCACGTTTACTGCCGTACCGGTTGCCTTGCTCGCTGCCGCGGCACTGGCAAGCTACCTGCCGGCGCGCCGCACCACTGCTGTCGATCCCGTGGATGCGCTTCGAGCCGAGTAACTACGGCGCGAACTGTAGTTGCATCCAGCTTTCCAGGGGCTTCCATCGCGATTGGTAAACAAGATCTGCATCTTGGCAGGTTCCGCGGCCGTGAGGTTCTCTGGTTCAAGCTGAGGATCAGCTTCAAGACCCCTTCGACTTCGCTCCGGGAGCCTGTGCCTGACCGTGTAAGATTTCTGCATATTCCCTGGGGAGGGTCAGATGGCTGCGATCCGTAGAGTTAAGGCTGTTGCGATTCTTACTGTAACTCTGGCGTGCATGGTTCAATTCTGCGTAACCGCGGCGATGGGGGCTTCCGGGCCTCATATCTATCAGCGGCCGGCGCTGAGCAAAGACCTGATCGCGTTTGGATACGCGGGGGATTTGTGGACGGTGCCGCGCGCGGGCGGACGCGCCACACGGCTGACGGTGGGGGTTGGCATCGAGACGAGCCCTGCGTTTTCGCCCGACGGACAGACGATTGCGTTTACAGGCGAGTACGACGGAAACACGGATGTGTTCACGATTCCGGTGACCGGAGGCGTGCCATTTCGCGTGACCTATCATCCATCCGCGGATACGGTGGTGGGCTGGAGTCCGGATGGGAAGGAGATCCTGTTCCGGTCGGACCGGCAATCGACGAGCCGGTACACCCAGCTCTTTACGGTGCCGGCGCACGGGGGTATTGCCAAGGCGCTACCGCTGCCGATGGCCTACCAGGGGCAGTTTTCGCCGGACGGAGGGCAGATTGCCTATTCGCCGCTGGGTCCGGCCTTCGGGTTCAACTTCACCTCGTATGTTGCGTGGGGAAATTATCACGGCGGGCGCGCCAGCACCATTTGGATCACGACGCTGCCGGGGCTGGATTCGGTTGAGATTCCGCATGAGAACTCCTCCGATTTATTCCCGGTGTATGCGGGCGGCCAAATCTACTTTCTCTCCGGGCGCGCGGGGCCGGTCACGGTCTTCAGATACGATCCGTCGACGAAAAAGGTAAGCGAAGCGCTGCACAACACGGGCCCGGATCTTCGCACGCTCTCGGGCCAGGGAGACGCGCTGGTATACGACCAGTTGGGCGAGATCTACTTGTTCGATACGGCGAGCGGCGCCAGCCACGCGGTGCCGATCGAGATCGATGCCGATTTGCCGGAGGTGCGGCCGCGGATTCAGAGCGTGGCGGACGAGATTCAGAATGTGACGATTTCCGCAACGGGCGTGCGGGCCGCGGTGGAAGCCCATGGTGAGATTTTCACGGTGGCCGCCAAGCACGGGCCCACACGGGACATTACCAACACGCCGGGAGTGATGGAGCGCGAACCGGCCTGGTCGCCGGACGGGCAGTCGATTGCATATTTTTCGGATGAGTCGGGGCTCTATGCGCTGCATGTGGCCCCGCAGACCGGGGACGCAGTGACGGGCGCGGCGACGATAAAAAAGTTCCCCCTGAGCGAAGAGCCGGCGTATTATTCCGGCGCGAAGTGGTCGCCGGACTCCAAGCGGATTGTCTTCCACGACAACCGGCTGCGGGTGATGGTGCTGGATACGACAACCGGCAAGGTCGACGTGGTGAGCGACGCGGTGAAGCAGGGCGCGCCGCAGTCCGGGGACTTTGATTTTGCGTGGTCGCCGGACTCGAAGTGGCTGGCCTACGAGCGCTCGCTCAAGAACCATTTGAACGCGATCTATCTCTACTCGGTGGATACGGGCAAGTCCACGCAGGTCACCAGCGATATGGTGGATGCCGATAACCCGGCATTCGATCGTGAAGGGAAGTATCTCTACTTCACCACCAGCACGAACGCGGGCGCGGCTTCGTTTGGGCTGGATATGAGCACCGATCTCTACCAGGTTACGTCGAACGTGTACGCAGCGGTGCTGGCCGCGACGGAGGCTTCGCCGATTGCCCCCGAACTCGGTGATGAAAAACCGAAGGACGAGAAGAAGTCCGATGACAAGAAGGACGCCGCGACGAGCAAAGATGACGCGAAGGGCGGCGGCAAGGAGGGCGATGAAAAGGGCGCCGCCAAGGCCGCTGAGCCGCCGAAGCCGGTGAAGGTGGACCTGGAGGGAATTGGAAACCGGATTGTGGCGCTGCCGCAGCCGGCCTCTGTCTATATCGCGCTCGACACGGGATTGAAAGGAAGTGTGTACTTCCTTGAGCGTCCTGCTTCAGGCCGTTTCGCAGATCGAGGAACCACGCTGAGCCGCTGGACGCAGGAGGATCGCAAGACGGAGAAGCTGGCCGAAGGCGTGGAGAGTTTTGAGCTTTCGGCGGACGGCACGAAGATGCTGCTGGCGATTCAGAACAAGAAGCCGGACGGGGATAACGATGGCGGCGGACCGCCGTCGTGGGTGATTGTGCCGGCCGATGCGCCGGTGAAACCGGGCGATGGGGCGCTGTCGTTCGGCGACCTGAAGGCGCGCGTGGAGCCCAGGGCCGAGTGGGCGCAGATGTACCACGAAGTATGGCGCATCGAGCGGGCCTACTTCTACGATCCGCATTTCCACGGGGCCAACACGGTGGCAGACGAGAAGAAGTTTGAGCCGTATGTGGCCGCGATCGCTTCCCGGGCGGATTTGAACTACATCTTCCAGGAGATGCTGGGCGCATTTTCAGTGGGGCACTTGCGCGGCTTTGGAGGCAGCATTCCCGAGGCGCGCAAGGTTCCGGGCGGGCTACTGGGAGCCGACTACGAGATCAAGAACAACCGCTATTGCCTTGCGAAGATCTATACAGGCGGGCAATTCAATCCGCAGATCAAGGCGCCGCTGGCGCAGCCGGGACTGAACATTGCGACAGGCGATTGCATTCTGGCCATCAACGGACAGGAACTGACGGCGGCCGTGGACATCCAGCAGCCGCTGGAGGGAACGGCTGGGCTGGTGACCAGCCTGCGCGTGAGCGCCGCGGATGGAAAGAATCCGCGCGATGTCAACGTGACCCCGGTGGGCAGCGAAGCGCAACTGCGAAACATCGACTGGATTGAAGCCAACCAGCGCAAGGTGGATCAGCTTTCCGGCGGCAAGCTGGGGTATGTTTACCTGCCGGACACGGGCGGAGGCGGGTTTACCAACTTCAACCGCTACTACTTTGCGCAGATTGAGAAGCAGGGAGCGGTCATCGACGAGAGGTTTAACGCGGGCGGGCAGGTGGCCGACTACTTTGTCGAGGTGCTGGGACGGCACATCGAGTCGTACTGGGCGCCGCGCTACGGCGCCATCGAGCGCACGCCGAACGCCGGGATCTACGGGCCGAAGGTGATGATTGCCAATGAAGTCTCAGGTTCCGGTGGCGATGCGCTGCCCTGGCTGTTCAAGCAGGCGAAGCTGGGGCCTCTGGTGGGCAAGCGCACCTGGGGCGGGCTAGTGGGCATCGGCGGGATTCCGGTGCTGATGGATGGCGGACAAGTGACTTCGCCGAGCTTTGCGTTCTTCTCACCGAAGGGCGAGTGGGACGTTGAGAACCACGGAGTCGATCCGGACTATGCCGTGGAGCAGGACCCGAAAGCGGTGAGCGAGGGACACGATCCGCAACTCGAGAAGGCAGTGTCTTTGGCTCTGGAGGAGCTTGCGCAACATCCGCCCAGGCAGGTGGAGAAACCGGCATATCCGAACTACCACCCATGAGGCTGTCCGGCTGAACAGCTTGCGGATCTCGCAGGTTTTCCGCACGCTCGTCGGCTCCCGAGGGATTCTCTCTCCGAACTCACCCACTGCAGTCACAGTCGAGCCGGCGACTGTGCGCTCATCGGGAAGCGGGGAATTTCAGACTGGGTCAAGCCAGGCCTTTCGCGAAGCTGGCCCTTGTGTCTCTGCCGGCAGCGCGATTGAAGAGGTTGATATCCCGCAAGACCGCCATTGGAAATTGTGTAACTTTTCGCTTGACAACCCATAGCCATACGGTTATGGTTTCGAGTGTGAAGCCGGCCAATACCAATCCCGTGTTCTCGCCGACCCGGAGCGCAATGCGATCATCGAGCGGCTGGCGGCGCAACAGCTCGCGAACCACACCAAAACCTCACAGAGACGAGCGGAAAGGATAAATCCATGCAAATCAAACTGACGAGCGTGTTCGTGGACGATCAGGAAAAAGCCCTGAAGTTCTACACAGAAGTTCTTGGCTTCCAAAAGAAAATGGATTTCCCTGGTGGAGGGAAATACAGATGGCTCACAGTAGTCTCCCCCGAAGAACCGGAAGGCGTGCAACTGGTGCTTGAGGCCAACGACGGCTACAACCCGGCGGCGAAGTCGTATCAGCAGGAGATTCATCGGAGCGGGATACCCGCGGCAAATTTCTTTGTCGGGGACGTGCAAAAAGAGTACGAGAGGCTTAAGCAACACGGCGTGACGTTCACCAAGGAGCCAACCAAGACAACGGGATCGACCATCGCGCTGCTGGACGATACGTGCGGAAATCTCATTCAGATCACACACCTTGACTGGTAAATTGCCTGGTAAATCGACTGGCAACAGGCCACGTAATTGGGGGCTCTCGATGCAAGCCGCAACGGACAATGTATTCAGGGCCCTCGCCGACCCGACGCGCCGCGCCATCTTCGAGGAACTGACCCGGCAGGGTGAACAAACGGTCCACGCATTGACTCGCTATGCCGGAGTGTCGCAGCCTGCGGTCTCCAAGCACCTCACTGTGCTGAAGAGGGCAAAGCTGGTACGGCATCGGCGGGAGGGACGCGAAACTCACTATCGCGCGCAGCCCGACGCGCTGGCGCCGATGGTGGACTGGCTCGATCACTACGGCGCCTTCTGGCGCGACCGGTTTGACCGCCTGGAAAACCTTCTGAAAAGGATGGACAAATGACCGATACCGTCCCGACACGAACTCTTGTCATTGAACGGGAGATGCCGCATCCTCAGGAAAAAATCTGGCGCGCGCTTACTGAAGGCCACTTGATCGAGGAGTGGCTGATGACGAATGATTTCCAACCGGTGGTGGGCCACCGGTTCACCTTCCGCGCCACGCCCGTGCCGGGTTGGAGCGGGATCATCGAGTGTGAAGTCAAGGCGGTCGAACCGCATTCTCGGCTCGCTTATAGCTGGGGAACTATGGGGATGGAGAGCGTTGTCACCTGGACATTGACGCCGACGGAAGGCGGCACGCACATACGGATGGAGCAGTCCGGCTTCCCGTCGGAAGAGAGCGCCAGCTACAAAGGCGCGAAATACGGATGGAGGAATTTCATCGGCAAACTGGAACGTGTAGTTGGAGGTTTGGAATGAACCGAAAAGCAAAGTCAATTCTTTATTGGACAATGACAATCCTCGTCGCCTTTTTTATCGGCGGCGGCGGTCTCGCGCAGATATGGCAATATCGGGCCAACCCGCATGGCGTCGTTCCCCAGCTTGGCTACCCACTGTACTTCTTCCTCATTCTCGGGATCTGGAAGGTGCTTGGAGCCGTTGCCATTCTCGGGCCGCGTTTTCCGCGGCTCAAGGAATGGGCGTATGCCGGAATCTTCTTTGACCTGACAGGCGCGGCCGCATCGTGCGCCGCGGTGGGCGGTTACGGCGCATACGCCTTTCACGTCATCGCCCCTCTGATCATCACCGGTTTTCTTGTGGCATCGTGGACGCTGCGGCCGGAGAGCCGCACCCTCGGCGTTCTCTTTGCGGCGAAAAGTTGAGGTTTCCCACGCTTGCGCCAGAAAGAAGGCGCAAGGATGGGCAGCCTCCATTGTTTGGAGAGTCGAAGGGTGGGCCGCTGGCTCAGTGCAATCCATCCGCAATTGAATGTTTCTGCTCGAAGAGAATCAGGCTACTATGGGTTGGTCCGCAGCTCCGTGTCACCAGAAGCGGAGCCCCAGAAACGGAGCCAGGGAACCATGCAGAACCGCAGCCTTGCATCCAATCTTGGCGTTTACGCATACGCAGCCGGCGCCATCTTCCTCGGCATTCTCGGCCTGGCCTCGGGCGACTTCGCCGTCACATGGCAAAACGTCGGCCTGAACGTACCCTTGCGCGTGCCGCTCGCCTATTTCACCGCCTTCATCGAGCTCGCCGCGGGACTCGCGCTCCTTTGGCGCCGCACTGCCCGCGCCGGCGCCCTGACGCTCACCGTCGTCTACTCCGTGTTCACACTCTTGTGGATGCCCGGGGCTTTTGTGGATCTCGGCAACTACGACCCCATTGGCAATGTCTTTGTGGAGTTCTCGCTGGTCGCCGCCGGCCTTGTCCTCCTTGCGAATTTTTCGTCTCCCAGTTCATCGATTGCGCGCCGCCAGCCCTTCTTCGTGCTCCTCTTTGGGATTTGCCCGATTTCCTTCGGCATCGTCCACATCAAGGACATGCCCGGCCTGTTGGGCGCGATCCCGGCTTGGCTGCCGCCGGCCAGGATGTTCTGGGCCTACGCCACGACGCTGGGCTTTTTCGCGTCTGCAATAGCCATCCTCACCGGCATCATGGCTCCGCTCGCGGCGCGCCTGCTCACCACGGAGATCGTGATCTTCGAGTTGCTGTTCTGGATTCCGAATCTCTTGGCCGGACCGAGCAATCACTTCAATTGGGCGGGCAACGCAATCAGTGTCGCCATCGCCGGCGCGACATGGGCCGTATCCGACTCCATAAGCCGCCGGGCCGCCGAACGAGCGCCCGCCCGCACCGAATCCGCCAGCGAAGTCAGCACCTCTGCCTGAGGAGAAAGCGGTCATCTACTCCCTACCGGCTGGCGGGCAGTTGCGAATCCCACCCTTGCGAGACAGAACATCGCAAGGATGGAGCACCCGCAGTGTGCTAAGTTGAGCGAAGGCAAATTCAAGAGCAAGATCCAAAGGGTGGCCACCCCCAGGACGCGGACACAATCCCCAATACACGGTGCAGCCTTCGGTTAGGACCGCGCTTCCCGGCACGATCTTCCGTCGAATGAAACCGTGCCGGCGCGCACAGGACGCGCCGGGGCAGACTGCCTGCTCTGGTGAGCTATTACTTTCCGTTCACTGCTTTTACCGACTGCATGAGCTTTGACGTGTTTTTCAGGTTATATATCGCAAGGTTGATGTGCACCGCCGTGAGGATTGCACTGGAGAAAATTGTCGCAACGCGCGCCGAATCCCCAACGTTCCTTCCAAGTCTCCGATCCAGGACGTGAGGGATAGCCACGCTCGCCCCGTTATATGCAAGTTCTAGAACCGATCCAGAGGCAAGGACTCCGGCCTTATTGCGGTCCCCAAACAGGGTTAACATCTTATCGGCTTCAGTGGCTCGAATAGCGTCAGGTAGGTACGGCGTATCCAGCATGATGTAGGTGCTCGCGCCATCGAAGATAGATGATGCCCGCTCGGCTACTAACGCCACGGCCTGAATCTGTTCGAGATCATTATTCCGCCGCTCCAACCTGCCATAACCAGGATAAGCAAAAATGTGGAGCGCTCTTGTGCCGAGTGTGGGTGCCCGCCTTTCTGACCGCAAGGCCCCAGAGCCCAATTCCACACCTGTCGAGGTGGCTGCCGGTTCCGGAGCATCCGGCAAGGGGGTCGGCGAGGCGAGGTCTGGGACTGCATGAACATTCGCTGTGGCGGGAATAAGTGTTTGGGCTTGTGATTGTAATGTTACCGTCCCAAGAATGACGATCGTAACATCAATAAGATTGCGAAGAAATGACTTAGAAAGAGACATGATGGTCTCCTTTGTGAAGAGTAACTAGGCCGCAGTGGCGCTGGTCCAATTGCTGTATCGGCAGTTACAGCACTGCAAAGAGTCCCACGAACGCAGCATCTCTCGAACGCTTTGTCAAAGTCACAAAGGTCGCTGACATTGAAATGTGGGGTGAAAGCGAGATGGCCGCTGATAGGTTGTTTTGCAAAAAGGTAAAACCATAACCTGTTGTACCTAATGGACAGTGGCCCATCCTTGAGTTCGCCAAATGCAAGCGCGAAGATCAAAACGATGACCACGGGCCCTCAATCGAAGTGCTGGCAGCCATCGCTCCCTGCCCTGCTAACTCACCGCGCATTTCGTCCACGCGGAAGTAACGTGAGCTAAGTCACGTCTTGGGTGGAAGGGCAACGATCCAACAGCCGCACCAAGCGAAACAGCGCCGGCCTTCGTCGAGCGGTGCGATTCGCCCGGATGCCGAGTTACTTGAACTCTGGATGGTCGAACCAAAAGAAGGAAGTCGCAATCATGAGAGCGGCAATTCTCTTCCGGCTGTGCCTCGCGTCATCGACTGAAGTGGTCAGAGCGGATCCGAGACAGGTAAGAGGTGCATCCAGCGATCCGGCGCTGTTGGCAAAGGTCAACTTTACGACACTCTTGCAGGTCTCGCCGGTGCAGATGATCCCGTCGTGGGATCACACAGGCCCCCAGGGGTTAGAGGGTTTTCTCCACTTACTCTCCTCCACGATTTCAGGGTCGGCTTGCTTGATCAAAGCGCGGAGGCGGGAAAGTAGCTCTCTGCGCCAGCCGGCGAGATGCTGGATTTTCGCGTCGATCAATCGAGAGGCGGGTAGTTGGGATGCGGATTCAGCGGCCTGAGAACTGCTCTTTTTCATGATGCGTGCTTGTTCTCCGCCTGGCTGTTGTTGGCTTTTTCGTCTGCTTTCATTGACCTATTCGTATCATGAGGAATTAATCTCTAAAGGAACTTGCCTTTGGGAGACTCTTCACAGACATCGCGGTGTTTGAGCGCAAATCTACAGGCGCTAAAGCCCACGGAGTTTGTTGGGTTGATCGGCACGACTGAAGTCGTGCCCTGACACAAAGCAAGAGGTTCTCGAAAGGCACCACAAGTTCATCGGGAGCGGAGGTCGGTGTGGGCAAAAGCGATTTCGGAAAGACCGGGAAGGCTTCACGAGAGAGTTCGGTAGCGCCGGAGTTGAATACGATGCGCCAGGACCAGCCGACGGCAAGCCCCGGATACGGTTCGATAATCATCCGCGGCGCGCGGGAGAACAATCTCAAGAACGTCTCGCTCGATATCCCCAAGCGCCGCATCACCGTGTTTACAGGGGTGTCGGGCTCGGGCAAGTCCTCGCTGGTTTTCTCGACCATTGCGGCGGAAAGCCAGAGGCTGATCAACGAGACCCATCCGGCTTTCGTGCAGCAATTCATGCCGCATTACGGGCATCC
>CAYUJM010000108.1:0-14529 GCA_964445025.1 uncultured Occallatibacter sp. | reverse complement strand
AAGGCCTTCATGCTGGCCGACATGATCGGCGACAAGGACCTCGACATCCAGCGCGAAACCAACTCCACAAGCTGGCTGGTTGACCTGGTCCGCCAGGCGGCTCACAAATTCGGTTACGACCGCTATTTCTTCCAGACCGAGGAGTCGGTGGAAGACGATCATCTGGCTTTCGTCGATCGTGGCGTGCCGTCCATCGACGTGATCGATCTCGACTACGGCCCCAATAACAGCTACCACCACACCGCCCAGGACACCATGGACAAGATCAGCGCGCACAGCCTGATGATCGATGGGGATGTGTTTCTGGAGACGATCCGGCTGATTGGCCTAAGGTGAGACGGGCGCCACGGAATCAATCATCTTGAATTGATGCAGTTTTCATTCTTGATGTAGATTTCTGGATGTGCATCAAATATGTAAATTGCATCAAATTTGACATTGATGCATAATAGTCTCATGAGAACCACCGTCACCCTCGACGACGACGCCTATGAGCTGGCGATGCTGTGCGCCAAGGGCAAGGGAATTACGCTGGGCGCAGCCATCAGCGAGTTCGTGCGCAAGGCCCACGAGGCGCGCCTTCAAGACAAGCCGGTCCCCGAAGGCCTCGTTCGCGGGCCCAAGGGGATGCTCATGTTCGCCGCCCACAAGGACGACCGCATCCTTACCAGTGAGATGGTAAAGGCAGCGACGCTGGAGCTGGAAGAAGAGGACGATGAGCGCAGAGCGTTTCCTGCTCGACGTCAATATACTCGTCGCGCTGTTTGACCCGGCGCACACCCACCATCGCATTGTCGCGCGATGGTTCAGCTCACCTGGTCTGCAATGGGGCGTATGCGCCTTTACTGAGGCAGGCTTCTTGCGAATTGCTACAACCTCGCCCGCAGGCCGGCGCACTCTTGAACAGGCAACAAACATCGCAAGGAGTTTCAGCAACGATCCGAACTTCACCTACTGGTCAATGCGGACCAGTTGGACCTCTCTCGTCGCACCATTCGCAGGCCGCCTCTATGGCCACCAGCAAGTCACAGACGCATTCCTGCTGGGGTTGGCAATCAAAGAGAACGGTGTCCTGGTTACGCTGGACAAGGCCCTCAAGCATTTGGCCGGACCGCGGTACAGCAAGAACCTGCTTGTTCTCGAATGATGGACAAAGCACGAGCCGGGTAGCATTCGCTGCCGTCCTGTAGCATTCAACTTATGTTTGCCGGCGTTTCGTGGATCTGGTGGGTGGGGTTTCATGCGGCGGTGGTGGTGCTGCTCGCCGCCGATTCCCTGCTGCCCGACCACAAACGCGCGACGCGGAATGCCCAGTTGGTTGCTTGGATATGGACAGCCGTCCTGGTGCTGGCGGCCGCTGGCTTCGCAGCGTGGATCGACATGTCTCAGGGGCGGCAGACTGCCCTTGAATGGGTGGGCGGCTACGCCATCGAAACCTCGCTCAGCGTGGACAATCTGTTCGTCTTTCTGGTCATCTTTCAGGGCTTTCGCATCGACCGCCAGCGCCAGCATAAAGCCCTGCTGTGGGGCGTGGGCGCGGCGGTGGTGCTTCGCGCGCTGTTTATCGCCGCGGGCATTGCGCTGCTGCGGCGCTTCGACTGGATCACCTGGGTGTTCGGCCTTTTTCTGCTGTATGTGGCCATCCGGCTGGTGCGCGGCAGCTCCGCCAATGCCGCCATTCCGGAATGGATCCGGAAGCTGCAACCGGCCAAGGGGTCGCTGCTACCGGTGATTCTGGCCGTTGAAGTCACCGACGTTATCTTTGCAACCGACTCCATACCGGCGGTGCTGGCCATCAGCCACAATCCTTTCGTGGTGTACACGTCGAACATTGCGGCGGTGCTGGGGCTGCGCTCGCTCTACTTCGGGCTGGCGGCGCTGCTGGATCGGTTCCGTTATCTACACTATGGGCTGGGAGCGATGCTTGCGTTTGTGGCTTTCAAAATGATTGCCGCGCGCTGGATCGACGTACCGATTACGCTGTCGCTGGCAATCATGGGCGCGATCCTCATGGTTTGTGCGGTGGTGTCGTGGATGACGGGAGGGAAAGAGCAGGGAATAGGGAATAGGGAATAGGGAATAGGGAACAGGCGACAGCCTCGGTGTCTGTATCCAACTGCTTCGAGCAACTCAATCGCATTGCCGCACAAGCCAGACGTAGTTGCCTTTCCTATTCCCTATTCCCTATTCCCTGTTCCCTGTTTCTTCAATCCATGGAAATCTGCACGAGGCTCTCCTCTTGCCTCGGCGAGACATGTTCACGCTCGCGCCACGCGGGAAGCGCGAGGTCCTGCAGGCGCGCCATGGCGTTGCCAATGCGCATTGAGCCGCGCAGGATGTGCTTCGCCTTGAGCGGGCCTGCGATCTGCTTCTCGCTGATCCAGTGCGCGGCCGCGCTGGCCGAGCAGCCGCATTGCGAGCAGTCCGGATCGCCGCCAAATACGCAGGGCTCGACACGCGTCTTCAGGTCGGCGGAGTAATTCTTCGAAAGGCGCGAAAAGGTGCAGTCCTTCGGCGATGCGGGCGGATGCAGCAGCGCTTGCGCGTAGCCCTCAGGCGTGAGCAGCTTGGGATAGAGCGCGCGGAGCCGGGGCAGTTCCCTGGCCACCTTTTCACGCTGCATGCGGCTCAGGCGTTCGGCGCTCTGTTCTCTGCGTTGCGGCGAGTAAAGGCTCACCCATATTCCGTTCACCTCGGCGCGCCCGCTCCAAAATTGCACATACTCTTCCAGGTAGCCTTCGCGCCGCACCATCGGAGCGGTGATGGTCCAGTGGACGTTGATGCGTCGGCCCTCGATGTTGGAGAGGATGCGCTCATAGGTCGCGGGCTGGCGGCGCACGTTGTGATGTTCCGGCAGACCGTCGATGGATACGGCCACCATGAAGTTCGGCAAATCCATCCACTCTGCGGGGATGACAATGATGCCGCTGGTGACGACCATGGTGTGGATGCCGCGTCGGCATAGTTCAGGCAGAATACGGATGAGCTCGCGATGGCGCACCATCGGCTCTCCGCCCACCAGGGTGACCTGCAGCGGCTTGTGGCGATTCACTAAGCCGAGCACACCGCGGACCAGGTCGTCGCCGCGTTTGTCGTTCAGCTCGCGCAGCGTTACATCCCCGCCCAGGTGGTTCAGTCCGTACGCGTAACAACCGGGGCAATGCAAAGGGCACTCGCGTGTGATCTCGATAGAAAGCATCGGGGTATGGCCGCGCAGGACCTTACCCCAGGACTGCCAGATATTTCTGGTCCGCACCCTGTCACCTCATGGGGAATTGAGCATGATGGGCTTACAGACATGCTTATTGCCCTTAGACGCGGCCAGGCTTTGGTGGATTCGCGGTTCCCCGCGGACATTTGCATTCCCGGCTGGAGTTCTACCACCGCTCGAAAACTACCGGGCTGAGGCGGCCCTCCCGACGGTTTCCTTCCCCATGCAGAACGGAGTGCTTCCGGAAATGATCATCGTCGCGGCGGGGAAAGTCGTTGCGGTAGTGGGCGCCCCGGCTCTCGGTGCGGGCTAATGCGGAATGCAGAATGGCCTGGGCGACACGGTGGAGGGCTTGCGCTTCAAAAAGACGGCGGCTTCCCTTCCCCTGCTCGACAGGTTCGGCCAGACCCGTCGCGCAGGCTGTGTGAGCGGCTACGCCTTCGCGAAGCGTGGACTCCTGGCGCAGGAGACCGGCTTTGGCCCACATGGTTGCCTGCAGTTCGGCGATAAGCGCCTCCACGCGGGCTTCCTCGGCATCGGACATGGGGACGCGAGCGGACGCCGGCGCATCGAGATCTGCGAAGCTCAGGCCGTCGGCCAGCATGGCCTGAGCCGCGCGTGCGCCAAAGACCAGGCCTTCGAGCAGCGAGTTGGAGGCCAGGCGGTTGGCGCCATGGACACCAGTGCAGGCGGCTTCTCCGGCTGCGTAGAGCCCGGTGAGCGTGGTGCGGCCGGCAAGATCGGTCCGGATGCCGCCCATGAGGTAATGGGCCGCAGGGCGAACTGGGATCAGGTCGCGGGCCAGATCGAGCCCGTGTGCGGCGAGAAACGCGCTGATGCCGGGAAAGCGCTGACGCAAATCGATGTGTTTCGCATCGCGCATGTCCAGATAGACAGGCCATGTCTCGCCGGGCCGCTCGCCCAGACCTTCACGGGCGATGGCCCTGGCAACCACATCGCGCGGAGCGAGTTCCAGAAGGGGGTGGTAGCGCTCCATGAAGCGCTCGCCGCGGTCGTTGCGCAGGATTGCCCCTTCGCCGCGCAGGGCTTCAGAGATCAGGAAACGGGGAACGCCGGGCAGGGCCAGAGCGGTGGGGTGGAACTGGTAAAACTCCATGTCGGCGAGGGCTGCTCCGGCCTCGAGAGCGAGGGCCAGGCCGTCCCCAGTTGCCACGGCGGGGTTGGTCGTGTCGGAATAGACCTGGCCTGCCCCTCCGGCGGCAATGAGAACCGAGCGGGAGCTGATTCGGTGGGGCTTAGGGTTCGCGGCGAAGGGTCCGGCGCTGGCCAGATCGGCCCCCACGACGCGGCCATCGACGACGGTCAGGCCGGTCACCATGGTCCATTCGGCGAATTGAATTCTCTTGTGAGCGCGGGCAAAGGCGACCAGGGAACGGCTGATCTCGGCGCCCGTGGCGTCGCCGTGGGCGTGCAGGATGCGGGGATGGGAATGAGCGCCTTCGCGGGTGCGGAGCAACTGGCCTTCTTCCCTGTCGAAGGCCGCGCCCCACTCGATCAGTTCCGCCACGCGCAGCGGGCCTTCCGAAACGAGCGCCTCGGCTGCCGGGCGGGAAACGATTCCATCGCCGGCATTTACGGTGTCTTCCAGGTGCAGCGCGACGTCTGCTTCGCCCTCTGTGGCCACCGCGATTCCGCCCTGTGCGTAGTGGGTGTTGGATTCGCCAAGCGACTCCTTTGTGACTACCAGGACTTCCCCATGGCGGGCCAGTTCCACCCCTGCGCGCAGCCCGGCCACGCCCGCGCCCATGACAAGAAAATCTACCCGATCCGGAATTGCCATAACCTTTGAGGCTAACACCGCGAGAGGCAGGGAACAGGGATCAGGGAACTGGGGTCAACGGAACTCGAGGAAGAAATGCTTCTGCATCATCAAGGCCCGGAGTTGTCTTTCAGGCACTCCTTATGCCGCCACTGGCATTTACGATTGAAGCAGCGTGCAAACGATACGGGTAGACACACCTTCGGCTAAATATGACGTGGTGGCGGGGAGCGGGCTGCTGGAGACGCTTGCGCCGCGCATCGAGCGGATCGCGGGGCGGTTGCCGCGACGGGTATTTGTGCTCACTTCAGGGCCTATCTGGGCGCTGTGGAGTCGAACCTTCCTGGCTTCGTTCGCCGAAGAACCGGTAGTGCTTTTTCTTGAGCCGGGCGAGAAGCACAAGACGCTGGCCAGCGTGGAAAAACTCCTGCGCCAGATGGCACGGGCGGGCGGAGACCGCGGATCGCTGCTGATCGCGTTTGGCGGCGGGATTGTGGGCGATGTGGGCGGGTTCCTGGCGGCGATTTTTATGCGCGGCATCGCGTATGTACAGGTGCCGACAACATTTTTGTCGCAGGTGGACTCGAGCGTGGGCGGCAAGACGGGCGTCAACCTGCCCGAGGGCAAGAACCTGGTGGGGAGCTTTTACCATCCGCTGGCGGTGTTTGCCGATGTCGGCGTGCTGGGGACGCTGCCCGACCGGGAGTTGCGCGCCGGCCTGATGGAGAGTGTAAAGGCCGGAATCATCCGCGACCGGACACTGGTGCGGTTCATGGAAGAGCATGCGGAGGAGGTGCTGGCGCGGGATGCCAAGGCGCTGGAAAAGGTGATTGCCGCTTCGATCCGGATGAAGGCCGGGGTAGTGAACAGGGACGAACGCGAAACCGGCCTGCGCATGATACTGAACCTGGGACACACGGTGGGCCATGCGCTGGAGCAGGCCACAAGCTACAAGGTTCTGCTGCACGGCGAGGCGGTGGGGTGGGGCATGATTGCCGCGCTCTACCTGGCGCGCAAGCGGGGAACCATCACCGGACACCAGTTCGAGCGGCTGGAAAACCTGGTCCATCTGTACGGCCCGCTTCCCGCGCTGCATGTGAAGGCAAGGAAAGTGGTAGCGGCGACAGGCGGCGACAAGAAGAACGTTGGCGGGGTGCGGCGGTTCGTGCTGCCAGTGGGGATTGGCGACGCGGGCGTGGTGGAAGACGTGACGCCTGCGGAGTTGGGCGCGGCTGTGGGATATATGCTGGCGCAAGCTGCGGAGAAGACGGCGGGGTCGCGGGCCGGGTAATTGGTGGTGGGGTGGGGTCTGTGGTTTCCCACCCTTGCGACGGAAAAGAGTCGCAAGGATGGGGCACCGGGGAATTTTGTGGTTAGCGTGGAGCGAAGATGCGGGGACGCTCAATCAAATGACGACAACAGGGGCCAAGCCGGTGGGAGCGGTGGACGAAGCGGGCGCTGCGCGGGCTGTGCAGCAGATGTTCGATTCAATTGCGCCGCGCTACGACCTGCTGAACCATGTGCTTTCGGCCAGCGTGGACCGGCTGTGGTGGTGGCAGACGGCGCGAAGATTTCGCAAGGTCCTCGCCGATCCCGACGCAGCGGTGCTGGATGTTTGCTGCGGCACAGGGCACATGACGCGGGCGCTGCTGAAGGGCCGTCCGCACGGGGCGCGGCCGATTCTGGCAGCGGACTTTGCGCGGGAGATGCTGCGCCGCGGAGCACGCAGATTTGATGCGCGCAAGGCAGGCGAGCCTTCGGCCGTTGCTCTAGAGGCGGACGCGCTGCACTTGCCGCTGCGCTCCGCATCGCTGGATCTGATCGTAACGGCATTCGGTTTCAGAAATCTGGCCAACTATGAGGCGGGCCTCAAAGAGTTTGCGCGTGTGCTGAAGCCAGGAGGACAGTTGGGGATTCTGGATTTCAGCGAGCCGGGCGGGCTGGTAGGCAAGGCCTATGCGGTGTACTTCCGGCGCGTGTTGCCCGCGATTGGCCGGCTGATCTGCGGGAAGGACGGGCCGTATAACTATCTGCCTGCTTCAGTAGCGAAGTTTCCGCCACCTGCGGAGATGCTGGACCTGATGCGGGCTTCGGGATACACGGATTGCACCTGGCAGCCGTATACGTTTGGAATTGCGGGCCTGTACACAGGCGTACGCGGCGACGCAGGATGAGAGCCGAATGACCACAGTCGCTCCAAACCCGTTGGCAGCCAGAACTGTCGAATTCTCGGCCGCAAAGAAGCGCGTGGCGCTGCACTCGATGGTAGCGGCGGCAGCCATGACGGTGCTGAAACTGGCGGCGGGACTGCTGTCCGGCTCGCTTGGAGTGTTGTCGGATGCGGCGCACTCGGCATTGGACCTGGTGGGCGTGACGCTGACTTTTTTCTCCGTGCAGGTAAGCGACAAGCCGGCCGACGAAGATCACACCTACGGTCATGGCAAGTTCGAGAACCTGTCTGCGTTTGGCGAAGCAGGGCTGATGGCCGTCTCCTGCGCGTGGATCATCTGGGAGGCGATGCAGCGCATCGTGGTGCACACCGTGGAGCTGCGCCACTCGGTGTGGCCGGTGCTGGTGCTGCTGACTTCGATCGCGGTGGACTATTGGCGCTCGCGGCGGCTTCGGGCCGTGGCGGAGCGCACGGGCAGCCCGGCACTGGCCACGGATGCGTTTCACTTTGCCAGCGACATCTGGTCGACACTGGCGGTGCTCGCCGGACTGGGCGCGAGCTGGATCGGCATCCAGATGGGCATTGGCTGGCTACGCTATGCCGACCCGTTTGCGGCCGTTGTGGTTTCGCTCATGATCCTGCGCATGACGCTGCACCTGGGCCGCGAAACGGTCGCTGTGCTGATGGACGAGGTTCCGGTGGAGACGCGGCAGCGGCTGCTTGACGAGGTGGGAAAGGTCGAGGGTGTACTGGAAGTTGAGCAGGTGCGGGTGCGGCGGGCTGGGTCAACATATTTTGCCGACCTGACGCTGGCGCTGCCGCGCCGGTACACATTTGAGCACACCGGCGAGCTGGTGCGTGCGGCGACCGAGGCTGCACACCGCGCGCTTCCGCAGGCCGACGTGGTCATTCATACGGTGCCGCGCGAGGCCCGGGCGGAAAGCATCTTCGACCGCGTGCGTGCGGTGGCGGCGCGCAACAATGTGAGCGTGCATGAGCTGAGCGTGCAGTCGCACCATGGACGCCTGCGCGTGGAGCAGCATGTGGAGCTGGACGAGAACATGCCGCTGCTGCGGGCGCACGAGTTTGTCACGGCGATGGAGGCGGAGATTTTGCGCGAGACGCCGGAGATCGATTCGATTCTGACGCACATCGAGAGCGAGCCGGCCACGATCGAGCAGCCGGAGGAGATGGTCGAGGTGGATCGCAAGATCGAACACGCGCTGCGGAGCTCGGCTGCTCACTTCGAGGAGATCAAGGACGTGCATGAGATTGTGGTGGGCCGCACCGTCGATCACATCTCGCTCAGTTGCCATTGCACGCTGCCGGACAACCTGCCCATGCTGCGGGTTCATGAGGTGATTACGGCTCTGGAAGACCGCTTCAAACTGGAGTGCCCGGAGGTATACCGGGTAACGATTCATCCCGAGCCGATAACAGATAATCTGCGATAGGACGCAGAGAGGAGTAACAAGGAAATGATTGCGCACAGCGAATGGAAGCAGGACAACCTCTTTGAGGGAATCTCGGAGAACGGGAATACGATTCTCTTCGATGCAGACTCGGCGCACAAGCACGGGCCCAGCCCCATGGAAGCGGTGCTGATGGCGCTGTGCGGATGCACCAGCGTGGATGTGGTGTCGATTCTGAAGAAGAAGCGCCAGCCACTCGCCGGGCTGCGGGTCTCGGCCGTGGCGGACAGAGGGGAGTCGTCGCCCAGCGTATTCACGAAGATCAAGCTGACTTACGCTGTGAGCGGCAAGTTGAGCCGCAAGGCGGTGGAAGACGCAGTGGCGCTCTCAAAAGACAAGTACTGCTCGGTGTCGAAGATGCTGGAGAAATCGGCGCCCGTGACCTACGAGATCGTGTTTGTGGATGGCGAGCCGGAGCCATGAAGACGCGGCCGGTGGTGAACTTCTTTCAGGTCGCCTTCGTGGTTTTGGTGCTTGTGGCCGTGGCGCTGCTATCGGCCATCGCCACCATGCACTTTGCCATCCACGGCGCTGAGGTGCAGGTGCCGGCGCTGCAGGGAATGACGGTGGCCGACGCGCGCAGCCAGACGGCGGGGCTGGGCCTGAACCTGGACGTGGATAATCGCTACTACTCGGGCGATGTGGCGGCAGGTCACATCTTGACGCAGTCGCCGGCGGCGGGCACCGTGGTGCGGCGGGAGTGGCGCGTGCGCGTGGCCGAGAGCCTGGGCCCGCAAAAGGTGGACGTGCCGGACACGGTGGGCAGCGACGGACGAGTGGCTTCGCTGACGCTGCGCCGCGTGGGCATGGAGGTGGGCGTGACTGCGCAACTGCCGTGGAGCGCAGGAGTTCCAGGAACCGTGTTGGCGCAGGACCCGCCCGCCCATGCGCAGGGCATTTCGCGCCCCACAGTGAACCTGCTGGTTGCAGCGCCGGGCGGCGAGACGGCGGACGCATTTGTCATGCCCGATATGGTCGGTTTGCCGGTGGTGACCGCGCAGGCCCAGATGGCGAAGGTTGGAATCCAGACCGCAACGCCCACCTACGTGCCCGTGGCCGTGAGCCCCGTGGGCAGCGGCAATGCGCCGCCTCAGACGCCGGTTAAACCGGGATCGGTGATTGCACAGGACCCGGCGGCGGGTGCTCGCGTGGAGCAGAGCACGCTGGTGAAGCTGAAGGTGGCGGAGTGAGACGTGCAGGGACCAGGGAACAGGGATTAGGGATTTGAGGTTGGCGGATGGGGCTGAGCGAAGATCTGGAGCGTGTCGGGGTGCAGGAGAGGGAGCTGCGGCTGCAGCGGCTGGATGCGCGTGTAGCGTGGGAACTGGGTCTGCGGCTGCGGACCCTGGCGGAAGAACGCGGGCTGGCGGTGGTGATCGACGTACGGCGCTTTGGGCAGCCGCTGTTCTATGCGGCGCTGGAAGGCACCACACCGGACAATGCGGAGTGGGTGCGGCGCAAGAGCAACGTGGTCGCGCGGTTCCATCGCAGCTCGTACGCCGTGGGGCTGGGTTTGCTGATAAAGAACAGCTCTCTTGCGGAGATGCAGGGGCTGCCACTGGCCGACTTCGCTACGCATGGCGGATCGTTTCCGCTTACGGTCGAGGGCGCGGGAGCGGTGGGGTCAGTGACAGTTTCCGGGTTGCCGCAGCGAGCCGATCATGAGCTCGTTGTCGAGGCGCTTTGCGGCTTGCTGGGACGCGATTATGCTGAGCTGCGGCTGGGAGCGGAGTGATTCTTCTTCCTTCATCGGCTGTGCAGGCGGACCGAGTAAGTCACACCGCGGCCAAGGCCGGCAACTGCTCCTCCAGCCGGTCGTAGCTCATCGCCATGCCGTGCTCCATGCCGGACCTGCGGGCCGTGTCGCGGGCTTCCTTCGACGCGTAGAGAACAGTGATCGTCATCCGCGTCATGCTTCCCTCTTCGACAAAGACGGTCGTATCCACAGCTTCACCCGGGTACCAGGATTCATCGAAGCGCTCTGTCGCCACGATCCGCTCCGGCGGTACGATTTCGCGGAATACGCCGCCCATTCCCATCTCTCTTCCATCGCTGTCATTGCGCCAAATATAGCGGTAAGCGCCGCCAACTCTCGAGTCGATTTCGCAGACAGGCATGGACCACCCCGAAGGGCCGAGCAGCCATCGCCGAACGAACTCCGGCTTGGTGAAGGCTTCGAAGACCAGTGCGCGCGGTGCGCGGAAGAGACGCGTGACCTGGATTTCGCGGTCGCTGGGAGTGGACACGGCAAAGCTATCGGAATATATCATCGGGGAACTCCTTCAGAACGAACAATTCACGTGCTGTTTGTGGCGCCGTTCTAGCGTGGTGAGTCTTAAGTTCATTACATTTCTCTGAAGCAGAGTCCCGGGCTTAGAAGTTCCCCAAAAGCAGGTCCTTCGACTCCGCTGAAGTACGCTTCGCTCAGGATGACAGGTCGGTTTTTCGATATGAACTTTGGACGCAGGACACTAGTGCTTCTTGTGTTTGTGCTTCTTCTTTTTCTTCTTCTTGTCTTTCAATTCGTCCAGCAAATCGTCGAGCCGATGAAAGGACGCATCCCAGAATTTGCGATACTCTGCCAGCCATTGCGTGGCCTCGGCGAGCGGTTTGGCGTCAAGCCGGCTCGGCCTGCGCTGCGCATCCCGGTCGCGGAGAATAAGGCCAGCGTTTTCAAGCACTTTCAGGTGTTTTGAAATTGCGGGCTGGCTCATGGCGAACGGGCTGGCGAGTTCATTGACCGATGCCTCTCCCAATGCCAGCCGGGCCAGGATGGCGCGGCGCGTGGGATCGGAAAGCGCAGCGAACGTAGCGTCCAGGCGATCGGGCGGCGTGCTCTTATAACCACTCAGTTCCATAACTTAATGGTAATGCACGGGGAAATCTTTGTCAAGATTTTAGGAAGTGCGTTCGAAGAGGGCGATGAAGAAGCCGTCGGTGCGAAACGCACCAGGAAGCAGCTGGAGTGCGCCTTGCGGCGTGAGTGCATCGCGGAGAACCTCTGCACCGGTGGAGGTGAGAATTGACTTGCTTTTCAGGGATTCAATCGGCACATCGAGCGAAAGCTGGCGGGCATTGGGGGTTACGGCAAGCACGGCGGCAATGACGTGTTCATTTTCCTCCGGTTCGAGGGAGCAGGTTGAATAGACCACGCGGCCGCCAAGGCGGACAGCGCGCAACGCGGCGGCGAGGATTGCCCGCTGGCGTTCGGCCTGGCGGGGCAGATCTTCCGCGCGGATGCGGTGGCGGATCTCGGGGTTGCGGCCGAGCGTGCCGGTACCACTGCAGGGAACGTCGGCGAGGGCCAGATCAAAGGCTGCATCATCGGTGAGTTGGGTCGCATCGGCGAGGCGGCATTCGATGCGGCTGCCAATTGCGGCGAGACGCTGGCGCAATTGTTCGAGGCGCGGCGGGCTGGACTCGCAGGCAAGGATGCGGGCGTGGGGATTGCGTTCGGCGAGGATGAGGGTTTTGCCGCCGGGAGCCGAGCAGGCATCGACAATGCTGTTCATTCTTTGGTCGAAAATTGCAGAGGCGAGCTCGGCGACCAACTGCGAGCCCTCGTCCTGTATCCGAACCAGGCCCTCGATGAAAGCAGCTGTTGCGGCGACGTCTCCGGAGACGACGATGCGGGCTGCGGTGAGCAGTTGACCAGGCGAGAGGACGATGCCGGCCTGGGAGAGTTCGGTTTCGGCTTCGGGGCCCGTGAGCCGCACCGTCAGCGTCGGCTGGGATTGCCCATGGCGGCAGATCGCGCGGGCTGCGTCGAGACCATAGCAGCTGACCCAGCGCTCGACCATCCAGGCAGGATGAGCTAGGGCTAGAGCGAGTTCCGCTGCTGACTCTTCGGTGCGCATTCCCTCAGGGGCTAAAGCCGGGCCTGGTTTTGGTGTCTTTATGTACGGGCTAAAGCCCGTACCCTTCATTTGAGAGAGATCTTCCGTCGGGTGTGGGGCAACCTCGGTGCGCGAAGCTGCTGCCAGTTTGCGGAGCACGGCGTTGACCATGCCGGATGCGAAGCGGTGACCGGCCTGCTTGGCCAGTTCAACACTCTCGTCGATGGCGGCGCGGGCGGGGATGCGATCCATGTACAAAATCTGGAATGCGCCGAGGCGCAGGGCGATGAGGATCTCAGCGTCGAGCTTGGCATTGGGGCGCTGGAGCAGGGATTGAATCTGAGGATCAAGACGGATTTGCCAGCGCAGCACTCCGATTACAAGCGCCGTGGCCAGGTTGCGGTCGGCCGGTGAGAGCGCGTTGACCGCCTTGCCGCGCAGCAGGTCGTCGGAATGCGATTGGCCACGCTCGACTGCGAGAAGAATCTGGAACGCGGCTTTGCGGGCCGGGGAGATATCTGCCGGCCGATTCTTCGGCGCGGTCTTGCGCACGGCAGACGCACGGGGAACGGTCATGCGACTGGAAGCCCGAGCCGCACGCTGCCGGGCAATTGCATTCCGCGCAGGAATTCGGCCGCTGGCAGGCGCTTTTTGCCTTCGAGTTGAAGCTCAAGGAATTCGAGCCACGTGTTGGCGGCACAGGCGGCGAAGAGGCGATGGTTCTGAACGCGGATCTGGCCCGGCTCCGCGACGCCGACGGGTGCGAAATCAGGCGCGGCGACGATGAGCTTGTGCACGATGAGCTTCTTGCCGTCGAGAGTGGTGAAGGCTCCGGGCCAGGGCTGGAAACCGCGCCAGCGGTCGTAGAGTTCGCGGGCCGTGCGCGCGGCAAAATCCATGCGGCCATCTTCGCGGTCGAGGAGCGGGGCGTAGGTGGCGCCCTCGTGGCTCTGCGGTTGCGGATGCAGAGTTCCAGCAGCGAGGCCGGCGAGCGTTTCGACTACCAGCGGCGCGCCGGCATGGGCAAGCAGTTCAAACAGATCCACGGCTGCCTGGTTGGGCGCGATCTCGAAGGTCTGCTGGAGGAAAATCGGGCCGGTGTCGAGGCCTTCTTCGAGCAGCATGGTGGTGTTGCCGGTGACGGCGTCGCCCATGGCCACGGCCCACTGGATGGGTGCGGCGCCGCGATACTTCGGCAGCAGCGACCCATGGAGATTGATGCACCCGAGGCGCGGAAGGGTGAGCATCCATGGCGGGATGATGCGGCCGTAGGCGACGACGATAATGGCGTCGGGAGCGATGGCCTCAAGCTGGGCGCGGAATTCGGCGTTGTTTTTGATCTTTTCGGGCTGCACCACAGGTAATCCGGCGGCAAGTGCGGCCTGCTTGACGGGAGGCGCGGTCAGTTGCTGGGCGCGGCCTACGGGGCGATCAGGCTGCGAGACAACCAGAGCGATTTCGTGGTCTGCGGCAAGGAGAGCTTCGAGGGTGGGGACGGCGAAGCCCGGAGTGCCGCAGAAGACGAGTTTCATCGGACTCCCTTCGAGGAACTTACCAATTGCCGTCGCGCTGCATCTTGCGGATCTTGCGCAGGGTGAGGTCGCGCTTCAACCCGCTCATGCGGAAGATAAACAACATGCCGTCGAGGTGGTCAATTTCATGCTGGAAGCAGCGGGCGAGCAGGTCATCGCCGTCCATCTCGAACCACTTGCCGTTGAGGTCCTGCGCGCGGATGCGCACCTTGGCGGCGCGCACGACCTTCTCCTTGATCTCCGGGAAACTCAGGCAGCCTTCCTCTTCGTACAGGCGCCCCTCGCTGAAGGTGATCTCCGGGTTCACGAGGACCAGCTTGTCTTTGGGATCCTTGCCCATGCTCAGGTCGATCACAGTCATGCGTTTCGACACGCCCACCTGTGGGGCGGCCAAGCCGATGCCCTGCGCGGCGTAGGTGGTCTCAAACATGTCAGCGGCCAGCTTGCGCAGCTCATCGTTGAATTCGGTTACGGGTTCGCCGGGCTGCGAGAGCACCGGCTCGGGGTATTTGACGATCTTGAGAATCA
>CAYUJM010000107.1:0-14710 GCA_964445025.1 uncultured Occallatibacter sp. | reverse complement strand
GCTGATGCTTCGGGCCATCGCGGCAGCCAAGAAGAAGAACGACAAGATCGATGCCAGCAAGATCGCCGACTGCCTTCGCTGCGACTTCCTTCCCGAGTGCCACATGGCTTCGACCGAGATCCGGGACCGGCGCCGCACCCTGCGTTACCGCAACCTGGTAATCAAGCAGATGGTGCAAATGAAGAACCGGGTATCGGGACTTCTGATGGAGACCGGAGTGGATTACAACAAGCGCCGGCTTCACAAGGTGGGCTACTTCGAGGATCTGATGTCGACCAACAAGGAGGTCAACCAGAGTATCCGGCCGCTGCTGAAGCTGAGCCGGGAGACGATTGAGCGTGGGCAGCGGCTGGACTATGCCCTGGTCACCTCGCTGGAGCGGGACCCGCTGCTGACCGAAAGAGTGAGGCGGCTGAGAACTGTTCCCGGAGTGGGTCCGATCACCGCGCTGACCTGGGCACTGGAGATCGGAGACTTTACCCGCTTTCAATCGATCAAGGAAGCCATCAGCTATTGCGGACTCTGTGGAGACGAACGGAGTTCGGCCGACAAGGTGCTGCGCATGCCGCTTTCCAAGCAGAGGAACAAGTATATTCAGCGCACCCTGATCGAAGCCGCCAAGCTGGCGCCCCGGTACTCCCACGAGCTGGCTGAGGTCTACGAGAAGGAACGAAATGGAGGGAACGCGAATCGGGCCACACTGGCCGTGGCCAGGAAGCTGGTTGCTTATCTTCTCGCGGTGGATCGCAGGAAGCAGGATTTCGTGCCTGCGGAGGAATTCAGAGCCGCCGCGGTAGCGTAAAAGACTCCCTGGAAGGGAAGAACATCAGGATTATTCCGGTGCGCAGGCTGCCAGGTCCCGCCGTTTGGCCGACTGAGCGAAGGAGATCAAACTCCGGAGACTCCCTATGAATTGTTTCGGGACTGGCAGAGAACACAAACTCAATCTTCTGTGCGGGCTCTTCGGAGTCTTAGACAGCAAATGGATGTCCGGTCCTGCGGGATGCAGGGACCACCAGCCGAGAGGCAACTGCTGCGTGTAGGGAAGGTCCTGATCCAAGGATGTAGCTGAGACTTGCAAAAATCGAAGTGAAGGCAGTCGGCGTGTGCTGCACCGGCTCCGTCGCTCCGCTCAGCAAGGCTTCGCTCCGTCTCCGGTGCAGCACCTCGAGCAGCTGTGCTCGCAGGTGATTGCGAAGATCAGACGTGCAGTGGGCGCTCTCCCGAGCGCGCCCAAAGGAATCTCGTGCTTTTCTCTTGACAATGACATACATGGATGTCGGCCATCTGGAAGTTACGCCGATTTCGGATTGGTCCCGCCAAGCCGGCAACAGCCCATTCCTCAAGCAGGGAGGAGCTTCACTTCCCTTTATAATCCTTGAACAGCTCCGGAAACTGCTCCTTCAGCGCCGCGATCTTGGGCCGGTCGCACACCAGAATGTATGGATTGTCCGGGTTGTTGTCTGCGTAATGCTGATGGTAGGACTCGGCGTCGTAGAAACCCTTCAGCGGCACAACCTGCGTCACAATCCGGCTCGGGAAGACATGCGCGGTGTCCAGTTGCGCAATGTAGGCCTCGCTGATCCTGCGCTGCTCGTCGTTGCTATAGAAAATCGCCGACCGGTACGACGTTCCCACATCCGGCCCCTGCCGGTTGAGCTGGGTCGGATCGTGCGCCACGGAGAAGAAGATGCGCAGCAACTGCCCGTAGGTGATCTTCGAGGGATCGTAGTCCACCTTCACTGACTCCGCGTGTCCCGTGGTCTCCGTGGTCACCTGGGCATAAGTCGCCGTATCGGCCGACCCGCCCGCATACCCGACAGTGGTAGCAACCACGCCCTTCACCCGCTCGAAGACCGACTGCGTCCCCCAGAAACAGCCCCCGGCAAACACAGCCGTTTGTTTTCCAGAGGTTGCGGCGAGGGGAACGTCGGCTGTGGCGGCCGGAACGGGAGTCCGTGTCGCCGCCCGGCAGCCGCTACAGACAGCCAGAGCAATCAGCAGCGAGCCGACGGCGCCGCGAAGGGAAAGATCCTTGAGCATGCAAGCCTCCAGGGCCGAATCCGTTCCGGCCCGCAGCAGTGAGATGCGTCCCGGCTGGCAAGGTTACCGGCCTTTGCCATGTCCCGCGCCCCAGCCCCTAAAAGCCCCCTCAAAGGCGGCTCGAAACCTTTCCTTGCGCGCGGAGCCCCGGCCGGCTGGGGGTTCTTGTATGCTGTTCTTTCTGCACTGGGAACTAACCGTGGAAATCCCGCGTATTAGCAAAGTATGCAATGCGTGGGTACATTAAGCTGGAACGCCATCGGGTTGGCATCGCCGCCGCGACACCCCCGCGACAAAGATCTGTCGCTGGGGACTCCGCCGCGGCAGACTGGGCGTACCATGGAGGCGCCGGAGAGGGGCGCTCATCGGGCGCCTTCTGCCGGCTTTGGCAACAATCGGACAGGCAAGATGGTAGCCCCGGACGCCCGCATGGCTCGCGTGGAGGTGAATCCGCTGGAGATCGACTGGTCCCAAGTCGTGCGCCGCTGCATGGATGGCGATTCCGGCGCGTGGGCTGAGCTGGTTCGCACCCACCATCGCCGCGTTTACGGCCTCTGCTATCGCTTTACCGGCAACCCGGCCGATGCTGAAGACCTGACCCAGGACGTCTTTCTCAAGATTTTCTCCAACCTGGCCAGCTTCGATACCACCCGCGGCAGCCTCGTGGTGTGGATCACCACCATGACCCGCAATCTGCTGGTCGACAACTTCCGCCGCACCCGCAACCAGCGCGCAACATCTTCATTAGATGACGGCTGGGAGACCACCGAGGAATTGAGCCCCATTGACCGGCTCACCTCGCGCGGTCCATCTCCGCACGAGTCGGCGGCACAAAAGGAACTTGCCAAAATGGTGCAAAGCGCCCTCGCGCGGGTCTCGGTCGAGCTGCGCGAGGCCGTGATCTTAAGAGACCTGCAGGACCTTGACTACAAAGAGATAGCCCAGGTCCTGGGCATACCCGAAGGGACTGTAAAGTCCCGCATCAGCAGGGGCCGCGCGGAACTGGCGCGCCTGCTGGAACGTAATAAACGGGAGGTGATGTAACCATGACGGAGCGCACAAACATTCCGAGTTCCCCGGCCTGCGGGCAGTGGGAAACCCTTTTGGCGGACGCGCTCGACGGGCTGCTCAAGCCCGAAGACGAGGCTACCTTCACCGCACACATGGCGGTCTGCTCGGCCTGTGCTGCATTGTTTGAGGAATCCCGCCGCGGCCGCGAGTGGCTCGAATTCCTTTCGCCCGAGCCGGAAGTCCCCGCCGGTCTGCTGGATAAGATTCTCGCCCAGACCGGCCCCGGACAGGTGGCGGGTTACGGCCTGGTTGCCGGCGCCGGCGACGTTCTGCCGGTTGTGCCGCGCACCATTCCGGCTTGGCAGCGTCCCGGCTTCATGGGTCAGATTCGCCGCTTCGCCGAGCCGCGCCTGCTCATGACGGCCGCCATGGCCTTCTTCTCCATCGCTTTAACCCTCAACCTGACCAACGTTCGCCTGAGCAGCCTGCGCCTTAGCGATCTGCGGCCCTCCTCGATCCGTTCTTTCATGGAGCGCCGCATCACCATGGCCTCTACGCCCATCATTCGCTATTACGACCACCTTCGCTTCGTCTACGAGGTCGAGTCCAGGGTGCGGGAACTGCGCCGCACTTCGGAGGGCGAAGACAACAACCAGCAGAAACCCAAAAATCCCGCACCGGGTGAGTCAAAACAAAATCCGGGCGGCAAGGATGGAGGCTCCCGCGTGGAACCTCCCCAGGAGTCGGTGACCCCGGCCATCAACGATTCAACTGATCTACTTGAAACTTCCCTCAGATTTCCTGCCCAGGCTGTTCAGGGCCGGCCCGCGCTGTCCGGCGGCTCCGCATTGGAAGTACGGGAAAGGAGCACATCATGGACTGCGTAAATCACACTGGCACCAGCGCAACCGCCTTTTGCCAGAACTGCGGCAAGGCCCTTTGCGCCGCCTGCGTCCGCAATGCCCCCGGAGGCCAGGTTCTCTGTGAGCCGTGCTTCGCCGCGTGGCACACCTACCAGCAACCCTTTGTCCCCGCCGGCACCGGCTCGCCCAACCCCGCGGCCGCCGCCGTGCTGGGCCTTATTCCCGGCGTGGGCGCCATGTACAACGGCCAGTTCTTCAAGGGCCTCATCCACGTGGTGATCTTCGCCGTGCTGGTCAGCATGGCCCACATTTCGGGGATCTTCGGCATCTTCATTCCCGCCTGGATCCTGTACCAGTCGTTCGAGGCCTTCCACACTGCCAAGGCCCTGCGCGACGGCCTGCCAGTACCCGATCCGCTGGGACTCAACGATGTGGGCAACTGGCTGAATCTGGGCAAGCATCCTCAGTATCCCGGTCAACCTCCCGCCCAGCCCGGCGCCGGGCCTGTTCCGCCGAATTCAAGCCCGAGCGCGTGGTACCCCGGTCCGACGCAGCCTCCCGGCCCTACTCCGCCGCCCTTTACTGGAGGCGCCTACCAGGCCCCGAATCCGGGTGAGTGGCAGAACCCCTACGCGCCGCCCGCAGCAACTCCGGCGGACCCGAACGCTCCGCCGCAACCCATTCCGCCTGATCCCTCCGCGTACTGGCGTCCGGTCTTCGCGCACGGAGGCGCGCCCGTCGGAGCCATCGTCCTCATCGGACTGGGCGTTCTCTTCCTGCTCGGGCAGTTGGATATCTTCCACGGCCACCTGCTGGAATATACATGGCCCCTGTTCCTGATCGGCCTGGGGGTTTGGCTTGTAGTCCGCCGTCTTGGAGAGTCACAGGGAGGTCCAAAGTGAACCGTTACATCCTCATCCGCCGCCTGCGTGCCCCGGCCATTCTGCTCCTCATCGGCGTGCTCGCGCTGCTCCACCAGACCGGCGTCATTTCCAGCTTTTGGCACCTGCTTGTGCCGCTGATTCTGATCCTCATCGGCGTGATCCTCCTGGCCGAGCGCGCGGTTCTGGCCGCAGACGGCGGCCTGGCGGCCGACTATCCCGGTGCGCCTTATTCCGGCGCTCCATCTGCCGGCGTGCCTGCCGCGCAGCCTCCGGCGGCCGAGTCCACATCCATCGTGCCGGCTCCTTCGCATGACTTCAACGACCGCTCCAATGGAGGACAATCATGAGCACCGTACCTCCCAGCACGCCTCCGGGAGCACCACCACCCGGCTATCCGCCTTACGACCCCAAGACGCAATGGCGCATTTACCGCGAGCAGCAGAAGGCCGCCTGGCGAGCTCAACGCGACGCCTTTCGCGCCCAGCGATACGCCGCCAAGGCCGGCTACTATGGCGGCGTCTATGCTCCGCGTGTGCCCTCCGTCGTCGGTCCCATCATTCTCATCGGCGTCGGCATCATCGCATTGCTGCTGGTCACGGGCCATATTGACGCCAGCCAGTTCTGGTCCTGGTACGCCCAATGGTGGCCGCTCCTGCTCATCTGCGCCGGTCTGGCCCTGCTGGGCGAATGGGCTCTCGACCTCCGCCGCAAGGTTCCCGTGCGCCGCGGCGGCAGCTTTGTCGGCCTGCTCATCCTGCTCGCCATCATCGGCCTCAGCGCCGCCGGCTGGAATCACTGGTGGGGCCCGTTCCGCGCCCAATTCGGTGACAATGGCGACGACTTCTTCAACGCCTTTGGCCGCCCTGAACGCGACAACGATCAGCAGATCCTCAACGCCGCCATCGCTTCCAATGGCTCCATCGAAGTCCAGAATCCCCGCGGCGATGTCAGCATCACCGCCGGGGACGGACCCAATGTCGAGGTCCAGGCCCACGAAGTGGCCTACGCCGATTCCGACTCAGACGCGAAGAAGATTTTCGACGCTGAAGCCGCGCATCTCACCGTCAGCGGCAATGCCGTCCTGATCAAGTCGCAAAGCAACACCAGCGGACGGCTCAACCTTACCGTCACCGTTCCCAAGTCGGCCAGGGTCACCGTCAATGCCGGCCATGGCGACGTAACCGCGGCCGGACTGGGCACAGGACTCAACCTCAGCGCCTCCCACGGCGACGTGCATCTCAGCTCTATCGCCGGCTCGGTCCAAGTCCACTTCCCCAATGGACGCCACGATTTCACCGCGCACCAGGTCGACGGCGACATTACCGCCGACGGCGATATCAACGACCTGACCCTCTCTGAAATCAAGGGCAAGATCAACCAGAGCGGCGAAATCCTGGGCGATGTACACATCGAGAATGTCATCGGCCCTTTGCATCTGCACACTTCTGTCACCGACCTGCAGGTAGCCCAGCTGCCTGGTGACCTAACGCTCAACTCTGACGACCTGCGCGTGACCGAAGCTAAAGGCCAGGTGCGCGTGACTACCCACTCGAAAGACGTGGACCTCAGCCAGATCTACGGCGACTCGTATGTCGAAGACCGCGACGGGCGCGTCTCCCTCGAGCCGGCCGGGAGCTACTCGATCGAAGCCAAGAACAGCAAGGGCGACGTCGAGCTCACTCTGCCGCCTGACGCCTCAGCCACAGTCAACGCCCACACTCACAACGGCGACATCGTCTCCGACTACCCCATGCCCTCCATGGAAGGCGATAACAAGTCAGCAACCTTCCAGATCGGCTCCGGCAGCTCCCGCATCGTGCTGAGCACCGACAACGGCGACCTACACATCAAAAAAGGCTCCGCCTTCCCCGCCGTGCCACCAAAACCGACGGTTGAGGAGACGCCCAGCGCTCCCCAAGCGCCCAAAGCCCCTCACCTGAAAACGCCCAAGCCCCTCCCCCCGCAGCCCGTGACCCAATAGGGCCAACCAAACACCCGCAGCAAGCAAAAACAGGCGCCGGAGGCAACCACCTTCCGCGCCTGTTTCGTTTTCCAACCAGCCCATTCAATTCTTCCGATGCGGTTGTTCCAGCGATGGGCCGCCGATGCTCCGCGGCCCATCCTTTCCGCTTGTCGCCGCGGCGACCGGAAAGGGTGGGAAACCACGAGTCCAACCCGCCCACTGACAACTGATCTCTGAAGGCTTATTCCGTCACTCCATCCTCAACGCCTGCATCGGGTCCAGCCGCGACGCTCTCCACGCCGGAACCAGACAGGCAACTGCCGCAACCAGCACCAGCACCACGCTCACCCCTGCGAACACAGCGGCGTCCAGCGGCTCGGTTCCATACAGCATGGCCTGAATCTGCCGCGCAGCCCAGAAGCTGCCTGCGAGGCCAACCCCAAGCCCCAGCAAGGCCGGCTTCAATCCATCCAGCAGCATCTTCCGCAGCACCTGCTCTCTCCGCGCTCCCAGTGCGATGCGGATGCCGATCTCGCCCTTTCTCTGCGCCACAAGGTACGAAAGCACTCCAAACAGCCCCACCGCCGCCAAGAGCAGCGAGAGCGTCGCAAACGCCGCGAGCAGCGTCGCGTTGAAGCTGGCATCCGCGTTGTTCCGGCGAATCACCTGGTCCATCGTGAACACTTCCGACACGGGGAGATCGCGGTCCATCTGCTGGAAGATTCTCTGCACGGGCATCGAGAGCTGTGTAACATCCCCGCGCGAACGAACGGCCAGAGAGGCCGCGTTGATGTAGTCGGTGGAATAAACCCAGTCCGCCATGTAGATCGAGAAGTACATCGTCGGCTGGGGAGGGTCGCTGGAAACGGCTCGTGTATCGCCCACGATGCCGACAATCTCATGAGGTTTTCGACCCAGGGTGATAAGGTGTTGCCCGATCGGGTCTACTCCGGGAAAGAACTTTTGCGCGAAGGCATTGCTGATGATCACCTCATCCGGGCTGGTCTTCGGGTTCTCGTTGAAACTGCGGCCCCGCAAGATGGGAATGCCAATTGCCGCGAAGTAGCCGGGGTCGGCCCAGCGGTGCATCGCATAGCGTATCTGCCAGTCGCGCAAAGGCGGCCGGCCGGGAATCTCGAAGCCGTTGTCTCCGCCGTAGCCGTCACCGGGAACGACGGGGAAGACAAGCCCGGCAGCTTCGATGCCCGGGCTCGATCGTACGCGTCCTAGCAGCATCTGGAAAAAGGTGACGCACGCAGGCTGGCTGTAGCGCGCCTCTGGCAAATTGAAGTCCATTTTGAGCACGTTCTTCGTGATGCAGCCCAGGTCTGCCGCGCGCAGCTTGTCATAGCTTTTCAACAGCAGCCCGGCGCCGATCAGCAGCACCACCGTCAGGCTCACTTCCAGCGCCAGCAGCACCGCCCGGAGCCGCGTGCTCTTGCGCCCTCCGCTATGGGCGCGCGAAGACTCCTGCAGCGAACTGAGCAACCCGTCCACCTTATCCGACGGCGAGGAGATCAGTCCCGCAAACGCCGCACACACCGCTACCAGTCCTACCGCAAACAGCGCAACCACCCCGTCGATATGAATAGCCTCGACGCGGGTTACGTCCTGGCGCGCGCTGACAAACCATTGCACCGCGCCCCATGCCATCAGCAATCCCGCCGCGCCGCCACCGCCCGCAAGCAGCAGGCTCTCCATCAACCTCTGTCGCATCAGGTCCCACCGTCTGCCGCCCACGGCCGCTCGAATGGCAAACTCCTTCTGTCGCGCTGCCGACCGCGCGACCAGCAAGTTGGCCACGTTCAAACACGCAATCAGCAGCAGACACCCCGTTGCCGCAAGCAGCATGTACAGCGGGGCGCGGATGGGGCCCACGAGCGATTCCAGCAGCGGACGTATGTTGGCGTCTTTGCTCACGAAGGGATTGTCGAGGTGCTGATTGTGCAGCACGCGCGTAATGACGGAGATCTCAGCCAGCGCCTGCGCTTCGGTGACGCCGGGCTTGAGCCGCGCGACGGCCGTGAATTCGTGGTCATCCAGCGCATCGGTGATCAGCGGCGGGTTTTCGTGAAATAAGGGCGTCCACAACTGCACGCGCTGATCGGGAAATGCAAACCACGCCGGCATAATGCCAATCACGGTGTAGCTCTTGGTATCGAGCATAACCGTTTGGTTAAGTATGGACGGACTCCCGCCGTAGCGCCGCTTCCAAAGCCCCCAACTCAGCAGAACCGTAGGATTGGCAGATGGTTTGTCGTCGTCCCCGGTAAAGCCGCGACCCAGCGCGGGCTGCACGCCGAGCGTGGGAAGCATGCTTGCCGTGAACACCGCCGATCGCACCGTCTCCGGCAACTGACCGCTGTTTCCCGACAGGTTATATTCGCCGTAACCGCTCATCGCCATGCCGGAAAAGCTGTGGCTCTGCTTTTGCCACGCGGCAAACACGCCGCCCGCGCTCTGATTAAAGGGAAATGTGCCGTCGGAGCTCTGTTCGTAGAGGCGCACCAGGCGCTCCGGGTCCTCGAACGGCAGCGGCTTCATCAATACCGAGCGGACAATCGTAACCAGAGCGATGTTCGCGCCAATGCCCAGGGCCATCACCAGAATCGCAATCGCTGCAAAGCCCGGCGTCCGCGCCAACGTTCGCATTCCGTAGCGCACATCGCGCAGCAGCAGCTCCAGCCAGTTCCAGCTCCACGATGCTCGCGCCTGCTCGCGCAGCAGCGCCGGATTCCCAAACTCCCGCAGCGCCGCACAGCGCGCTTCTTCCGGGCTCATCCCGGCGGCGACATTCTCGGCAATCTGCCGCTCCAGGTGATCGCGCAACTCATCGTCCAGCCGCGCCCCGGCCCTGCCGCGCCCAAACAGCATCACGAGTCGCATTCGCATTTGTGCCAGCCACCGCATCGCAACCTCCTTTGCGTGAAGGGTACGGGCTTTAGCCCGTACATCGATGCGCCCAAAAAACAGCGGGGCTTCAGCCCCTGCGGGCAAGCCACTCCGTCACGCTTCCGCCACAATCAGATCAATCGCCGCCGAAAGCCGGTTCCAGTTGGCCGTCTCGGCCTCAAGCTGCTTGCGCCCGGCCGCGGTCAGCGAATAAAACTTCGCCTGCCGTCCCGTTTCGCTCTCCGCCCACTTGGCTTTGATCCACCCTTGCTGCTCCAGCCGGTGCAGCGCAGGATAAAGCGAGCCCTGCTGCACCTGCAGCACCTCGCCCGAAACCTGCTGAATGCGCTTGGCGATAGCCCAGCCGTGCATCGGCTCCAGCAGGATCGTTTTCATGATCAAAAGGTCGAGCGTGCCCTGAACGAGATCGTTTGGTTTTCCCATACTATGATTATCTACAACAGACTTGTGTAGACCGTCAAGGTATCCAGTGAAATATATTTTGTGGCTCGCTTCTGCGTTCACCCGGAACACGATCAGAAATCCGGCTGCCGTCTTGCCTCTCCTCGGTCTCGCCCAGCTGTAATCTGGCAGGCGTTCCGCGGCGCGCTCGCCGGCTCGATGAAAGCGAAATCCGATCGCCTGCAACGATCCGCTATTCCGCACCACAAGGATTTCGTTGTATCCTCCAGCGCAGGAGGTTCCTTCCCTATGGCGTGCGCGCCCATCCGCGTCATTACCGTCGAGCGCGAGTACGGATCACGCGGCGGCGAGTTTGCCCACGACCTGGCCGCGCATCTCGGCTGGCGCCTGCTGGACTCGGAATTGCCCTGCGCCGCCGCGCGCGCCGCTGGCGTTCCCCAGGAGCTCGCCAAGAAATACGATGAGCGCCTCGACCCCTGGTATTACCGCTACGGCAAGGTCTTCTGGCACGACTCCGGATACACCATGGCCGGCCTCTCCGACGACCAGGTCTTTGACTCCGACCGCATGCTGTCATTGATTCGGCAGGAGATATTGAAGGCCGCCAAGGAAGGAAACTGCGTTCTTGTGGGCCGCGGCGCAGCCTGTGCTTTGGCCAACCAGCCCGGCTGCTTCCACGTTTTCGTCTATGCCACCGCCCAGGCCAAGCGCGATTGGTTCGTCAGCGCCTTTCCCAAGCAGGCTCAAAATGCCGACCAGCTCCTGGCCGCCTTTGACAAGCGCCGCGCCGCCGTCATCCGCAAAGCCTACCAGCAGGAATGGTGCGCCCGTGGGCTCTATCACATGCTGCTCAACTCATGCATCGGCACCGAAGCCATGATCGCCGCTGTGGAAGGCGCTGCCTGCCTCACTCAAGCTGCGAAGACCACCTAAACTCCAACCCGCCGCACCCGCGCCCCGATCCGCGTAAAGACCTCCCACGGAATCGTCCCCGTAGCCCCGGCGTGCTCAAATGCGCTGATCGCATCCTCTCCCTGCGCACCCAGAATCACCACCTCATCCCCGGTGACGACCCCGTCGATCTCCGTCACGTCTACCACCGCAAGGTCCATGCTGACGCGCCCCACCAGCGGCGCCCGTTGACCCCGCACCAGCAGGCTGAAGCGGTTTCCCAGCCGCCGGTCCAGTCCATCCGCGTAACCCGCCGGCAGCAGCGCCAGCCGCATCGGTTCCGTGGCCACAAATGTACCGTTGTATCCCACCACCGCGCCCGCTTCAACCCTACGGACCGCTATCACCCAGGTTTTCCAGCTCAAAACCGGCTTGAGCCGCTTTCGCGCCGCCGAAACGGCTGTCGGTTCATCCGGCTCAAACTGCGGCGCTACCCCATAAAGCGCCAACCCCGGCCGCATCATGGCTTTCATGTCCCAGCGCCTGGCCAAGGCCCCAATTTTCCGGGCCTCCCCGTTCAACAGCGCCGCGGAAGAGCCCACGCTCAGCCACTCCGGACGCAACCCGGCCGCTGCAACTCGTTCAAGCACCTCATCCAACTGCTTCATCTGCTCTTCGGTGGCCCGCCCATCCGTCTCGTCCGCTGCATACAGGTGCGTCAGCACGGCCTCCAGCCGTAGCGGCCCGCCGGACCCAAACCGCGCCAGAACCTCTGCCAGCCCGGCCGGGGTTACGCCCTGCCGGCTCATTCCCGTATCAATCTCAAGATGTACGGGCACCGAGCTTTTTCCAGCTGCACGCGCAGCTTCCTCCAGCTCGTCCAGTTGCCACGGCTCCCACGCCGCCGGTGTCAGCCCGTGCTCCAAGGCAATTGCACCTTCGCCAGGAAAGCAACCGGTCATCACCAGTACTCGTGCTTCAGGGCACAACGCACGCGCTTCAGCGCCCTCTTCCACACTGGTCACGCCCAGCCACAGCGCTCCAGCCCGCACCGCTGCCGGGGCGCAAAGAGCCAGCGAATGCCCGTAGGCATCGCTCTTCACCACTGCCAGCAGCTCTGCATCGTCCGCGGCCAGGCTCTTCAAAAATCGATAGTTGTCTTCAAAGGACCGGGTTGAAATCTCAACCCAGCAGGGGCGCATAGCCATCGGGTTACTCACCCCTCAGTCTACCGCGCAACCCAACCGCCTCGTTCCATGTTCTTTCGACTTCTTCCCGTCGAAATGGCGGGAAACCTCGAGGCTCTTCCGGCTCATGCTGGCCCGCCGCCTTCTCACCGCACCAGCGCAAACGCCACCAACGTCTCGCCCGCGGCTCCCACCTCATCGAGCACCTCTGCCTCCAACTCATGCGGGATCGACATCTCGCATGCCTTCACCTCGGCCTCGCTGGCCCCATGAAAGCACAACTCGCAGTGCCCCAGCGCGTCGCCGTCGCCCATGCGGACCGGTGGCCCGAACACCCGGCAAGTCATCGGCCGCCACGCATACACATCGCACCGTCCCGTCGCCTGATCCAGAGCCGGACATGCCGCCTCATTCGCAAATTCTTCAAACCGCTCACGTTCCGCCTCCGTCTCACCCAGCCGGCCCGTGGTCAAATCCCCCGGAAACTCCGCTCCATACGTCTCGATCCACGCATTTGCACGCCGCTCAATCTCCGCCGCCAGTTCCGGGTTCGCAACCCGCAGCGCCTCCATCCCCGCCTGCAACCGCGCCGCGTCCAGCGCATTGATGGAAAAAGCTCCATGGCAGCACTGCGTACATCCCACCCGGCAAGCGAGCCACTCCCCAGCCCGCCGCGCTGCGTCCAGGAGCGCCGCATCCACAATCTGCACCAGTTCCGCGTCTCTCGCCGGCAGGCCCATGCCGCCAAGCATATCGCAGACCCTCCTGGACGGACTCTGCGTGGTCGAATTCTTCCTTTCTTCTACTTGCAGCGTCATGCTATAAGGACCTCGAGGCTCCTCGTGATTTATCTCGAGCACACGCCGGCCGCTCCGCTCAATCGCTGCATTCGTGCGCTCTGGTACTCCAGGGTCACGCACACGTCGCACAGCCGGGAGCGGGTCCTGCCCACCGGCCGCACGCAGGTGATTCTCAATCTCTCTCGCGACTTTCTTCTCGACTGTGCGGAAGGGTCGCCCGCCCGCGCCACGCCTGCATCGCTCATCGTGGGGGCGCGTTCCATCTACGAAATCATCGATACTTCCGATCTGGCCGATCTGATCGGCATTGTCTTCGAGCCGGGCGGCTTTTCCGCATTTGCTCGGGATGCCGCCAATCTCTTCAGCAATCGGAGTGTGAGTCTTGAAGAAGTTTGGGGCACCCCAGTCCGAAGCCTTCGCGATCGATTGCGCGAGATTCCCACCCCTGAAGCAAGGCTGCGCTGCCTTGAGGAGTTTTTGCTGTGCAGGTTTGCCGGCCGTCTCAACCGGCATGGCGTCATCGACTTCGCCCTCGGCAGCTTTCAACGCGCGCCAGGCATGGCCAAAGTTCGCGAGGTAGCGAAGAGCACCGGCTGGAGCGAGCGCCGCTTCTCGCAGGTGTTTCGTGAAGAAGTGGGCTTTTCCCCCAAGGCCTGGACTCGAATTCTGCGCTTCCAGCGCGCCGTCCACCAATTGCACGCCGGCGTCGACCTGCCTTGGGCCGACCTGGCGCTCGATTGCGGCTTTTACGATCAGTCCCACTTCGCCAATGAGTTCCGCGCCTTTTCCGGCATCGACGCCACCACGTATTCCGCTCGTCAGACCCAATGGGCCAATCACGTCTCAGTCGACTAGCCATCACAAGACTCGTTTCTTCCGATTTTTCCAAGAAGTGCGACCAACGCAGCGGGCATACTCAAGCGGTAAGATTCCTATCACCGCAAGTGAGGTACCCATGTCCGAATCCCGCTCTACCGTCATCACCGCCCTGCGCTACCGCAACGCTCCTGCCGCCATCGACTGGCTCTGCCAAGTCTTCGGCTTCGAGCGCCATGCCGTCTATGAAACGGCTCCCGGAGTCATCGGCCACGCCGAACTCACCCTCGGCGGCGGCATGATCATGCTCGGCTCCGCTAAAGACGATGAGTACGGCCGAAGCTTCAAGTCGCCGGACGAGTTGGGTGGCGCCGAAACCCGCGGCGCCTACATCGTGGTCGCCGACGCCGACGCAGCCCACGCCCGCGCCGTTGCCTCCGGAGCCACAATCATCCGTCCGCTCCAGGACACGCCCTACGGCAGCCGCGAATTCGGCGTCCGCGATCCTGAAGGCCACTCCTGGAGTGCAGGCACCTACGACCCCTGGGCCGCGCACGCTTGAGCTTCTCCGACTCGGATCGGAGATCTCCTGGGGCATCCTCCGCGCGGTGTCCATGTCCTGCCGGGCCATGGGATACACTCGTTCCGTGTCCCGGAGGCTAACTGTGAGGTCCATTCGTCTCGCTCTTTCGCTGCTTCTTGTTTCCCTGGCCGCTGGATTCGCCCTCGCTCAGCAGGGCAGTCTGCTCGTCGCTCAAAAGGGAGAGCAGAGTCTCGCCATCGTCGATCCCACCTCCGGCAGGGTGCTCGCTTCGGTCCCCGAAGGCGGCGTCACCGGCCATGAAGTCATCGCCTCACCCGACGGCCGCTTCGCCTACGTGCCCATCTACGGCAACTCCGGCGTCGGCAAGCCCGGCACCGACGGCCGCACCCTCAC
>CAYUJM010000106.1:0-14715 GCA_964445025.1 uncultured Occallatibacter sp. | reverse complement strand
CGAAGTTTACCGAGGTGGGCTACGTGGGCCGCGATGTGGAGTCGATGATCCGCGACCTGGTGGAGATCGCCATCGACATGGGGCGCGAAGAGCGCCTGGAAGAAGTGGAAGACAAGGCGGAGATGAATGCCGAGGAGCGGCTGCTCGATGTGCTGCTGCCGCCTCCGCCACCGACGCCCCCCGCGCAGGAAGGCCAACTGACGCTGCCCGGCTCTGACAGCTATCAGCGCTCGCGCGAAAAGCTGCGCCAGCAGTTCCGCGAGGGCAAGCTCGACGACCGTCAGGTGGAGATCGATGTGCGCGACCGCGGGACTCCTCAGTTTGGAATTATCAGCAACCAGAACCTTGAGGACATGGAGATGAACCTCAAGGACATGCTGCCGAACATCTTCGGCCAGGGCTCGAAGAAGCGCAAGATGAAGGTGGGCGACGCGTTCGACTACCTGGTGCAGGAAGAAGAAGGCCGCCTGATCGACATGGATCAGGTGAACCGCGTGGCCGTGGAGCGCGTGGAATCGAGCGGCATTATCTTCCTCGACGAGATCGACAAGATAGCGGGGCGCGAGGGCGGCCATGGACCGGATGTATCCAGAGAAGGAGTCCAGCGCGACATTCTGCCCATCGTGGAAGGTACAACGGTGAACACGCGCTACGGCATGGTGCGCACCGACCACATTTTGTTCATCGCCGCGGGCGCATTCCATGTTTCCAAGCCCAGCGACCTGATTCCGGAGTTGCAGGGCCGCTTTCCCATTCGCGTGGAACTGCAGTCGCTCACCGTCGATGACTTCCTGCGTATTCTCACCGAGCCCAAAGCCTCGCTGACCAAGCAGTATTCGGCGCTGTTGGAGACTGAAGGCGTCCGCCTCGAATTTGCTCCTGAAGCGCTGCGCGAGATGGCTGAATTCGCCTTCAAGGTGAACGAGCAGACAGAGAACATCGGCGCTCGCAGGCTGCACACCATCATGGAGCGCGTGCTCGAAGACGTGAGCTTCCTGGCGCCGGACGTAGCCCGCCGCGCGCCGGACGACGAGGCAGCCGCGGCGCTGAGCGAGGCCATCAAGGCGGAGTCGACCACGCCGCTGCCTTATCAGGAGCGCATGACCGCCTCCGGCCCCGAGAAGACGTTTCTGATAGATGCAGAGTATGTGAAGCAGATGGTGGCTTCGGTGGTGAAGGATCAGGATCTGAGCCGGTATATCCTGTAGTCTCATTTTTTCAATTGCGCGGCGCGCGGGGTTTTGGTACGTTTTTCTCGTACCTCGGCAGTCCGCGCCTGGCAAGGAATCAGCGGGCTCTACCTGCACTCTCCCGCTTCTGAGGGAATGTGGATGGAGGCGCAATCAGAAGCACGCCCGGAAGAGGTGTGCCTGCGCCCCTGAATCCGATTCGGGTTCCGCATCCCCTTTTCCTCGACTCCACATCTAGATGAACAGAACAGGAGAGCAGCCATGAGCAACGCAGGAAATCACCACAAGATCAATTACATCGAGTTTCCATCCACTGACATTGAGCGGACCAAGAAGTTCTACGGAGCAGTCTTTGGCTGGACGTTTGTGGACTACGGCCCGGAGTATGTCAGCTTCCAGGGCGCCGGCATCGACGGCGGGTTTTTGAAACGCGAGCCCGGCGACGGGCCTGGCAAGTTTGCGCCGCTGGTTGTGCTCTATTCCGCTGACCTTGCCGCCACAGAGATTGCCGTCAGGCTCGAGGGCGGCGGCGTGGTTGTGCCCACGTTCGAATTTCCCGGCGGGCGGAGGTTTCACTTTTCCGATGGCGTGGGGAACGTGCTGGCGGTGTGGTCGGAGTGAGGGGCAGTTGTCAGTGATCAGTTGTCAATGGACAGTCGCGGTTTCCCACCCTTGCGACAGAAAAGAGTCGCAAGGGTGGGGCACCGACATCACCCCTCATTGAAAATACGCAAGTTACTGATTTCACAATGTGCTAAATGTACCAAATGTGCTAGATGGAGGAGACTGTGCCTCAAATTGCCACAAAATTTCGGCAGACATGCTCTTTGGCGCAACGGCGGTCTACCTCACACCACACTTTTCGTTCATCATTGCCGCGTACTCGATATCGCGTTTGGCTTGCGCCTGTGCGATCCGGTCGAAAGCTCCTGGTTTGTCCTTTAGTAGCTCGTCCGCGAACTGGCGCAGGACCGAGGCGATGAACCGAAACCACTCGTCAACATCGGCTTCGGTGTTTAATTGAAGGGCTTGAGGAACCGAACGATAGCGCGGATCGCCATGCAGATAAAGTAGGTCTTCAATCCAGAAATCGCCGCGTTCAGCCTTGCAGAGTGAAAAGGAGAGGCTCGACTGGGTTGCCCAGCCGAGGTTGATCGTCACCGCTCCAGACGCCAGGCGCATGTTCGTCGGCTGCTCATCTGTCACAGTGAATCTGTACTCGTCGATCAGAAAACCAAAGTGGCCCCGGATGAGCCTGAGAACGCCGAGGTGACCATCAGGAGGGACCGGTATTTGTGCAATTTGCTGCACCATCTCTTCGGCACGATCTAGGAGGGGAAGGTATCGCTCACGATCTTTCTCGGCCCCGTTGGAGATGACCGCACGCAGCTTCTGAACAAGCTTCATCTCGCTTTCAGCCCGAACGGGATAATTCACTCGCGTGTCTACGGCGGCCGCACGTATGCAGAGATTGCGTATGTCATCAATCTCCTCGTAAACGTCGTTCTGCAAGGGGCCCTCGTTCCTCTCTGCCCTCAATTCGGAAGCCGCTGTTTCAAGGAACGCGAGATTGTCTGCCAAAGTCATATACTTGCGCACCGTTTCGACTGTCCAAAGCCGATCATATCTCCACAGCTGGCCTACAGGTGTGAATCGTCTCTCCTTCGGAAGCCGCTTTGCGCTCAGGCACAAAATTGCCACAAAAACTTAAGCGCGTTTTCCAGTGCGATCATTCTATGTAATTTGCAGCACTATCGAGAAGTGGGGCACCCAGACTATCGCTAGTTGACAGTGGGCGGAAGCATGAGCGGCTTGCGCGGGCCAATCTCTTCGCGGACCAGCGTCAATCCCAGAATGCAGCGCTCGAAGCGGTCGGAGAGGCGCGCGAAGAGCGATGCTTCCTGCTCGTACTCGAAGAGATTGAACTGGCTGACGATGTAGTAGCTCTCTTTGCCGGCCTGGATCAGTTCGCCGAGCGAGGGCTGGTGGCGGCGCATGCGGCGCTCGGAGGCCATGGCTTCGGGATACATGCCGGCAACGAAAAGTGCGTAGTCGCCGATGTGTTTGCGCACCGCCCGCTCCGCATCGAACGAAGACGCAGTCCCGTGTACGGGGTCGGCGGCGACCACCATCTCCCCTAGCTCTTCAATGGGATGGCCCAGTTCATCGCGAACGCTGTAAAGCTTGTCGGACTCAGAGAACTCGCAGAGCAGGCGGGCGACGTATGCAGTGACATCGGGATCGTTGAGTCCCAGCTTGCCCTCATAACTGTTGCGCACAGCCTGCTGGAAGAAAGGTTCCAATGGATGAGCCGGAGACTGCATACACACCTCCCATGGCTGCGCGCGGGCAGCCGGACTGCCTATGGAGCATTGACCGGTTGCTTGATTGCGCAGAGCCGGGGATGCCAGCCATTGCCTGTTTATGTTTCTGTAACACTGAGACTATCGGAAGTGTTGCGTTTAAATACAGAGGTGAATGAACTTTGTTAGCAGAAGGCGGGAGGGATTGCGAAGAGGGACGGGCAGGGAGGACGCGTTTGATTCCTGTTTTTCCACCCTTGCGGCGGAAGGAAGCCGCAAGGATGGGGCACGGAGGTTTGATTCTGGTAGAGGGCGCTACGATCAGACAGTCGCGGGGGTGCGCGACTCGAGCTCGGCGAGCCGCTTGGCGAGCAGCCCTTCCAGCTTGACGAGCGCTGCGGAGAAGCCTTCAATGCCTTCCTTCAGCTTGTCGGTCGCCATGCGATCGCTGGCGTGCATGGCTTCGAAGACGTCCTTGTCCATGGGAATCTTACCGATGTTCATGGCTTTGGCTTTCTCGGGATCGAGCTTGCGGGGCAGATCGGCCTCGGTTGCTTCGAGCTCGGCCAGCAGTTGCGGCGAGATGGTGAGCAGGTCGCTGCCGGCCAGCTCGGTGATCTCGCCGATGTTGCGGAAGCTGGCGCCCATCACGACTGTTTTATAGCCAAAGTGCTTGAAGTAGTTGTAAATCCTGGTCACCGACTGCACGCCGGGATCGTCGGCTCCGTGGTAGTCCTTGCCGGTGTCCCTCTTGTACCAATCGAGGATGCGGCCGACGAAAGGCGAGATGAGCGTGACGCCGGCCTCGGCGCAGGCGATGGCCTGATGCAGGCCGAAGAGCAGCGTCAGGTTGCAGTGGATGCCTTCCTTCTCCAGAACCTCGGCGGCGCGAATGCCCTCCCATGTGGACGCGATCTTGATCAGAATGCGGTTGCGGCCGATGCCGGCCTGGTCGTACTCGGCGATGATGGCGCGGGCCTGGGCAATGGTGGCCTGCGTGTCATACGACAGGCGCGCGTCCACTTCCGTAGAAACGCGGCCGGGAACAATTTCGAGAATCTTCTTGCCGAAGGCAATGGCCAGGCGCTTGAAGGCAAGATTGGCCACCGCTTCATCGCTGGCGCCCTCGCCGAGTTCATTCCGCGCTTCCACCAGCACGCCATCGACTATGGGCTGGTACTGCGGCAACTGCGCGGCGGCGGTGATAAGGGACGGGTTGGTGGTGGCGTCCTGGGGGCGGAACTGCTCCATTGCCTCAATGTCGCCGGTGTCGGCGACCACCACGGTATAGTTGCGCAACTGTTCCAGCAGATTCTGCGGCATGATTTCCTCCTTGGGGAAGGGCGTCCGATTTCGCTTAGGGCGGGGCGCGTTCGGAACTAGTGTAACGCTATTTGAGATGCGGAAAATGAACGCAGGGTGCATTTGGTGCGTTCACGAGGTCTCGCCAGTGTCGAGTTGGAACGTGTTTGGGAGCGCGCCGAGCCCGGAGATGTAGACTTCCACGCGGTCGCCGGCGCTAAGCTGCCCCACTCCGGAGGGAGTGCCGGTCAGGACGAGGTCGCCGGGTTCAAGCGTAATGGCTGCCGTTATATAGCTGAGCAGGGCGGGGATCGGGAAGATGAAATCCAGGGTAGATCCCTGCTGGCGCAACTCGCCGTTGACGCGGGTTTCGATGGTAAGCCCGGCGGCAGGGTCGACTTCGCTGCTGACGATGGGGCCGACGGGACAAAAAGTGTCAAATCCTTTGGCGCGTGTCCACTGGCTGTCCTTTTTCTGCAGATCGCGGGCGGTGACGTCGTTGGCCAGCGTGTAACCGCGGATGACCGAGCGCCAGTCCGCGCCCGGAGCCAACTTCGTGACGCGCTTGGCGATTACCAGCGCAAGTTCGCCTTCGAAGTCCACGCGGGCCGAGGCAGCAGGCATGCGCACCACGCCGCCGGGCTTGAGCAGCGACGACGGCGGCTTGAAGAACAGCAGCGGCTCGGCGGGAATCTCGTTGCCCAGTTCCTTGGCGTGCTCGCGATAGTTGCGGCCCACGCAGACGATTTTGGAAGGTGTGACCGGAGGGAGCAGGTCGGCGGCCGAAAGCGGCATCGGCTCGAACGCTAGTGACTCGAAATCGAGGGATGGGGCCGCGGAGCGGATGTGGGCCAGGTGGAAGGCCAGGTCTTCTTCGGGTGCGCGGATCAGATCGACGATCCACGGCTGGCCTGCGCGGTCTTCCACGGTTCCGTAGTGGGGCTTTTGATCGAGCAGAAAACGGCAGTATTTCATAGCGATGATCTCTCCCGGCGCAGCGCCGACGGCTTTAGCTTAGCGTGTGCGCCTACGGGCTGGGGACGGTCTCCTCGGTCTCGACGGAGCGGGCGCTTTCATGTCCACCCAGGTCAATAGCGGTGACGGCGTAGTGGTAGGTGTGCCCGGGCTCAACTTGGACGTCGTGAAAGGCTGGGCCTACCACGGGTTGCGCGGGCGAAATCCGGCGCCATTCAGCGTCGCCGTCGCGGCGGTAAACGGCGTAGCCCGCCAGGTCTGCTTCGCTGATGGGCTGCCAGCTCAGGTCAATAGATAGGCTGGCGGATAGGCCGGCGGATGGGGCTGCGGCGGTAGCCACGGCAGCGAGTCCGGTGGGAACCGCGGGAGGAAAGACGTCGACGGCCGCGACACGTATTGGGTCGGAGAGCGGGCCGCCCAGTTCAACGGTCTCGCTGCCAACCGTCACGCGGGCCACGCGCTGGGCTCGGTACTCGTAGGTATTGCCGAAGCGGATGGTCTTATCGAGAACCCGGCCTTGTGCAGGCGAATCCACAAGCAGGCTTTGCTCTAAAGGCTCCTTCGGCGAGGCAAGAATGCCCTGCTGAGAGCTGGGCTGGACGGCCGCACTGTTGCCGGTCTGCGGCGTCAGCAGGGTGCGGTGCAGGCGGATGACACTGGCGCCGGAGGCCCGCGTATCCAACTCGTCCGCATTCCAATGCAGGACGGCGCCGCTCTTGCGGAGTTGGGCTGAAAGGCCGGCAACAGGCCCCGGAGCCTCGCCCGCCAGCACATGGGCGGCATTCGACGGCCCGGCCGAGCGGCTACGCGGGCTCAACAACTCGACCATGTACGTGAGAGGACGCGGTGCGCCGGAGGCCAGTGCGACCGGCAGCGCTTCACTGAATGAGCCCTTGGCTCCGGGTGCGAAAGATAATTTGCCAGACAAAGGCTGGCAGGCGTCGGAAGCCTCCCGGCGGCAGACGCGCACCGGGATGTTGCCCTTGATCAGCAATTTATCGGTGTTCTTTTTCGGCATGGTCCATGCGAGGCTGACCTGGTTGCCGGTACGCACAGCGGAGAGATCGGTGACCGGATCGGGCAGCTTGAGCGAGGGCGGCAGGGGTGCGCCGGGTGTGCCGCAGCCGGTGAGGGCAATGGTGGCCGCCATGCACGTAGCAAGCGCAAGAAGCGCCGCATTGCTGCTTCGTCCTTCCATTGCCTTCATCGCCTTCTAAGTTTAACGGAGCGAAGCAGGGCGGCGGTGCAGAACCTCGACTCACCACCTCGCTGACCGAATTATTCGACGCGGAGGGCCTGCATGGGGTCCAATTTGGCAGCGCGCGTGGCCGGCAGCCAGACGGCCAACAATGCCACGGCGCTGAGGATGAATGGGACAGTGATAAAGACCGCGGGGTCCCAGGACTTCACGCCGAAAAGGAAGCTGGCGATGAGGCGTGTGAGGCCGAAGGCCGCCGCTATGCCGAGCGCAACACCAATCAGAGCCAGCCCCATCCCGTGCCATACGACCAGGTTGCGGATGGTGGCGCGGTCGGCACCGAGGGCCATGCGGATGCCCATTTCCTGCGTACGCTGCTGCACCGAGTAGGCCATGAGCCCGTAGATGCCGATGGCAGCCAGCAGCAGCGCGACCGCGCCGAAGATGGTGAGCAGCAGCATGTTGAAGGTTTCGCGCGAGGTGGAACGGGAGATGATTTCGTCCATGGTGCGGATGCGTGTCACCGGAAACCCGCCGCTGGCCTTGCGGAGCTGTTCGCTGATCGCGGGGACGGCCTGGTGCGGGTCGCCATGGGTGCGGATCACCCAGCGGAGCGGCACAATGCGCGCGTTGAGTGCGGTCATGCCGTCGGTGACTTGGGCATCAGGCACAATCATCAGAGGTCCGGGGTCGCGGCTGAGGCCTCCGTCGTGCGTGTTCCCGACCACGCCGACAATCTGGCGCGCCGGTTCTTCGAACTCCGGCCCCACGCCATGGCCGATGACGATCTGCTGGCCGATGGGATTCTGCTTGGGGAAAAACTGCTTCGCCAGTGCTTCATTGATGAGCACCACCTGGGGCGCCGCGGCCGTATCGCTGTCCGTGAATTCGCGCCCTTGCAGAACGGGAATCTTGAAGAGTCTGTAGTAGTCCGGCGAAGCGCTCATCCATCCTGCACCTGGAGTGTCGTTGCCCTTCACCGGGGGGCGGCCCACGATGGCGAAGGGCAGGCCAAACTGGCCCTGGATGGGAAGGCAGCAAGTGAAAGCGGAAACTTCTACGCCGGGGATGGCGTTGAGCCGGTCGCGGCCCTCGCGTGAGAGCTGCGCCACGCCGGCGGTCTTCTGGAAGCGGTCGCCGGTGAGCGACATTTCGAGGGTCAGCACGTTGTGCGAATCGAAGCCCGGGTTGACGCCGCGCAGGGCCATGAAGGTGCGGATAAGCAGCACGGAGCCAACTAACAGCACCAGCGCCAGCGACACCTCGCTGATCACAAGCAGAGAGCGCGCCTTGCTCTGGCGGAAACCTGAGCCGGAGCGGTTACTGCTCTCTTTCAACGTCGAGTTCAGGTCGGTGCGCGAGGCGCTGAAGGCGGGAAAGAGGCCGAAGAGAATGCCGGTGAGGAGCGAGATACCGAGGGTAAAGCCGAGCACCCGCCAGTCGATGCCAATGGCGGTGCCATCTTCGCCGATGCGGGGAAGGCCGGCGGGGCTGATGGCCAGAAGAGCGCGGACGCCGATGAAGCCGAGGATCAGCCCGAGAACGCCGCCGGTGACAGAGAGCAAAACGCTCTCCGTAAGCAATTGGCGGATAATGCGGGCGCGCCCGGCGCCAAGCGCGGAGCGGATAGCGAACTCCCGCTTGCGTCCCGTGGCGCGGACCAGCAGAAGATTGGCGACATTGGCGCAGGCGATGAGCAGGACGAGTCCGACGGCGCCAAGCAGGATGAGCAGGGACTTGCGCGCGTCCCCGACGATGCTGTCGCGGAGTGGCTCTACCTCGAAGCTCTGTTGCGGATTTGATTCAGGGTAGGTGCGGTGGAACTGGCTGGCTGCGAGCTTCATCTGCGCGTTGGCCTGGGCAAGCGCCACACCGGGCTTGAGCATTCCAACGGCCAGAAAGTAGTGGCCCTGGTTGGTGCTGTTAGGTTCGAATTGGAAGGGCACCCAGAGGTCAGCTTCCGGATCGGTTTGAAAGTCTCTACCGAGCACACCGATGATGGTGTAGGGCTCATTGCCCAGCGAAAGCGCCTGGCCGATGACGTTTGGATTGCCGCCGAACTTACGCTGCCACAATCCGTAGCTGAGCACCACAGCGTTGCCGCCTTTGGGTGCGTCTTCCTGGGGCGTGAACGTGCGGCCCAGCAGGATGGGCGCTCCGAATAGACGGAAATAGCCCTCGGTCACGTGGAGGCCGTGGACCTGCTCCGGCTGCTCGCCGGTGATGTTGAAGCCGGGACCGGCGAAATCGTATGCGGCAACCTCCTGGAAGACATTGGTCTGCCGCTGCCAGACGTGAAATTTGGGGATAGACGCAGCGTCGCCACGGCCGTCGGGCGAAACACTGAAGAACTGCACCATGCGGTCAGCGTTGGGATAGCTGAGCGGCTTGAGCAGCACCGCGTTGACCACGGTGAAGATGGCGGCGTTGGCGCCGATGCCGAGGGCCAGAGCGGCGACGGCGGCGATGGTGAAGCCGGGGTTCTTGATGAACATGTGCAGGGAGTGCTTCACGTCGTTCCACAGATTGGCCATCGGTGTCCTCGGCTGGCTGATTTACGAACGGAATGGACAAAATGTTCCCTTTTGGTCTTGCTGAAGCGCAGGGCGGTACAATTCTGACGAATCCGAGTTGGAAAAGTAATTCGCGTTGGGTCGAAGTTCGCAATCACCCTGCCCAGAGATCTGAAAGGAACCGAGCCAAGTGCTAATCTTTGCCGCCATCCTGGCCATCTTTGTCTATGGAATGATCGCCGCCATGCTGGGCACCATTCTGCCCGATCTCTCCGATCGCTTTCACCTTACCCCGACGCAGAACGGCACCATCGCCTTCGCGCAGGCGCTGGGGCTGATGATTGCCTCGCTGGGGGTGGGCCCGCTGCTGGACACCGAGGGCGACAAAGCGGGTCTGATTCTCGGCCTGGCGTTCATCGTGGTGGCGCTCTTCTGGCTGCCGCGGTCGAAGGGATACGGCATTATTGTGTTCCTCCTCTTCTTGCTAGGGGTGGGCGGCGGAATCGTGGTCACCGGCGCCAATGCACTGGTGAGCGGAGTGAGCGAAGCGCATCGCGCCACGGCGCTCAACCTGGTGAATCTCTTTTTCGGCCTCGGCGGCCTGGCCACGCCGTTCATCTCCGCAAACCTCTTCAAGAAAAACTGGGTCCGGCTCTGCTATACCGTTGCGTCGCTGACCGTGGCCGCACTTGTCATCCAGGTCATGACCGCTATGCCTGCGCCGTCGGGAACTGGAGGATTTGTCCTGGCAGATGCGGGCTCCGTCCTCGGCCGTCCGCTGCTCTTTCTGCTGGGATTCTTCCTCTTCCTCTATGTTTCCTGCGAAGTGGGTGTATGGAACTGGCTGCCGCGCCATCTCATCGCGCAGGGAATCCCGGAGTCGCGCGCTCTCAACATTCTCTCGCTGGGATTCGCTTTGGGCCTGCTCCTCGGCCGCGTCGGCTTCTCGCAGGTTCTCATCCATGTATCGGCGGCGAAGGTCACGATGGCGGCATCGGTCGCCATGGCTGTGACCACATTTCTGATGCTGAAAACCAGCAAGCCCGCAGTTGCCGCGGTGCTGGTGTTCATCGCCGGACTGGCCATGGCCCCGGTCTTTCCCACTACACTGGCACTCGTCGGCAATGCTTTTCCGCGCATGAGCGGGACAGCAATCGGGTTTGTGATCACCTGCGGATGGGCCGGCCTGGCCGTAAGCTCGCGCCTCATCGGCGCCATCGCCGGCGGCGATCCGCTGCGCCTGAAGAGAGCACTGCTGCTGATCCCAGGCGCGGCCGTGCTGATGGTCGGTGTGAACCTGGCCATCTGGTCGGCGGTGCGGTAGCGTTCGGCTAGCCTAGGAGTTTCCGGCCGAGAGCTGAGTGCTGAAAGCTGAGAGCTAGCTGGCGCTCACTTCGACCACGGTGGCACGACGCCGGTCATGCGGGCGTAGGCGATGAGCTGGCCCATGTGCTCGTTGGCGTGCACGATGATGCGCAGATACATCCAGTCAACCGTTGAGTCGCGGTCGGCGATGCGGACCTTGCGGGCGAGGTCCTGTGGTGTTTCCTTCAGATGCGCCTGCTTGACCGCTTCCAGCGAGCGCTTGAGCCATGCGATGACAGCCGCCTTCGAGGTGACGGTCTTTTCCGCGTCATCTTTCAGGTCGTCGGGCATATTGGGGCCGGTCACGCTGAGAAGGTAAAAGTTGGCCATCACAATGTGCATGTAGACCTCGCTGGTGGAGCGCACTCCCGGAGAGGGTCGCCAGGCGAAGTTCTTCTCCGGAGTGGCCTCGGCCAGCGCGATCAACTGCGAGGAAACGTGGCGCCATTCGCCATCGTAGCCCTGCCAGACGCCATCGAGATTGTCCTGTGCGCGTAGCGCGGGCGCGCCGACCATGGCAAGAAAGCCGACCACGGCGCATATTGAGACCAGGCCCGTAATGCGGAGCGGGCGGATTCCGATTTCTGCAGGTTGCATGTTGATTCTCCATTCCAAGACGCAGGTTGGCCGAGTGAACGATGCGCCAGGCGTCAGAGCTTGCGCAGCCGCTCGCAGGCTTCGTTCAGGTCGTGGTCTTTCTTGGCGAAGCAGAAGCGCAGCAGGTTTTCGCCGTGGCCGGGGCGGAAGAAAGCAGAGCCTGCCACCGATGCTACTCCGGTGGCCGCGAGCAAGTGGCGTGCTTTTTGCGCAGCGGTCTTGCCGGGAAGCCGCGTCGCGTCGGCCAGCACATAATACGCGCCGGAGGGTGTGCTGGGAGTCAATCCCGCATCGGTAAGCGCGGCCAGGATGCGCGTGCGCTTGTCCTGATGGTCGGCGGCCAGCTGGGTGTAGAAACTGGGCGGTAGCTGCTCCAGGCCGGCGGCGGCTCCGTGCTGGAAGGCGGAAGGTGCGCAGACATAGGTCAAGTCGTGGAAGTAACTCATTGCGCCCATCCACTTTTTGTCGGCGGTCACGTAGCCGAGGCGCCAGCCGGTCACGCTGAACGTCTTGGAAAAGCCGGAGAGGACAATGGTGCGTTCCTTCATTCCGGGAAGCGTGGCGGGCGAGATGTGGCGCAGGCCGTCGTAGACGAAGTACTCGTAGATCTCGTCGGTGATTAAGAACAGGTCGCGATCCTGGCAGATCGCAGCCACTTCCTGAATCTCGGCCGAAGAAAAGACTTTGCCGCCGGGGTTGGAGGGGGTGTTGAGAACGATGGCGCGGGTGCGGGGAGTGACTGCGGCTTTGAGTGCATCAACGTCGAGCGTCCAGTCCGGTTCGGCGAGCGGAACAAGGACGGGGTTGATGCGCAGGGACTTGAGCGTGGAGATGTGGTATCCGTAAAACGGCTCGAAGACAAGCACTTCGTCGCCGGGGTTGAGCAGGGCCATGCATGCGGCGTGGAAGCCTGCCGTAGCGCCGGAGGCGACCAAAACCTCGGTCTCGGGGCCATAGCTGAGCCCGTAGTCGCGCCGCTGCTTCTGGGCGATGGCGTTGCGCAGGCGGGCGATGCCGTCGAGGCGCGTGTAGATGTTGTGGCCGTCGTGAATGGCCTGGATCGCGGCTTCCTGGACGGGAGCGGGGACGGGAGTGTCGCAGACGCCCTGCGCCAGGTTGATGCCGCCCATCTGTTCGCAGGCCACGGACATGGCGCGGATCTCGGATTGGACGGTGCCGGGGGCGAGATGGCTGAGGGCGAGGCGCGACGCGGAGACAGCGGTGCTGGGCATGGGGAAGTCCCTTCTGCTGACATATTACAGATTGACCACCTGCGGTGGGGCGGTGTTCGCAGGACCAATTGATTGCGGTGGATTGAGACAACAGAAAGGGTCCACAGCGTAGAATTTGGTCTTTATGCATGAGCTTTCTATCGTATCGAGCGTTGTGGACACGGTGACGGAGTCACTGGCTGCCTATCCGGAGGCGCGGGTGCTGGAAGTGCGGCTGCGCGTTGGCGCTCTGGCCAGCGTGGTGGTGGATTCGCTGGAGTTCTGCTGGGGTATTGCCACGGAAGGGACAGCGCTGGCGGGGGCCCGGCTCACCGTGACCACAGTGCCGGTGGTGATGCACTGCGCGGTTTGCGCGGCGGAGGTGGAGCTGGAAGGCGTGCAGAGTTTCCGCTGTCCGCGCTGCGGGGAGCTGTGCAGCGATCTGCGCCAGGGCCGTGAGCTGGAGATAGATTCGATCGAGATCGATGACGAGACTGGAGTCGAAGAGACTGGGGTAAAGGCATGACGAGAATTGTGGAGCTGCGGCAGGGAATTCTGAAGAAGAACGACGAACTGGCACGCGGGCTGCGCGCGCGGTATGAGGCTTCGAGCGTGCTGGTGCTGAACCTGGTTTCGAGCCCTGGGACGGGGAAGACGGCGTTTCTTGAACGGACCTTGAGAGACCTGCGGGCGCGCGGAAAAAGAGTGGCTGCGCTGGTGGGCGATCTGGAGACGGACAACGACGCGCGCCGCCTTGCCGCGAGCGGCGCTCCGGTGCGCCAGATCAATACCCATGGCATCTGCCACCTGGACGCGGAGATGATTGACCGGCACCTGACCGGCTGGGACGGAGTGGAACTCGGCGGCCTGGACTACCTGTTTATTGAGAATGTGGGCAACCTGGTTTGCCCGTCGAGCTATGACCTGGGTGAGGGGATTCGCGTGGCGCTGCTTTCGGTGACGGAGGGGGAAGACAAGCCTCTGAAATATCCCACTCTGTTCAACTCCGCGGATGCGGCCGTAATCACCAAGATGGATATCGCCGAGGCGGTGGACTTTGACCGCGATCTGGCGCTCAGGAATATCAACGAGATTCGTCCCGGGATCCGCATCTTCGAGACCTCGGCGAAGACCGGTGCGGGGATGGATGAGTGGCTGACGTATCTGGCCGAAGAGCGAGCCAGGCGCGCATCCTAGGCACGAGGGACTTGAGAGATGCATGCAAAGAGAGCAAGCGCGGAGAACGGGATGGCAGAGGTGGAGGCCTACCTGGCGCGCGTGCCTGAGCCGGCCAGGACGACGCTCGAGAAGATGCGCGCGATGATCCGGGCCGCTGCGCCCAAAGAGGCTACCGAGGCGATCAGCTACAAGATTCCGAGCTTCCATTACAAGGGGGCGCTGGTTTGGTACGCGGCCTTCAAGAAGCATTGCAGCTTCTTCCCCATGGATCTTTCGCTCCTCGACGAGTTCGCGGAGGGACTGAAGGGGTACAAGACGTCAAAGGGGACGATTCAGTTTCCCGTGGACAAGCCGCTGCCCAAGGCTCTGGTGACGAAGATTGTGAAGGCGCGCGCGGCGCAGAACGAGGCGAAGGCGCGGGGCCGGTCTGAGTGATCTAGATCACACTGTACCGTCGCTCCACAAGGGTATAAGGTAGTTGCCATGTGCTTAGCGATACCGGGAAAAGTGGTCGGAATTGCCGAAGAGAACGGGCTCCGGATGGGCCGGGTGGACTTTGGCGGAGTGGTCAAGCGGGTCTGCCTTGACTATGTACCCGAGGTCGAAGTGGGCGACTACACGATTGTCCACGTTGGGTTTGCTCTGTCCAAAATCGATGAGGGCGAGGCGCTGAGAACACTGGAAGTGTTCCGGCAGATGGGCGTTCTCGAAGAGGAACTGGCCGACGGGGATGAGGCTTTCGCCCGGGCAGCTACGGTGCCGCAGTCCAATTGTCCGGATGGGAGTTGCAGCCCGCAATGAAGTACCTGACCGAGTTTCGGAATGGCGAGATCGCGCAGCGGATGGCGCGGGAGATTGCCTCCATCACCACGCGGCGATGGA
>CAYUJM010000105.1:0-15090 GCA_964445025.1 uncultured Occallatibacter sp. | reverse complement strand
TTCCCGTTCTTGCTCACAATGTCCACCAGCAGCGCGATCAGCTCGCCCGGCGCAATCGTCTCCGTCTCGCCCTCGGCGCGGTTGTAGCCGAACGAGCGGCCCAGTCCGCGGCATTCCTCCCACTTCTTCACGCTGATCTTGTCCAGCTTCTCGTACTCGGGCGAAGTAAAGTCCGAGTGCGCCACGCCGAAGCGGTCGTCGATCACCCCATCCGGCACCGCGTTGTAATAGTCCGCCATCACTTCCAGCGCCTTGCCCGTCTTGGGCCAGTCGATGTCGTTCCACAGCACAGCCGGATGGTAGCGCTCGATCAGCTCGTGAATCTGCGCATTGGCATACTTGCCATAGGCATCGCTCTCGGGCTTCACCGCTTCGTAATCCGAGCTCACCTCAATGGGCCCGGTGTTGAAGGTCCAGTCGTAGCCGCCGGAGTAGTAAAGCCCCATGCGCAGCCCCTGCTTGCGCACCGCCGCCGTCAAATCGCCCACAATATCGCGCTCCGCATGCTGCTCGTTCTTGGGCAGCGTGGGGCTGGGGTTTGGCACCTGGCTCGGCCACAGCGTAAATCCCTCATGGTGCTTGCTGGTCAGCACCACATACCTGGCACCCGCCTCGTGAAAGACCGCCGCCCACTCATCTGGATTCCACTTCTTGCTCTCTTTGTTGAATGCCGCTGCAAAGCTGTAGTAGTCGAAGTCCGCGCCAAAATGCTCGCGATGATAAGCCTGCGTCGGCGACCCAGGAACCCGCATGGTGTTCAGATACCACTCCGCATAGGGATCGTATTTGATGTAATCGTTGGAGTCGAAATCGTGGTCGGGATGGTTCAGCGGCGCCCACCCCGGCACCGAATAGAGCCCCCAGTGAATGAAGATCCCCAGCTTCGCTCCCGCATACCAATCGGGCAGCGGGTGCCTGTCGAGCGACGCGATCGTCGCTTCGTACTTCACAGGCGCCTGCGCCGCACACATGCCACATATCCAAAGAACTGCACTCGCGATAAATACAAACCGTCCCCGCCCGCGAATCATATTTGCTCCTTCGATGAAGTCAAGATCAAACCAGGCGCGCACAACCGCCTGCATCTGCCCACATCGCATCATAGTGATTGACCCTCGTTCTGCCAAACCACTCCGCCTGAGCGCCGCCCGTGCTGAAACAACAACGGCGTCCGCAATCTGCCGGGGACGCCGTTGTAAGTGGAATCAGTTGTCTTTCCAGCTCAATTGCTCCGTGCCCCGTCCTTTCGATACTCTTTCGAAAGGGCGGGAGACCGCGAGCCCAATTTCATCTCATCGAATTCAATCCTTGATGAGGCTCTTAGAACGCCGCCACCGTCTGCCGCAGGCTATACGAGCTCAGCGTCTTGATGTAGTTGCCGCGATCGAATGGAGAAGTATCCGGCACAGACCGCCGGCTCAGGCATCCGCGCGTCTCCCATAGCGACGTGTACTCGCGCTTCTCCAGCCAATACTGCAAGTCCGCCAGCACCCGGCCGATGTGCTCGATGCCATGAATGTGCAGCGCCGAACACATCATGGTCACGCCGGCTCCGGCCATGATTCCCTTCAGCACATCCTCGGCCGAGTGAACTCCACCGGAGATAGCCAAATCGAGGTTCAGGTGCCCATAGAGAATCGCCGCCCAGTGCAGGCGCGGCAGCAGCTCCGATGGCGTTGAAAAATGCAGCGTAGGCCGCACCTCCAGCGTCTCGATGTCGAAGTCTGGCTGATAGAAGCGGTTGAACAGCACCACTCCGCGCGCTCCCGCATCTTCGAGCCGCGCAACCAGGTACGGCAAGCTGGTGAACGACTGCGAAAGCTTCACCGCCACCGGCACTTTTACGGCGCTGGTCACGGCCGAAACCAGTTCGAGCAGTTGCGACTCCAGATCGCCCGAAGTCTGTCCGCGGTCGGTCGCCAGCGCGTACGTATTCAGCTCGATTGCATCCGCCCCAGCCTGCTCCACGTCTTGCGCGTAGCGCACCCAGCCGCCGGTTGTTGCCCCGTTCAGGCTGGCCATGATGGGAACATCCACTGCCTCCTTGGCCCGCCGAACGTGCTCCAGGTAAACCTCGTGGGTCATCCGATAGTCGTCCAGCTCCGGCAGATAGCCCAGCGACTCGGCAAAGGACTCCGTACCCCGCGAAAGGTCCTCGTCCAGCGCCCGCGACTCCAGCGCCAATTGCTCCTCAAACAGCGAAGTCAGCACAATTGCCGAGGCCCCCGCGTCTTCCATGCGGCGAATCGTGTCGATCGATTCCGAAAGCGGCGTCGACGAAACGACGATCGGCCCTTTCAGCTTCAATCCAAGATACTGCGTTGAAAAATCAATCATTCGGTACCTCCGGCAGCCGTGGCCGCCAGCTTCTCTTCCGTCTTCTCTTCAGGTGCAATGTGCGGCGTTTCCCCGCGGCCCGGCATGGATGCCCGCGCCGAGTAGACGCGCCACTGGCGCTCCACATCGTCCTGCGCTTCCTTCAGCAGCTCCGCTGCCAGCTCAGGATTGCTGCGCGCCAGCATCGTGTACCGCGCTTCGCGATAGCTGTACTCCTTCAACCGGATCGACGGCGCCTTGGAGTCAAGCTGGAACGGGTTCTTGCCTGTCTCGCGCAGTGCCGGGTTGTAGCGCATCAGCGGCCAGTAGCCCGACTGGACTGCAAGTTTTTGTTGCTCCAGCCCATGCACCAGGTCGTAGCCGTGCGCAATGCAGCTCGAGTAGGCGATGATGATCGACGGCCCGTCGTGCGCCTCGGCCTCCTGGAAGGCCTTCACCACATGCGTGTCGTTGCCGCCCAGCGCCACCTGCGCCACATACACTGAGCCGTAGCTCACCGCTTCCATGGCCAGGTCCTTCCTGCTGTTCGGCTTGCCGGCGGCCGCAAACTTCGCCACCGCGCCGCGCGGCGTGGCCTTCGACATCTGCCCGCCGGTGTTCGAGTAGACCTCGGTATCCAGCACCAGCACGTTCACGTTCTTGCCCGAGCCCAGCACATGGTCCAGCCCGCCGAAGCCGATGTCGAATGCCCATCCGTCGCCGCCCAGAATCCACACGCTCTTGCGCACCAGCGAGTCTGCAATAGCCAGCAGGTTGCGCGCGTCGGAGCTGCCGTTGCCCGCCAGTCTCTCGCGCAGCGTCTCCACCCGCTGCCGCTGTGCGTTGATCTCCGGCTCGGTCTTCTGGCTCGCGTGCAGCAACTCGGCCACCAGTTCAACGCCAATCTCGGCCGCAAGCCGTGTCACCAGCGTCTCGGCAAACACCTTCTGCTGGTCGAGCGCCGTCCTCATGCCGAACCCGAACTCCGCATTGTCCTCGAAGAGCGAGTTGGCCCACGTCGGTCCGCGTCCCTGCGCATTGCTGGTATAAGGAGTCGTCGGCAGGTTGCCGCCATAGATTGACGAGCACCCCGTCGCATTGGCGATATACAGCCGGTCGCCAAACAGTTGCGTCAGCAGCTTGATATAAGGTGTCTCGCCGCATCCCGCGCAGGCGCCGGAGAACTCAAACAGCGGCTGCAGCAGTTGCAGGTCCTTCACCTGGCCGTGCGACAGCTTCGAACGGTCCACTTCCGGCAGGTTCAGGAAATACTCCCAGTTCTCGCGCTCTGCTTCGCGCAGCGGAGCCTGCGGCGCCATGTTGATGGCCTTCTTGCTCGCGTCGCTCTTGCTCTTCACCGGGCAAACTTCCACGCAGACCGCGCAGCCGGTGCAATCTTCCGGAGCCACCTGCAGCGTGTAGCGGTCCTGCTCCATGCCCTTCCACTTCGGCTTGGCCCACTGCATCGTCGTGGGCGCCTTGTCCGCGAGATCCGCACCGTACACCTTGGCGCGAATCACGGCGTGCGGGCAAACCATCACGCACTTGCCGCACTGAATGCACAGATCCTTGTCCCACACCGGAATGAACTGCGCAATGTTTCGCTTCTCCCACTGGGCAGTCCCGGTGGGAAATGCTCCGCCCGCCGGAATCGCGCTCACCGGAAGCAGGTCGCCCTGTCCCGCTGCAATCTGTCCCAGAACGTTGCGGACAAACTCCGGCGCCTTGCCGGAGATCGACGGAATCAGATCGAATTCGGAGCTGGCCGTCGAAGGCAGTTCAACTTTTTCCAGGTGCGCCAGCGCCGCATCCACGGCCGCGTAGTTCTTCTGCACCACCGCTTCGCCGCGCTTGCCGTATGTCTTATAAATCGCCTTCTTGATCTGCGCAATCGCCTCGTCGCGCGGCAGCACGCCGCTGATAGCGAAGAAACAGGTCTGCATGATGGTGTTGATGCGCGTGCCCATGCCGGCATCGCGCGCCACGGTGTAGCCATCAATCACGTAGAACTCGATCTTCTTGCGCAGCATCTCCTGCTGCGTCGTCTTGGGCAGCTTGTCCCATACTTCCGCCGCCGGATACGGCGAGTTGAGCAGGAATACCGCGCCCGGCATCGCCGCTTCCACCACGTTCATCTTCTCCAGGAAGCTGAAATTGTGGCAGGCCACAAAGCTGGCGCGCGTAATCAGGTAGCTCGACCGGATCGGGTTCGGTCCGAAGCGCAGGTGGCTCGTTGTCATCGATCCCGACTTCTTCGAGTCGTACACAAAGTAGCCTTGCGCGTAGTTCGGCGTCTGCTCGCCGATAATCTTGATCGAGTTCTTGTTCGCGCCCACGGTGCCGTCCGAGCCCAGCCCGTAGAACAAAGCCCGCACCGTCTTCGGGTCTTCGGTCGAGAAGGTTGGATCGTAGCTCAGGCTCGTGAACGAAACGTCGTCGTCGATGCCGATTGTGAAGTGGTTCTTCGGTTCCGGCTTGGCCAGTTCGTCGAAGATGCCCTTCACCATGGCCGGTGTGAACTCCTTCGAAGAGAGCCCATAGCGCCCGCCAATCACCGTCGGCTTCACCGCAAAGGGCAGGCTCGCATTCTCTGCAAGCACGGTCACAACATCCTGATAAAGCGGCTCGCCCAGCGCGCCCGGCTCTTTCATGCGGTCAAGAACCGCAATCGACTTCACCGTCTCGGGCAGCGCCTTCAGGAACGCGCTCGCGTCGAACGGCCGGTACAGACGCACCTTCAACAGTCCCAGTTTCTCGCCCTGCTTGTTGAGCAGATCGACAGCCTCTTCCGCGGCCTCTGCGCCCGAGCCCATGATCACAATCACGCGCTCCGCATCCGCCGCGCCGTAGTAGTCGAACAGGCGATACGCGCGGCCCGTCTGCGCCGCAAACCGGTCCATTACGTTCTGCACAATTGCCGGAACCGCCGCGTGGAATGGAGTGCAGGCTTCGCGCGCCTGGAAGAACACATCCGGGTTCTGCGCCGTACCGCGAATCACCGGCCGGTCAGGGCTCAACGCCCGCTGCCGGTACTCGATGATGTACTTGTCGTCCAGCATCGCGCGGATGGTCTCGTCGCTGATGGGAAGAATCTTGCCCACTTCGTGCGAAGTGCGGAAGCCGTCGAAGAAATGAATGAAGGGAATGCGCGATTCCAGCGTGGCGATCTGCGCCACCAGGGCCATATCCGCCACTTCCTGCACGGAATTCGACGCCAGCATCGCCCATCCGGTCGACCGGCACGCCATCACGTCCGAGTGATCGCCGAATATCGAAAGCGCATGCGTGGCCAGCGTGCGCGCCGTTACGTGCATCGTCGCCGGGGTCAGTTCACCGGCAATCTTGTACATGTTGGGAATCATCAGCAGCAGGCCCTGCGAGGCCGTAAACGTGGTCCCGAATGCCCCTGCCTGCAATGCCCCGTGCAACGCGCCGGCCGCGCCGCCTTCGCTCTGCAACTCTTCCACAATGGGCAACGCGCCCCAGATGTTCTTCTTTCCCTCCGAGCGCCACTGATCGGCCCACTCGGCCATCGGCGACGAGGGGGTAATCGGGTAGATCGCGACAACCTCGGAGAGACGATAGGCCACCGAGGCCGCTGCCTCATTCCCATCGAGAATTACCATTTTGCCAGCCGTTTTCTGTTCACTCATTCCTTTTCCTCACAGCGCGGCCTGCGGAAATCAACCGCTACGGCGAGTCTCGCCTTCGAGGGCCGGAATGGCAGTGATGCGAGACACACGGCGGGCTGGTAATCCCGCATAGTGGTCCACCTTCCCAAAAATTACGCGCCGTCCGCTCGATCAACCCCGAATCGGGAGAGCGGAGGGCAGGAGAGATGGAAGGAAAGAGGCTGACACGGCGGGAATTTGCGCGATCCAGCTACCGCCCCGACGCTAACCCGCTGAGACTCTTGACGATCGTGGCCGGATTTCGAACCCATGCTTCGCCCGTGATGTTCATCAGCGATTGCCGGTCGATGATGCCGATGGAGCCCCAGGTGAACATCGCGTAGCAAAGTCCCGCAGGCATTCCCGGCAGCAAATTGAAATTGACCCCGTGCCGCTCGAAGAGTTCGACCAGCTCCGCCAGGGCCCCGTAGCCGCAAAGGCTCGCGCAGTGATTTTCAGACTGGCCCACGGGGAGGCCGTAGATGGCCCAACCGCTCGTCCCAGGTGTGACCTGGCCCTCAGAGCCAGAGATGAGATTCGCCGAGGCGACTCCGATCTTCACCGGGCCGGAATGGGCGATGGCGCTTCTCAAAGCTGCCCCGTTCGTCCAGTCGACAGAGTGGAACGGCCCATCCAAATAGGCCTTGCGGTCCATTTGAAACCCGTGCGTCTGCATGAATGCGGCGAAATTCGACGGACCGCATTTCTGCGCAGTGAACAGCACCACGTCGGTTGGGATGAACACCTTCGGCTCGGCGCAGGCCTTGGCGAAGGCTTCCTCCGCCCAACTCGAATTGCTCACCCTCTCGTTCCCCCAGAAGCCGATCTCTACAGGCCATGCGAGGAAACTCTCGGGCGCGGCGCCGCCCGCTCGAAAGGGCAGGGCAGCCGCAAGCTCATGATTCGGCGTCGGAAACTCGCCGCTTGGAACAACGATCTCCGCACCGGTCTCAGGCTTATAGGGCTCCGCTGCGGCAAGTTCGCTCCGGGGCGACGGGATCGCGCCGCGCGGCATTTTGGGAATCATTTCCCCCTCCCTCGAAAAAACGCGGAGACGAAACGGCTACGCGGCGTGAGCACGCTTCCGTCCATGCCGACTATAGCTCTCCTCGAACTGCTTTAGTTCGAAAGCACATCGGCTAAGTAGCTTTTTCATCATGAAAAAACCATCTTGCGCGACGCTCAAAATGGCACACCCGATTGGAGAACGGCCCTGCTGCACTGTGTCCAGAGTTCTTACCAGAAAGTACCTGTCATCCTGAGCGAAGCGTACTTCAGCGAGGTCGCAAGCATGCCCTGAGCGCAGTCGAAGGGGATCTGCCTTTGGAGCCCTTCTCAGCCAGGGACTCCGCTTCAGAGAAATGCGATGAACTTCAGACTCGCCGCACTCGAATGATCTTGATTCCGCAGAACTGCCCGCACACCTATGAGGCGATCTCGCAGGGTCACGACAGCATTCCGCCATGACCCCGCGCGCGAGCATGACTGAACCTGCTCGGCTTACTTGATGACCGTTACCGGATTACGAATCCAGGCCTCGTAGGTCATGTTCAGCATCGACTGCTGATCGATGATCCCGATGGAGTTCCATGTGAACATCGCATAGCAGGTGCCCGTGGGCATCCCCTTCGTCGCATGGACGGCGACGTCATGCTGCTTGAATAGAGCGACCAGTTCCGCCAGGGTCCCATAACCGCAGAGGCTCGTGCAGTGATCCTCCCCCAGGCCCTTCGGGTAGTCGTACATCGTCCAGCCGCTTGTCCCCGGCGTGACCAGGCCATGGGGGTTCGTTTGGAAGTCCTCCGCCCCGACGCCAATCTTCACCGGCCCGTGACTGTAGATGGCGCTCTGCAAAATCGCGGCGTTGGTCCAGTTGACCGAGAGGTGTGGGCCGTCGTCGTATGTCTTGTTGTTGAACGGGAAGCCCTGCGTTTGCATCGTCGTCAAGACGGAGGTGAGGGTGGCGCCATTCAAGTAGCCATGCGCCGTTGCCCAGGCAACAACCGTCGCCTCCGGAATGAAGGTCTTCGGCGCGGCGGTAGCCTTGGCGAAGGCTTCTTCGGCGGTGACGCAGTCGCCATAGACGTAGTTATTCCAGGACGACATCTGAACCGGCCACATCAGAAAGCTCGGCGGAACCGCTATTTTGGGGTCCGGAATATGTGGCATCGCTGCCGCAAGTTCTGAACGAGGCGAGGGGATCGCGCCACGCGGTAGACGTTTCGTGAGGTCTACTGTATCTGCCATGTCTTTCTCCTTTTCATCATTTCTCATGTCTCTTGTTCATCTTCGGTTGCCTATGTTGACCCGCTTCCGTACCCGCAACGGAGAACGGTGAAACGATGCTCCAGGTCCATGACCGCTTGTTTTAGTACCTTCTCCGTGCCCCATCCTTTCGCCTTTTTCCTGGCGAAAGGGTGCGAAACCGAGAACCCTCAAGTGCGAAATCACGCGGTCAAGGATCTGGAGGCGAATGAAAATGGACCGACCGATTTTTTGCGCCAGCAGATTGTGAGCGAAGTGCGGCGAATATTCGACGGAACTCGCCGCCGTAGCCGCGGATTTAGAAAGTGGGAAGGGCTGTTTGCACACCCCTTCTTCAAACCCATAGGGTGGTTCGGTCAGCCTCTATGCTGACGCAGGGGGTCTCTACTCCAGCGACGAGTACGACCCGGCTATTGGAAGGTTTCGGCGAGGAAGAGCAGCGGGGGGAGTTTCCTCGGATTGGAGTGTCATCCTAGTTGTATGTTCTGTCAAGAAAAATAAAATGAAAATTTGTCGGCAGCTATAAGTAACCAGGAGTATTTATTCTCTCAGTAATAACCCTGAACTTATAACTTGTCTGTACCATGAGTTACCTCAGGGTGGGCAGGCCTCTGGCCTGCTTTGATTTCGCCGATCTCTTGTACCGGTTGGATTGTTCGCGTAGCGCCGTAGGTAACTCACTCAGCCCGCCGCTCATCGCGCCAGCCCCTCCACCAGCGCGGCCCACTCCGCCTCCAGCGTCTCCCGGTGAAATCGCCGCCCCGCCCGCGCATACCAGTAGTCGGCGTTCGACGCGGCGCCTTCTTTCCGATGCAGATAGGCATGAACCGCCATCCCGTCCGCGGTCTCAAGTTCGTCCACCAGCCCATGCGCCCGTGCCCAGTCGCCCTTGGCATCCCACCACAGCGCGGCCAGCGGCGCCGTCAGCCCTTCCGGCGGCTCCTTGGCACTCAACGATGCGCGCATCTCCTCTGCTGGCATGCTCCTCTTGTACCACCGTTCCGGGAAAATTCCAGCAAATCTCCTCTCCACTTTGGTGATCTGGATCACTTTCCGCCGTCATTTTCGCTGATAAAAACAAGTCATCGTTCCGATGAATCGAGCTGAGTGGTCCTCCAGGGGGGCCGAAAGGGATTGGCAGGGGCACTCGCGCCATTTTTTCCGGAGGTCAAACGATAAACATGGATGAACCAAAGAATTTTGAATGCGGCGTTTGCAACCCGGACCGGAATGGTCGTATACTGAACTCCGACCATTCCGGTCGGGGTTTTGGCGTGGGACTCCGTTGGAAAGTGATTCTCTTCCCGCGGCCCCAGGGAGTTAGTCGGGTGAGCGTGCTCAGTGAGTTGAAGGTCGGCAGTAGCGCCATTCTAGTGGCTCTCGACCTCCCTGAATCCGTGCAGAACCATCTCATGCATATGGGCTTCGTCCCCGACGCTCTGGTCACCGCTTTGCGCCGCGCCCCCGCCGGCGACCCCACCGTTTACGGCATCGACGGCATGGAAATCGCGCTGCGCCACGAGACGGCGGAATCCATCCGAGTTCGCGAGCCCGAATCCGAGATCGACTCTGCCCTCCCCCATCCCGATCAGGCAGCCGAACGGGAGCTTTTTGAGGTTTCCCGATGAGCGCCTGCTGCGAGACTCCGGCATTTCAACCACCCGCCGGTCCACCCCATACGGGGGCTTTGAAGACGGTCGTCCTCATCGGTCCGCCAAACTCCGGCAAGTCGACCCTTTTCAACCGGCTCACCGGCCTCCGCCAGAAGGTCGCCAACTATCCCGGCGTCACCGTCGAGCAGCGCATGGGGCTTATGGCAGGTGTCGGCCGCGACGACCTTACGCTCATTGATTTGCCCGGCGTCTACTCGCTCACCCCGTACTCTGAAGACGCCCGTGTCGCCGTCGACGTGCTGCGCGGCAAAATGCCCGGCACACCCAAGCCCGACGCCGTCCTGCTGGTTCTCGATACCCTGCACCTGACCCGCCAGTTGATGCTGGCTGCTCCCGTACTCGCGGTTGGACTGCCCACGCTGGTCCTGCTCAACATGAGCGACTTGATGGAATCGCGCGGCGGTGAGATCGACCCCCTCAAACTGGCTCGTGAACTGGGCGCGCCCGTGGCCCAGATCAGCGCCACGCACGGCACCGGACTGGATGCCGTGCCGCTCTTCCTTCATCAGCAGACGGAGCGCGCTTCCGCCACGCCGCTGGCCTTGCCTGTGCTTGGCAACGCCGCCAGTGCCCACACCTGGGCCGCGCAGATCAGCCGCAAAACCGGATACCGCGCCCCGCTTTCCCAGGAAGGCACCCGCAAGATCGACAACATCCTGCTCCATCGCATCTGGGGCCCATTGCTTTTTCTTGCGGTCGTCATCGGCGTCTTCGAGGTTGTTTTCTCCATCGGCCAGCCGCTCTCTGACGGCTTTGGCGACATCCTCGCCCGCATGGGCGACTTTGTCCGCCCGTTGCTTCCCGCCGGGTGGCTTCAATCGCTCATCCTCGACGGCGCCTGGAAAGGCATCTCCTCCGTTCTCGTCTTCCTTCCCCAGATCCTTCTGCTCTTTCTCTTTATCGGAATCCTTGAAGACTCCGGCTACCTGGCCCGCGCTGCCCTCATCGCCGACCGCGTCATGCGGACAACCGGGTTGAATGGCAAGGCCTTCATCCCACTGCTCTCCGCATACGCCTGCGCGGTCCCGGCCATCATGGCCACGCGCACCATCGAGAACAGACGCGACCGGATGGCCACCATCCTGGTCACGCCCTTCATGACCTGCTCGGCCCGCCTGCCGGTCTACATGCTGCTCATTGCAGCATTCATCCCCAATATCGTTTACCTGCATGGCTTCCTGGGCCTGCGCACCATCGTCATGCTCAGCCTCTATGTAGCCGGTTTCGTCGGCGCCATGACCACTGCGTGGCTGCTCAAGAGCTCCATCCTCAAGTCCAGCGAGACCCCGTTCATCCTCGAGCTGCCGCAGTACCGCATGCCCACCCTCCGCTCCCTCGGCATTCGCCTCGTTGACCGCGCCAACGTCTTCCTGCGCCAGGCCGGCACCGTCATCCTCTGCGTCACCCTGGCCCTCTGGGTCCTCGCCCATCTGCCCGTCGTACACTCCGCCGGCAATACCTACACCGCGCCCGAGCTGGCCGACAGCGTCATCGGCCGCCTCGGCCACTTCATCGAGCCGGCCATTGCGCCGCTCGGCTTCAACTGGAAGATCGGTATCGGCCTGCTCTCCAGCGTGCTGGCGCGCGAGGTCATGGTCAGCACCATGGGTACCCTCTACGGCGCCGACCCCGACACACAGGCCATGCACCTGCAGACCGCCCTCCATCACGACATGACCCTGGGCGGCGCGCTGGCGCTCATGATCTTCTTCGCCTTCGCCATGCAGTGCACATCCACCATGGCCGTAGTCCGCCGCGAAACCAATAGCTGGAAATGGCCCGCCGTGCAGTTCCTCTACATGCTCGCCCTGGCCTGGGGCGCAGCCTTCGTGGTCAACCACGTAGTCATGGCCATCTTCGGCTAACCTTCCGTAGAGCTTTCTCCCGCTCGCAACGCCGTGCCCCATCCTTGCGCCTTTTTCCTGGCGCAAGGGTGGGAAAGCACAGTGCCTTTACGAACGACAGGCCGGCAACTCATGCCCTGCGTGCGCCAGCGCAATCTCTTCTGTTGACGACCACCCATCCCACCGCTATCATCGCTTTCCTCCCAACAAGTACCTGGTCGCCCTCGGTGCGCTGTTCAAACGCTGGCTAATCTACCGCTCGTGAAGGAGTTTTTACGATGATGGCTCCACGGTTCCTCGTCTGTCTTGGCATTTTTGCCTTGGCTGCTGCCTCCCAATCCCAAACATCGCCAACGGTATACACCATCACCCAGGGCATCCAGGGCGATAACTCCGACACGATGACCATCTATCGCAACGGCTCACAGGCTGTGATCGAGTACAAACGCGCGGCCAAGCCCGACGGAACCCCGGCCAGCCGCAGCCTGTCGCTGTTCGACTTGAAAGCCGGCGTCAACCACAGCTGGAACCCCGGCGTGGCGGAAATCCCGTGCAGCGTGGGCACCTTTTCAGGCGACTGGGGCGACCCATTCACAGCTTCGGCCGACGTCACCTCCGGCATTGCAAAAGGAGAGCTGAAGCCCGCCGGCGCTGAAACTGTCAATGGCATCCCCACCAAGGTCTATACCGGTAGCACACAGGGGATGAACCTGAAGGCCTGGGTCGATCCGAAGGACAACCTGGTCATCAAGGCAGCATTCGGTGCTCCCGGCGGCCCCATGACGACCATGATCAACATCCGCAGCGTATCCTTCGCCCCGCCCCCAGCCGCGATCTTCGCTCTGCCTCCCGCGTGCGCCTCGCTCAAGCCGCCTCCAACGCCAGCCGAGCTCATTGCCGCCGAGACCGGCGACAATGCGGCCAACTATGTCAACGCCAACTACGGCCCGGGCACCAAGGCCTCCTGCTCCATCGTCATCCGTGTCGTCGCTGCCAAGACCATGGCGCCCGTCACCCGCAGATGGCAGGCCGCGATCGATACCACCTACAACCAGGACGACCCCAATCCGCCCCATTACACCTTTGGCGTGGGCAACGACGGCACCTCGACCTTCTCCGGCGGCGGCCTGCATGAAATCACCAGCCAGATCCACAACGACATGTTGCGCATCGACAATCCGCCGGCCTATTTCAACCTCGCCGTGAATGTTGTGCAGCCGGGACACGGAACGAGCACAGGCCTTTTCTACCGCCAGTGCTTTTACCCCACCACCATGCTGTATTACGTCCTGAAAGATCCCGACGACCCCGGCAAAGGCGGCGACTATCTCTACGCCAAAGCCGGCAAGTACGCGACCGTCCCAACACACTGATTGGTCTCTTCGCGAGTCTCAGCTTTGATGGACGCAGGCTTCAGACTGAAGGGTACGGGCTCCAGATCGAAGGGTACGGGCTTCAGCCCGTACATCAAGGCAGCCATACCAACTGGGCTTTAGCCCCTGAGGGAATGCGGGGTGGAGAAGAGGTCCATCTCCACAGATTCCCAGACGTTCAAATTGCCGTGCGCGGAGCTTGGCTGGGATATATTGACCCTATCTGTTCCACAAAATGGAGACCGCGGTCATACCCATCTCAGGCTTCCCTTTCAAGCGCTTCCTGCTCGCCGCGAATCCAAAACTCGCGGCGAGCCGCTCATTTGCCACCGCCCCTGTTCTTATCTGCGCGCTCCTGTTGGTATCCGCATCTCCTCTCTGCGCCCAGCAGCCCATCTCGCTTGACGAAGCCGCGCTGCGCGGCCAGACCATCTATCAGCAATCGGGCGGGACCGGCATGGTGCTGGTCGTCGTGCGCAATCACGAAGTCATGGTTAAGGGATACGGTGAAACAGCTCCCGGCAGCGGGCGCGCTCCCGATTCCGCCTCCGAAATCCGACTCTGTTCTCTTTCGAAAGTCCTCGCCGCCGACCTGCTGAACAAGCTGTCCGCCGAAGGAAAAGTGGCTCTCACCGATCCTCTTCAACGCTATGCGCCGCGAGGCAAGCTGGTTCCTGAAGGGCCCGGCAACACGCAGATCACGCTCTTCGATCTCGCCACGCACACCAGCGGCCTGCCGCGCGAAGTGAGCGCTTACCCCAGAAAGACTCCGCACTTCACCTTTCCCAGTCACGCCGTTCGCTGGGATTGGCTGCCCAAACAGGAACTCAAAGCGCCTCCCGGCACAGCTGCCCTTTACTCCAACGTCGGCTTCGATCTACTTGGCGACGCCCTTGCCACCGGATCCCACATGCCCTACGCCAAACTGCTGCACGACCGCATTCTCCAGCCCCTCGACATGTGGGACACCACGCTGTTCCCCACCGTCGATCAATGCGCGCGTCTGTTGCAGGGCTCCGGAGACGATGGCCCCTGCACCAGCACCGAAGCGTCAGGTGCCAGCGGAGGCGTCTATTCCACGCCTGCGGACATGGTCAAGCTGCTTGAGTACCTGCTTCACGTTCCCGGTTCGCCCGCACAGGCCCCCGCAGCACAGAACGTCTACCTCAAGCCGGCAGCGCTCAAGTCGGTCCAGGGGCTGAGCCACGCGGGCGACCCGACCGGCATCGGCCTAGCCTGGGTTCAAATCGGCGATCCGGACAGCCCCTCGGCCCTTCTGGAGAAGACCGGAGGCGGCGCCGGCTTCACCACCTACATCGCCCTCAGCACCAGCCATCAAACCGGCATCTTCGCCGCCGTCACCGATGGCAAGGGCAAGTCGGAGATCGACTTCTTCCACGAATGCAACACCCTGGTTGCGGCGCTGGCCAATGTGCCTCAGCTTCCGCCCAAAGTGCGCCCGATTCCCGCGCCGAAGAGGCGTGCAAAGCACCGCCGGCGCCCGCAAATATGAGAAACTGGAAGAGCCAACGTCCTCCGGGCGCATCTGGGTGCCCCGGGTCTCGTCCGCCGCGGCGGATGGAACCTCGGAAAGCAACCCGCGCGTCCTAATCTCGAATTACACCAGCTGCCTCAGGCCTGCCCGCGCCGTTACCTCGCTGCGGCCCGCATATACCGATAGGAACCAGAACCAGAATGCTCAGTGTCAGCAACGTCTCCATGCGCTACGGCGCAAAGATCCTCTTCGAGGATGTCAGTGTCAGCTTCGTCGATGGCCGCCGCTATGGCCTCACCGGCCCCAATGGCTCCGGCAAATCCACCTTCATGAAGGTCCTCACCGGCGAGCTCGACGCGCAGAAGGGCTCCGTCGTCCGCCCGCGCAAATTCGGCGTCCTTCGCCAGGACCAGTTCGCCTTCGACGCCTATCGCGTCATCGACACCGTCATCA
>CAYUJM010000104.1:0-15220 GCA_964445025.1 uncultured Occallatibacter sp. | reverse complement strand
CGGCCACACGCTGCTGGTAGCCGTCTTTGCAATCGTGCGCCTTGTGCCGGCGGGTGGGAGGCCATCCGCACCGTAGCCGGCAACGCGGACAAGTTTCGCGTCTTCGATACCAGCTTTCACCTCTCCGCGACGTACACCCTTTGGTCGGGCGTGATTGGCGGCGCTTTCCTGACCGTTGCCACGCATGGCACCGATCAACTCATCGTGCAGCGGCTGCTCTCTGCGCGCAACGCGAGGCAGGCAAAGATCGCCCTCGTCTCAAGCGGCGTCACGGTCTTTTGCCTGATCTCTCTTTTCCTGCTCGTTGGAGCCATGCTCTTTGCGTTCTACAAGCAGTCGCCGCCGGCAACGGTCTTCACACGGACCGATACGATCTTCCCAACCTTTGTCGTGACACGCCTTCCACACGGCATCAGCGGCTTGCTCATTTCCGCAATTCTGGCGGCGGCCATGTCGAATTTGAGCGCCGCGCTGAATTCGCTTTCGTCCACAACCATCGTGGATTTCTATGCGCGCATTGTGCCGCTGTCAACGGAGGAACGTAGAGTCAGGCTTTCGCGGCTAGTCACGATCGGATGGGGAGTACTTCTCTTCGGACTGGCACTGCTGGCTCGGCATGGCGGGAAAGTTCTGGAGACGGGACTTTCAATTGCATCGGTCGCGTATGGATCTTTATTGGGAGTCTTCCTCCTCGGCGTATTGACGAAAAGCGCTTCGGAGCGCGGTGCGATGATCGGCATGCTCACTGGGTTCATACTTAATTTGTATTTGTGGCTGTTCACGGCTGTGCCGTATACCTGGTACGTTTTCTTAGGGAGTATCGCGACCTTTCTGGTTGGATACTGCGCCAGCTTGATTGTGAAGAGGACGGACCCGCCTCAACTGTGCTCGAACCCAGGCCAGGGTGGGTAACAGCATGGCTAAACCACAAAAGATTCATAGGCAGGCATGCATGACAAGCATTCAATCGGGCATAAAATGGTTGCTTTTTTTCGCAGTCCTTGTGCAGTGCCTTCAGATTGTCCCGGCGATGGGCCAGAGCCTCGCTCCGCAAGGAGAAAGCGGTGCGAGCTTCAAGGCAGTGGACGACATTATCGAGAGAGCGGTTGCCGAAGGGAACATTCCCGGCGCCGTTCTGATTGTTGGGCACAACGGAAAAGTCCTTCATCGCAGGGCTTTCGGCTTCCGTTCGCTGGAACCTGTGCGCGAACCGATGACGACCGATACAGTCTTCGATCTGGCTTCGCTTACCAAGTGCATTGCTACTGCGACGTCCGTCATGAAGCTGGTAGAAGATGGCCGCATCCGGCTGAACGATACAGTGGCGGCTTATCTGCCGGAGTTTGCGCAAAACGGCAAGAAGGATATTACAGTTAGAGACCTGCTAACTCATTACTCAGGCCTGCGGCCGGACCTCGACCTGAAGACGCCCTGGTCGGGACGCGATACGGCCTATGAGATGGCCATGCGGGAAAAACCGGGCAACCCGCCTGGTTCGCAATTTGTCTATAGCGACATCAACTTCGAGACGCTTGGCTTCATGGTCGAGAAGATTACTGGCGAGCCGTTGAATGAGTTTGCCAGCGCCCAGATATTTGCTCCGCTGGGAATGAAAGACACCCGCTTTCTGCCGCCGAAGGAGTGGGTATCGCGCATCGCTCCCACAGAATACGACGAACAAGGCCGCATGCTGCGCGGTGTTGTGCATGATCCAACGGCGCGACGCATGGGTGGTGTTGCCGGCCACGCGGGATTGTTTTCTACAGCGGATGACCTGGCTCGGTTCGCCGAGGATTTCCTGAGTGGTTCTACAGTGTTGAATCGCGCGGCCGTGGAAAAGATGACCACGCCGCAGCAGCCGACAAATGGCACCGTGTTGCGCGGGCTGGGATGGGATATCGATTCGCCCTTCTCCACCAATCGCGGCGAGCTGCTTCCCGTTGGCTCGTTTGGCCACACGGGCTTTACCGGAACCTCGTTATGGATCGATCCAATTACGGATACTTACATTGTTCTGCTCACGAATGCGGTTCATCCGCACGGGGGGAAATCGACGGTCTCACTTCGATCCAAGGTAGCCACAGCGGTGGTGCAAACGCTCGCGCTCACTGTTACCGAGCAAGATAGATTTCGGCTGGCCGAGATAACGGGCTATAACGAACTGATGCCGGCGTCGCGCCGCATTGTTGCCCGGAACGGCGATGTGAAGACAGGCATCGATGTGCTTGAGGCACACTCCTTTCGCGAACTGCATGGAGACGCAAGTCACCCTGTGAGAGTTGGGCTGGTGACGAATCAAACCGGCATCGATTCTCGTGGCATGCGGACGGTGGATGTGCTGGCGCATGCTCCTGGCGTGAAACTGGCCGCGATCTTCAGCCCGGAACACGGCATCGCGGGCAAACTGGATACCGCGGATATCAGTAACTCGAAGGATGCTGCGACTGGAGTTGCTATCTACAGCGTGTATGGAGATAGTGACTCCAAACGCCGGCCGTCGAGCGCCGAGTTAGCTGACCTTGACGTAATTGTCTTCGATATCCAGGACATTGGCGTTCGGTTCTACACCTACGAGAGCACCCTGGGTTACTTTCTGGAGGCTGCGGCCAAGGCGGGCAAGGAGATTTTTGTCCTCGACCGCCCCAATCCCATCGGAGGTGCGTTCGTGCAGGGGCCCGTGGCCGATGCGGGCAGGGAATCGTTCGTCAGCTATGGGCAGACTCCGGTGCGGCACGGCATGACCATCGGAGAACTGGCAAAGATGTTCAATACGGAGCGCGCCATCAACGCAAAACTGACCGTGGTTCCCATGCAAGGATGGATTCGTGGCGACTGGTTCGACTCGACGGGCGAGTTATGGGTGAACCCATCGCCCAACATGCGCAGCCTGACCGTTGCGATTCTCTATCCCGGCATCGGCATGATTGAAGCTTCCGACATTTCAGTTGGCCGGGGTACGGACTCGCCTTTTGAATGGGTTGGGGCACCATGGATGAACGGGATCGACATGGCGAGATATCTCAACGCGCGGGCGATATCCGGCGTGCGCTTCATCCCGGTTGAGTTTACGCCGGATAACTCAACGTATGCGCACGAGAAATGCGGGGGCGTGCGAATCATTGTTACGGATCGGAATCTGCTCGATGCTCCGGAGTTAGGAATCGAAGTCGCCGCCGCTCTGCAAGCGTTGTACCCAGGCGATTACAAGGCCCAGGGGGTGGATACGCTGATGGTGAACAAGGCGAGCCTGGATGCAATTGCCGCTGGCCAGGATCCTCGCCGCGTGGCCGAGCAATGGCGCGACGGCTTGGAGAAGTTTGAGGCGGTGCGTGCGAAATACCTGATTTATTGAGTTACGGGCGCGCCGGCCGTTGCACAAAGAGTGGGTTAGAAGAAAGTCTGAACGACGTCGATGACCTCGTAGTCCGCGTTCAACACCGGCAAAGTGCGCCATTTGTCGAAGGTGAGGCAAGGGTGGCAGATGTCGAATGCGATCATATCGCCCACGCGCAGATCGTCACCGGTGTGAATCTGCAAAAAGGCATGCTGGTCCATCATCTTTGTAACGGTCCAATGGGAGGGAGCCGCTTTGGGCGATGCATCTCCCGGCCGGAAATGAAGCGCGGGAACAGGAAAGCCCGAGTCAAAAGCGGCATCGCGCTTTCCCATCCCAACGATCGCCTTTTCGGCTTCCGGGACGGATTGCACATAAGCCCAGACTTGCAGGGCGGGCTCAAGCCCCGAATGCATATGCCGCGCGATGGGATTGCATTCGAGAATCCTGGACTGGGCTTCGCGATAGGCGCCAACGTCATGGGTTAGATAGCATCCGGGGCGCAACACAATCTCAACGGAGTCACCGAACCCCGCGCTGGCAAGGACCTCCGCAACCACGTCATACCATGCGGAGCCCGCGCCTGACAGCAGAATGGGCGCGCGCCGGAAGTAATTCCGCGCGGCAAGCTTTCGCGTGACATCGACTGTGCGCTCAAGAAACGCGCGGATGGCGGGTTCGTCATGGAGGACGCCTTCGTAGATCTCAACTCCGCAGAGGATGATCGAATGCTTCCAGCGCGCCAGGGCAGCAAGCACGGACTGTAACTGCTCGTCCCCGCGGACGCCGGCTCGACCGCCTTCGACGCCGAGTTCCACCAGTATGTTCAGGCGCAAGCCAAGCGCCGAATAGAAAAGTCCTAACTGGTCGACCTGTTCTGCCGAATCGACAAGGCAGTAAAACTCGAACTCCGGGTCGCGCAGAAGGCCGGCGATGGTTGCCATGTTTTGCTTTCCGACGAGTTGGTTTGCCATGAGAACGCGGTGTACGCCGTGATGATAGGCGACCTGCGTCTGGTGCGCGGTTGCGAGCGTGATTCCCCATGCGCCCGCCTCCAGTTGCATGTGAAAAAGCTGAGGTGCCATGGTGGTCTTGCCATGAGGCGCCAGCTTGACGCCATACGCGGCGATGAAGTCCCGCATCCAATGCAGGTTGTGCAGGAGCTTGTCCTTGTATAGAACCGCTGAAGGGAGACTGAGATCTTCGCGGAGCAGATTCCAGTTCAACTGAGCGATGCCGCCCGTATCCAATTGACGATCGAATGCGCCCAGGCCCTTGTTCAGCGGGGAAATGGCGGCGTCCCGTGCGATTGGAATGGAATCCTGGTCACTCAACGAATGAGCCTCCACAAGCTTGCGGAATCAAGAAGGAATAAGTCTGGAACAAGCAACAGTTATAGTCTATATTCTGAACGAGCTACTATGCCGCGTTGCGACACTTTGATACGAAATGCAAGCGTGCTGGACGGCAGCGGGGCTGCCGCGGAGGTTCTTGACGTCGCGCTCAGCGAAGGGCGAATCCGCGTAATGGGTCCGGCCCTGGAGTGCGAAGCGCGGACAACCATGGATGCTGCCGGGTTGACGCTGGCGCCGGGGTTCATCGATGTTCATACCCACGACGACATCAGCGTGATTCGCAAACCCACAATGCTGCCGAAGCTGTCGCAGGGCGTGACAACCGTCATTGTCGGCAATTGCGGCATCAGTGCGGCGCCGGTTGAGTTAAGGGGCGACCTTCCCGACCCGATGAACCTGCTGGGCACGGCTGCCGATTTTCAATATCCGACGTTTGCCGCGTATGTTGGCGCCGTCCGCGAGGCGCGGCCGGCAGTCAACGTCGCTGCACTTGCAGGGCATACGGCCCTGCGCAACAACCATATGGACCGCCTGGACCGGCCGGCAACGGACAGCGAGATTGAGAGGATGCGGGAGCAGTTGTCAGAGGCTCTGGACCATGGAGCGCTGGGGCTGAGCACCGGCCTGGCATATCTATCGGCAAATGCGGCAACAACAGAAGAGGTGACGGCGCTGGCGCGGCCATTGGCCGCCGCGGGCGCAGTGTACACCACGCACATGCGCAGCGAAACAGAAGCGATTCTGGACGCGATGGATGAGGCCTTCGAGATCGGGCGGCAAAACAAAGTGCCTGTGATTGTCTCGCATTTGAAGTGCGCGGGGATTGCGAATTGGGGACGCAGCGGGGAAGTATTGCATGCGTTGGAAGAGGCACGGCGCGGGCAGCAGATTGGCTGCGATTGCTATCCCTACGCGGCTGGCTCCAGCACGCTCGATCTGCGGCAGGTGGACGAGAAAGTGAAGATCACCATTACATGGAGCACGCCGCATGCGGAGGCTGCGGGCCGGTCGCTCAAGGAGATTGCGGAGGGCTGGGGAGTGCCACAGCTGGAAGCGGCGCGGCGCCTGCAGCCGGCAGGAGCGATTTACCATAGCATCTCCGAGGAAGACATGCGGCGGATTCTGGCGCATCCGGCGACGATGATCGGGTCCGATGGGCTGCCCAACGATCCGCGTCCGCACCCTCGCTTATGGGGGACGTTTCCGCGCGTGCTGGGGCACTATAGCCGGGAAGAGAAGCTGATTTCGCTGGCAGATGCGGTACATAAGATGACCGGAATGCCGGCGTGGCGATTTGGGCTCCCCGAACGCGGACTGATTCGAGAAGGCTATTGGGCGGATCTGGTTCTCTTCGATGCGGAAAAGATCATCGACACGGCGACCTTCAATGAGCCCATGAGACCGGCAAAGGGCATCGCAGCCGTATGGGTGAACGGAGTTCTTTCCTACACCGCCGAGGGAGCTACGGGGAATCGCGCTGGACGGTTTGTGGCGCGCGGCAAGACAAGCTGGATTCAGTAATGCCTACGTGATGAATGCGGCGGCCTGACCGCCTGAACGGAGCTTTGCTTTTGTGTGCCTATGATTGATCCCCACAGTTTGTACCTGATCGCAGCGGCGTTCGTGGCAGTGGTCGGGCTGATCGTTCTGATTGCCGTCTTCAAGCTGAATCCGTTTATTACACTTTTTGTTACTTCGCTGGCATTGGCGGCGGCCACGGGAATGCCGCTTGCCACGGTGGTCCATTCGTTTGAATTGGGGGTGGGCGGAACACTGGGGCACATTGCGATTGTTGTAGCGCTGGGAACGATGCTGGGCAAGATGATGGCGGAATCCGGCGGCGCCGACCAGATCGCGCACACGCTCATTGATTTTTTCGGGGAGAAGAGGGTTCACTGGGCCATGATGGTGATCGGCCTCGTGATCGGATTACCGGCGTTCTTTGAAGTCGGCTTTGTGCTGCTCATTCCCATTGCATTTACGGTTGCACGACGGACGGGAACATCGCTCATTCTGGTGGGACTGCCGATGGTTGCCGGGCTCTCCGTGGTGCATGGGCTGGTGCCGCCTCATCCGGCGGCGCTGCTGGCGGTGACGATTTATAAGGCGGATGTGGGCCGCACCATCTTCTACGCATTGCTCGTCGGCATTCCCACGGCGGTGATTGCGGGGCCGCTGTATGCGAAGCTGATTGCGCCGCATGTGAAGCTTTCTGCGGAAAATCCCATGGCCGCGCAGTTTGTCGATCACGGGAAGGAGCGCAGCCTGCCTGGATTCTGGCTTACGCTCTTCACAATTCTCTTTCCTGTGATTCTCATGCTGGTGGGTAGCTGGGCAGATGCCGTGTCTGCGCAACACAGCGCTCTGAATCAAGGGTTGCACCTGATCGGCAACGACGATATGGCGCTGCTGATCGGTGTGCTGCTCAGTTTCTTTACGCTGGGAAAGATGCGGGGCTTTACGCGCGAGACCATCCTTAGATTTAGCAATGAATGCCTTGCCCCAACAGCTACGATCACGCTTCTGGTTGGCGCGGGCGGAGGATTTGGACGGATTTTGCAGGATAGCGGCGTCTCTCAGGCGATCATCGGCGTGGCGCTGCACAGCCACGTGCCGCTGCTGCCGCTTGCGTGGCTTTTGGCAGCGTTGATGCGGCTTGCAACCGGCTCGGCTACTGTGGCGATGACCACAGCGGCCGGCATTGTGGCGCCGATCGCATTGCATGGCACGGGTGTTCATCCGGAGCTGCTGGCCATCGCCACAGGCGCGGGGTCGCTGATTTTTTCGCATGTGAACGACGGCGGGTTCTGGCTGGTCAAGGAGTACTTCAACATGAGCGTCGCCGAGACCATCAAGACATGGTCAGTCTGCGAGACCATCATTTCTGTTGTGGCGCTCGTGCTTACCGTTGGATTGTCGTTTGCCGTCTAAATAATCGGACTGGGCGCGGCTCGGCTTATCTACTCAACTTCAAGCTCACCTCTACAAGGATGGATGGAATGACAGACGAATGGTTGCGGCACGGAGTTAGCCGGCGTCAATTTCTGAAGAAGGCGGCGACAGTCGCATTGGCGCAGTCTGCGTTGGGACGGGCGCAGAGCTTGACGAGCAAGAACACAGTCGCTTATGTAGGAACTTACACGGGCGCAATCGGTGGGGGCAGCAATGGAGAGGGAATCTACCTATTCGAGATGGATAGAGCCAGCGGCAAGCTGACTCACCGCAGGCTGGCCACGAAAACACCCAGCCCCTCCTGGATCGCTATTCATCCTTCACAGAAATATCTCTATGCGGCGAATGAAGTGAGCGATTACAACGGGAACAGCGGCTCGGTAAGCGCGTTTGCGATTGACGCGGCCAACGGCGAATTGACTGCGCTGAACGTGGTGAGTTCAGAGGGAGCAGGTCCCTGCTTTCTCAGCATCGACGCTGCCGGAAAACATGCGTTTGTGGCGAACTATGGCGGCGGGAGTGTGGCTGTACTGCCGATCCTGGATGGGGGATTGTTGGGACCCGCGAGCGATGTCCGTCGCGACACTGGGAATGCGGGCAGTGCGCGGGCGACCGATGCGCCTGAGGGAAGCTTTGCGGTGAGTGGGCACGATGCTCCGCACGCGCATATGATCTCCCCGGACCCGCAAGGACGATTCGTTTTAGCGACTGACCTGGGACAGGATCGGATTTACATCTATCGACTGAACCCGGTTACTGGAATGTTGAGCCTCGGAGACGGCAGCCCCGGTGCAGAGTTGCCCACCGGCGACGGGCCGCGTCACTTTGCATTTCATCCCAATGGACATTGGCTCTACTCGATACAGGAAGAAGCATCCAGCCTGGTTTTCTTCAAGTACGATCCGGCCGGTGGGTCGCTCAATGCGCAGCAGACGGTCTCCACTTTGCCTTCGGGCTTCGCAGGAACGAGCTTTGCTTCGGAAGTCCTTGTATCTCCAGACGGGAGGATTCTCTATGCCGCAAACCGGTTGCACGATACGATTGCAGCTTTCTCTATCGCAGCCGACGGCAGGCTGAAATGGATTGGAGAAACATCGACGATGGGAGACTACCCTGCGCAGTGCCGGATCGATCCAAGCGGCGATTTCCTTTACGCATGCAACCGCCGCAGCGACAGCATTACCTGCTTCAGGATTCATCGCGAGACGGGGCTGCTGGCGTTTACCGGCCAGTACACGGCGGTTGGCAGCCCGGCGAGCATTACGTTTCTCGGTTAACGGTTTCATCGCGCGTGGTAGGCGAGGGTTTCGGCATCGTGATCTCCCACCCTAGCCGCAACTACAAAGATGCGGCGAAGGTGGGGCACCCGGCAACCACGTTGATCCGGCGCGCATCACACACCCCTGATGTTTCCGTCTTCGTCAACATCGATAGCCAATGCGCGCGGGTCGTGCGGCAGCCCCGGCATGAGCATCATGTTCCCGGCGACTGCCACAACGAAGCCTGCGCCGGCGGAGAGCAGCGCGTCGGTCACGTGGAGGGTCCAATCCGTTGGTGCGCCGGTGGCGCGCGGATTGTCGGTGAGAGAGTATTGCGTCTTTGCGATGCAGACCGGCAACTGCGCGTGGCCCCAGCCTGCATAGCGCTGAAGTTTTGCACGAGCCTGATCGCTGAAGGCAACGCCGGCCGCGCCGTAGACTTCGGTCGCCACTTTACGAATCTTCTCTTCGAGCGTATCTGCCGTAGAGTAGATAGGCTGGATAGTGGGCGCTGGATTGGCGTCGATGGCGGAGACCACCGCTTGAGCCAGATCGACCGCGCCCTGACCGCCCTTTGCGAAGGCTTCGGTAATAGAGCAGGCGACCCGGTGCCGTCCGCATTCAGCGGCAATCGCGTCGAGTTCAAAGGGCTGATCGGCGGGGAAACGGTTGACGGCAACCACGACCGGAACGCCGAAGTTGCTGAGCGAGGCGATGTGGTGCACGAGGTTGGGGAAGCCGGCGTTTAGATCTCCCTGCCCTTGCGCACGGAGGCTTTGCACTGAGGTGACGAGCACGGCGACTGAGGGCCGGATGCCAGAAGAACCCATCACAATGTCGAAGTATTTTTCTGCGCCGAGGTCTGCGGCGAAGCCTGCTTCGTTGACTACATAATCGGCCAGGCGAATGGCCATTTGCTGCGAGAGTACGCTGCAGGTGCCATGGGCGATATTGGCGAAAGGCCCAGTGTGAACCAGCGCGGGCGTTCCTTCAGTGGTCTGCACCAAGTTAGGCAGAAGGGCATCGGTCAGAAGGGCCATCAAGGCGCCGGTAGCGCCGATATCGCCGGCTGTGACCGGGCGGCCTGAGCGGGAGACGCCAACAACAATCGCGTGGATGCGCCGGCGGAGATCGGCACGGCTTGAGGTGAGGCCGAGGATGGCCATGATCTCCGATGCGGCGGTGATGACAAAACCCGTTTCGCGGTGAGCGCCATCGCCCTTTGAGTCAATGCCAACGGTGATGCGTCGCAGAGCCCGGTCGTTTACGTCGAGTGCGCGCGGCCAAGAGATCTGCGCCGGATCGAGATTGAGTTCGTTACCGTGGAAGAGGTGCGAATCGATCATGGCGGCAAGCAGGTTATGCGCGGCGGTAATGGCATGAAAGTCGCCATGAAAGTGGAGATTGATCTTCTGGCTCGGCTCGACCTGCGAACGTCCACCGCCTGCGGCCCCGCCCTTGACACCAAATACCGGTCCTAGCGAAGGCTCGCGCGATGTGACGATGGATTTGCGTCCGATGCGTTCCAGTCCCTGGGCAAGGCCGATGGACACCACAGTCTTGCCTTCACCAGAAGCGGTGGGAGTGGTAGCCGTGACAAGGATGAACTTTCCGCGAACCGGGAAGGCAGGATCGGCGAGGAGATCGAGCTTGATCTTCGCGCCGTAGGCGCCGATTTGCTCATATTGATGCGGTGCAAGGCCGAGCTTGCGCGCGATGTCTTCAATGGGTAAGAGTGCGAGTGTCTGCATAGGCATGAGTGTTGTTGTCATTAGAATTCCCCAACAGATTTCCGCCGAACACTATACTCCGACGGAACAGGAGGGTAGTGTGACGGACGTAGATTGCGCATGCCGCTCCAAGGGGCGAATTCGCTCCTGTGCGGCGCTATTTTGGAAGCGCGTTGAGTTTGTCGATGGTTCGCTTCAAGTCGTCAAGCTTCTGTCCGGCTTCGGCCAGCTTGCCTTCGGAGGTGAGACGCTGGTAATCGGAGAAGTCTTTCCCGGCCTGGGCGATGAGGGACTTGAGATCCGCAGTGGGAGCGGGCTGGTTCTGGGATGGCGCCCCGGTTTCCGGCGCAGCTCGCGGGGTCTCCGTCGCGGTCAGTGATGACGACTCAGAGCCGAAGAGGGACGCGAGAGCACCCTCGAAGGTGGGAGCGTAGGCAAGTTTGTCTTGCAGCGCGAGAACGACGAGGCGCAGTTCCGGCATGGGGCTGCGTTCGGCCTGGAGATAAATCGGCTCGGCATAGAGCAATGCGCGCCCGCATGGAATGACGAGCAGGCTGCCGCGGCGCACGTGCGAGCCTTGCTGGTTCCACAGCGTAAGCTGGCCGGAGAGCTGCGCGTTCTGATCGATGCGCGCTTCAATCTGCTGCGGCCCATCCACCAGCCTGGTCTTGGGAAAGTCGTAGACAACCGATGTGCCGTAGTGCTCGCCGTCGCTGCGTCCGGCAATCCAGCCGATCAGGTTGTTGCGATTGGCGGGCGTGAAGGGCAGAATCTCGACGAACTCCAGACCGTCTTCGCCGGGAAGCTTCATGAGCACAAAGTTCGGCTGCATAGGCTGCGTGGTTTGCTCGCCGCCCTGGGCCATTCCCGTCTCTGTGGCGACGGTCCAAAGATCTTCGCGGTTGTAGAAGACCTCGGGATTGGTCATGTGATAGAGGCCGTAGACCTCTGCCTGCAGGCTGAGCAGTAATTCGGGATACCGCACGTGCCTGCGAAGCCAGGTGGGCATCGTCGAGGCATCCTTGAAGAGGCTGGGAAAAATGCCCCGATAAGCGGCCAGGATGGGATCGTTCGTGTCAAACACATAGAAGGTCGTGGTGCCATCGTACGCGTCGATCGCCACTTTGACGCTGTTGCGCATGTAATTGAGCGGCTGATTGTCGAGCGTGCGATGTGCAGAATAAGGGTAGGTGTCCGACGAGGTGAACGCATCCATGACCCAGGAGAGTCGGCCGTCGTCGCCAACCACAATGTAGGGATCCTGATCGTAGGTGAGGAACGGAGCCAGTGCTGCGACCCGATCGCGGACATTGCGCCGCATGAGCAGCCGGCTCTGGGGATTGACATCGTCGCTGAAGGGCAGTTTGGCAATATCGCCGCGATCAAAGGCAATGAGCAGCCTGCGCATGAAGCCGCCCAGAACAATGCCTCCGCTGCCGTTGTATGAAGTGAGGTTGTTCGCCTGTCCCTCGGGGTAATTGAACTCCTGCTGACGGGTCTTTACGTAGACATCGGTGTTGGTCATCTCGCCAAAGTAGATCTCCGGACGAGTGACATTGAGGCCGGGCACCGTGCTTTGGACGGGCATGTTGCTCATCATGAGCGTCGGCAGCCCCTCGGAGGTGAACCCATTTACGGGGTTCATGGTGATGCCGTAGCCGTGCGTGTAAATGAGCTTGTCGTTGATCCAGTTACGGCTGCTTTCGGGGAGCTTGTCGACATTCAGCTCGCGCACGGCCAGCATCATTTCGCGCAGGTTGCCGTCGATCTGGTAACGGTCGATGTCGATGTCGGGAAAGTCGTAGTAGGTGCGAATTTCCTGAATCTGGCGCAGCGTATCCTGCAGCGCGTTGACATCCCACAGGCGGATGTTCTGGAGGGTAGGCTGATTGTTGGCGGGGTCGGTTGCGCCCACGGTAGTTTCAGCAGGGAACTCGCGTTGCGCGAACGAGTCGAGGCCGTAGGCCTTTCGAGTCATCTCGATGTTATAGGCGATATAAGGCTGCTCGCGCACGAGCTCGTTGGGCTTGACCAGGAAGCTGGTGACATACCAGCCAATCACGCTTATCACGACGTAACAGAGCACCGCGGGCAGGATGGCGACGATCAGCCAGCGCCCGCGCGGCTTGACGACCGCGCTACCGATTGCGATCAGAGCGCCAAGAACAAGCGCGGCGGAAACGAAAAGCATGCCGGTGAGCGTGACATGCGCGTCGGTGTAGCTAACTCCATCGAAGATGGTGTGGTGTTGAAACAGCAATTCGAACCGGCTGATGTACACACGGACGGCGACAACCAGGAGCAGGAATCCGACAGAGAAGGAAAGACCGCGCCAGGGCAACGGGACAGCGCTTTTGAAGCGTCCGCCGAGCGCACGGGATCCGCCGGTGATGAGGATGAACAGGACGGCGAGAATGCAGGTGAGCACAGCAAGCGTGAGCAGCCAGCCGGTGATGAGCTGCCAGGCAGGCAGCGTGAAGAGATAGAAATTCAGCGGCCTGCCGAAGATGGGGTCAGCGAAGCTGCCCGGTGAGCCTGGCGCCGCGTTGGGGGCATACCAGAAGAGGGCCAGGGTAGACCATTGCGCCTGCATGGCGGCGGCAGTGGCCAGCGAAATCAGGATCGAGACACCAATCGCAATCCATTGAAGGACAGGCCCAACCGGCAGCTTGACCGGATTGCCGGCAATGATGATGGTGTGCTCGTCGGGCAGATCGTCGGAGTGGGCTCGCTTGAAAGCGGAAAAGACGCCGAAAAGACAAATAAATGTGGCGACGGCGAAGGCCGCAAAGACTCCCCATTCCAGGCCGCGCGCCTTCCAAAACACTGCGCTGTAGCCGAGGGAGCGAAACCAGAGCAGGTCAACCCAGTAGGAGAGTGCGGTGCGGCTCCCGAAGACGATCACCGCCACAACGGCGAGAACGAAAAGGACGATGCGGCGATGAGACCGCGAGGGCTTCACTGGCAGTGGCCAATCGATCGATTCAGGCACTTCTTTACCCCACTTGAGTTGAAACTTCATGTTGGCGGGTTCGGAAACCCCGGCGCGCAAAGAACTGCATCCGATGGCTGCGCAGGGCCGGTGGTCGCCGGTCTCACCTTCTACACTCTAGTCCTTTTGGCTTCATGTTGCAGTTCAGGCCGGGCTCTAACCTCTTTGTCTTGTTTACGAGAAGGCGACGTGGGGCGGATTGCGGAGGGCTGGGGAGGCTCGCATTGTGCAGAGCGAGGCAATTTGGTACTATGAATCCACACATGGTACGCGCCGCTCAAAGCTCGTCTTGTTGTCGCCTGTCAAACATCTTCGACGGGTGTCCGTTCTAGTCTTCGATCTCCTGCACAACCGATCCAGACGACAAACCCGTTGCTGATTAGCCGGGTCTGTCCCTTTGTTCCATTCCGGCCTTCAGCGTCTACCTTCGAAACCCAGAGGTCAGCATGCCGATCGCCGCAGGCGAATCACTCTCGACATCCACTCCGTCAAATCTCTCCACGCCCGAGCGGCTCAGCCATCTGCGGCTTCTCGAGGCGGAGAGCATTCACATCCTGCGCGAAGTAGCCTCAGAGTTCGAGCGGCCGGTGATGCTCTACTCCATCGGCAAGGACTCGTCCGTGATGCTGCGCCTGGCGCAGAAGGCCTTCTTCCCAGGACCGATTCCGTTTCCGTTGCTGCACATCGATACCGGATTCAAGTTTGCGGAGATGCTGACATTCCGCGATGAAATGGCTCGCTCGATTGGCGCGGAACTGCTGGTGTGGCGCAATGAGCCGGCGATCGCCGCGGGAACCAATCCGATTGCGCTGGACACCAAGCGCTGCTGCGGGCTGCTGAAGACGCAGGCGCTGCTCGATGCCTTGAAGCACTATAACTTCGATGCGGCCTTTGGCGGTGCCCGTCGTGATGAGGAAAAGTCGCGCGCCAAGGAGCGGATCTACTCTTTCCGCGACAGTGCGGGACAGTGGGATCCGAAAAACCAGCGGCCTGAGCTATGGAATCTCTACAACGCGCGCATCCATCCCGGCGAGAGCATTCGCGTATTCCCGCTCTCCAACTGGACGGAGATGGACGTGTGGCAATACATCCACCAGGAGAATATCCCGGTGGTCGACCTTTACTTCGCCAAGGAGCGGCCCATGTATGTGCGCCCAGCGGCTTCGGGTCAGGATGCGCTGCTCCCCATCGAACAGGATTTCGTTGCCCGCATCGGCGAGCGGCCGCAGATGGTCAAGTCGCGGCTGCGTTCGCTGGGTTGCAGCCCGTGCACCGGGGCCATCCGGTCGGATGCGGAGACGATTCCTGACATCATTGCCGAGCTTATTTCATTCCGTTCCTCGGAGCGGGCCAATCGCGTGATTGACCACGACCAGGAAGGGTCGATGGAGCTGAAGAAGCGGGAGGGGTATTTCTAAATGGCCGCGCTCACCCTGCCGAGTTTTTCCATCGACGATTTTCTTCAACAGGAAAGCGCAAAAGACCTGCTGCGCTTTTCCACGGCGGGCAGCGTAGACGACGGCAAGTCAACGCTCATCGGCCGTCTGCTCTACGACACGCAGTCGGTCTACGAAGATCAGGTGCGTTCCATCGAAGGC
>CAYUJM010000103.1:0-15234 GCA_964445025.1 uncultured Occallatibacter sp. | reverse complement strand
TACATGGAAAAGTTCATCGAGCAGCCCCGCCACATCGAGTTCCAGGTACTGGCCGACGAGCACGGCAATGTGGCAACGCTCTTTGAGCGCGAGTGCTCCATCCAGCGCCGCCACCAAAAGCTCATCGAAGAAGCGCCCAGTTTGCAGGTAACGCCGAAGATGCGCGAGGAGATCGGCAATACCCTCTGCCGCTGCCTTACGGACATCGGTTACCAGAACGCCGGCACCATCGAATTTCTCATGGACGAGGATCGCCAGCTCTACTTCATCGAGATGAACACCCGCATCCAGGTCGAGCACCCGGTGACCGAAGCTATCACCGGCATCGATCTCGTCAAGGCGCAGTTGCGCATCGCGGCCGGCGAGCATCTGCATGAGATTCTGCCGCCGAAGATCGAGATGCGCGGCCACTCCATCGAGTGCCGCATCAACGCCGAGCATCCCCGGAAGTTCACGCCTTCAGCCGGCCAGATCACCGCCTTCAACGTGCCTGGCGGCAACGGCGTGCGCGTCGACACGGCGCAGTATGCCGAAGGCGTTGTTCCGCCCTACTACGACTCTCTGATTGCCAAGCTCATCGTGCACGGCGTCGATCGCGCCGAAGCCATCGCCAAGATGGAGCGTGCGCTCAGCCAGTTCGTGGTGCAGGGAATCGAAACCTCCATCACGCTGCACCAGGAGATCTTTGCCGACCCGGGCTTCCGTGCCGGCGAGTTCGACACCAAGTTTATGGAGCGCTTCCTGGCCAAACGAGAAAAATAGGGGTCGAATCCCCGGCACGGCTTTGTCTAAAGCTCAGAGCATTTCGGGTGACTTTTGGGCATGCGTTCAAGTTCTTAGGGATAGGTCATTCACGGCACCGGTGATCAGGCCGACCAGAGCCGGTTTATGGGAACGCCGTGCAAGTTCGCGGAGAAGGGAATGACTTCCGTGCCGGCGTAAAGCACAACACCTCGAACCCAATGTTTACCGGCGGCGATTGCCATGGCCTGCAAACCGCGCACATCGTTGCCGCTCAGGGTTGCGGCGGCCTTTACTTCCACTCCTGTGACTCTTCCGGCGCGATCTTCCAGAACGACGTCCACCTCTTGCCCGGACGCCGTGCGCCAGTAAAAGAGGTCCGGCTGAGTAGTGCTCCAACTGGACTGCTTGCGTAACTCCATAAGCACAAAGTTCTCCAGAACACCCCCGGCCAGATTTCCCTCTGCCTTTAGACGGTCGATGGTCGCTCCAAGCAGGTAGGCAAGCAACCCACTGTCGTTCAAGTAAACCTTTGGAGTCTGAATGATTCGTTTCCCCAGATTTCTCGTCCAGGGGCGGAGCAACTGCACCAGGAAAGTCCCTTCCAGAAGTGCGAAGTAGCGCTTCAGGGTCGTCTGCGGCAGGGTGACGGTTCGCGACAGATCGGCGAAATTGAGCAAACCGCCAGCGCGTGCAGCCACAACCGAGAGCAGGCGTGGAACGGCTGTCACGTCAGCTATATCGGCCAGATCGCGAATATCCCTCTGAAGCATAGTCATGATGTAGGACTGAAACCAGGCGTCACGTCGCGCGGCGCTCCTGCGAGCTACCGCAGGAGGATAGCCGCCGGCAAGAATGGCCTCCAACAACTCGTCCCGCCGGCCTGTGACAGGCTTTCCAGTCCATCCGACCGGCCTGTGGGAAAACAGGGTGTCGACAAAGCTCTCTTGCACTCCGTTTATCTCGCCCTGAGAAAACGGCCAGATGGTTAGCACCTCCATGCGTCCCGCCAACGACTCAGACAGTTTTGGCAAGAGCATGATGTTCGCCGAGCCAGTAAGTAGAAATCGCCCAGGTTGCCGTTTTCGGTCGATGGCGGCCTTGATTACGGGAAAGATTTCAGGAACGTGTTGCACTTCATCTAGCGTGACCGGCATGTTCAGTCCGGCGACGAATCCGTTGGGATCGCGCTTGGCAGCAGCAAGAATGCCGGGATCATCGAAGGTGAGATATTGGCGGTTTTGTCCCGCTAATTCCGCTGATTGCACCAGTGTGCTTTTCCCGGTTTGGCGGGCGCCGTTGACCAGAACGGCAGGCGTGTCCGCCAATCCGTCCAGAAGCCGGTTCATAAGGTGGCGGCGAAGCATAGCGATATTATCCACTGGGTAGTGGATGATAATCAACCGCATAGTGGATGATTATCCAGAACATTGAGGCTCAAAGGGCTAGGCCTCAAATGTTGCTGAGGGCTAGAAGCGCAGAATCTAACGGAGTTCATCGGAGAGACGCAAAGTACATAAAGCCACCGGCCTTAGTGGCACGGCGACGATCTTCTGGGCGAGGAATGCCTCTTTAGGCAAGGCCCCCGGCACTGACAAAGAGAGGGCTGGAATCCCTCACCGGATCCAAGCCTTTTTGACTGTCAAGCAAAAAGTCCCTTTTCCAATCCATTTTTCGCCTATAGAGTTGAGCAACGGAAAGTGGAGGGGAACAAATGGGCATGCTGCAGAGTCTTCCGCAAATCATTACGGCAATCGGTGGGCTGGGAACGGCCGCCTTCGGACTGGTCGATTCCACCAAGCCCTTCTGGGGCGGTGTGAACCGCATCGGCTTCAAGCGCATCGCAAGAACTACGGCTTCACTGACGCCAGGAGCAGCGGCGAGCGGACTCACCCAGGCCAAGATCATCGATACTCTCAGGGCCAACTGGTACAACGGCACTGACCTGAACAGCCAGAAGGCAATTGCCAAATCGCTGATCAAGCAGGGGCTCAATCCCGGCAATGCTTCCAAGCTTGCGCACGCCACTGGAGTGGACGGCACAATTCTGCAAACGGTGGCCACGAAGATCGTTGCCGGCACCCCGCTCGCATCGAACGAAACCGACGTCTACGCGCGCTTCGATTTCACCCTCACCGCCTTGCTCGACGAGGCCTACCAGCGCTCCGATGAGGCCTATATCAGCGGAACGCGTGTCGTAGCGTCGATTTTTGCGCTTGCTCTCGCGTTTGTCGGAGGGTGGAGCCTGAATGCCGGCTCTCTCCAGGCTTACTTGGGGTCGAAGGACATGTGGATGGCTCTGATCGCAGGCCTGCTCGCCACTCCTTTGGCGCCCATCGCCAAGGACCTCTCCAGCGCTCTTGCAGCCGCCGTCAACACCATGCAGATCATCAAGAGGTAAAGGGGAAGCAGGCCGTGACCCAATTTCTCGATTGCCGTCTAGCCCCCGTTGGTGGAGAGCTTTCCACCGTGGTCAATGTCAACCAGGGCACAAGCCTCGGCAACTACACAAGCCTGGGCCTGAACGACCTTCGCGCTGCGATTCAAGGCCGCCACGTGCTTATCGCCACGCACGGATTCAACGTGAATCGCGGCGATGGAATTGCGTGCCTGTCAAACTGGGAAAGCCTGCTGCAGCTTGGGCCGGCGTCCGCCTTTGTAGGCCTGTTGTGGCCGGGAGATTCCGTCTGGGCGCATGGCCTGGACTACCCCGAAGAGCCCAAGGTCGCCGACGATGCGGGAGTCCTCATCGCTGCATTCCTCGACGCAAACTTCGCCTCTGCGGCCAGCGTCTCATTCGCTTCGCATAGCCTTGGCGCCCGTGTCGTGCTCTCCACCATCTCCAACATGAGCCTGCCGGTCCGGCGCCTGACACTCATGGCCGGAGCAGTTGACGATGACAGCTTGAGCAATGAATTTCAGGCCGCCGCGGCAAAGGTGGGAGAGATCTCCGTACTCGCGTCCATGAAGGACGAAGTGCTCTCGGCTGCGTTTCCACTGGGCAATCTCATCTCGGGAATCATCGCTGTCGGACACCCATGGTGGCGCGCCGCCATCGGCCATTGTGGTCCGGCCGCACCGTGGCCTGCAAACTTCCAGCCGCCCTTCGCAATTCCCGAGAACTGGAACTACCAGCACGGGAATTATCTTGAAATCGACCAGCCGCCTGCTCCCAACCTCGCAATCCCCACCGATATTCCGCCGCAAGGTTCGCCGTTCCCGGATAACGAGGCACCCGGCTGGTCGGAAGCATTTTCAGCGGCGTTCACTTCCACGCGCTTCAGGTAAACCGCAAGCTGGGACTCCATTCCGTCGGTGGTTTTTCGCAACCGTTCGTAGTGTCCTCATTTCGTGTTTCTTGCGTGGTTCGCGAGTGAGGTTTGAGGCGTGGGTGAAGCAGCATGCCTCGTGGCAGGTTTGCTATTCCTGTGCACAACCAGAGACGAAAAGACCCTACTCAAACATGAGGTCTATTTTCTTCATGGGGAGAAAGAGTCTGCTTGGCTGAGCAGCGAATGGGGTGAATTCATACTTTATGTAAAAATCCCGTGCACCTTCTTTGGCGTCCACAACAACTGCCCAGGAGGACACATACTTTGAGGCCTGCCATGCCTTGTAGAGCGCATCAGACAATAAACGCCTACCTATTTGCCTCCCTTGCAGCGATCTGTCGACTCCCATTCGGCCAATTAGCGTGGCGCCGATCGGCCGTTGGGGTAGTTTTTTCCCGAGACTGGCAGGTAGATCAACACTGAGAATCGAGATTGCCGAAAGGGTATAAAAACCCGCAACTGATTTCCCGTCGCTGGTCAAAACAAACGCATTTGCGGTTTTCCAGCTGACATCCTGTCGAATAGGGTCGCCCTGGAAATAGCCGTCGAGCGCTTCCACCCCGCACGAAAAGGCCGCTCGGTTATGTTGATCGCCGAGCGGCTCAGAATAATAGCGAGTTTCTTCGGTCGCGCTCATCGTTGCAGGAATTCCTCCTTATAACGCCGGGCTGCGTCGGCAAGTCTCGGTCCGAGCGAAGGAGGGGCTGCCAATGCCTCGGCGAAAAGCTCTGCATCTGGCAGTTCTAAAGTCCAGACCTCATAGTCGCGAATCGTTCTCTGAGCGTTTTCAACGGCATTTTGAATGATGAAGTCGGTGATCGTCAGTCCTTTGATATGAGCAGCTTTTTCTATAAACTCCTTTTGTTCCCGCCGCAAGCGCACGTCAATCCGTTCGCGGGCCTGCCGCACTGCCTTTTTCGCAATCTGTGAAGTAACGGTGGCCATATTCCCTCCAGATCAGCGTACGGATTTGTTCCGTACATTCATGAGTGTATCGTACATTTGCCCGTCTGGGTTAATTCCGGAGAAGAATCAACCCTGAATCTCATGAGGCCTGGCTCATAAAGCCAAATGATTCAGGATATTGCCGCATTCTTGCGTTGATCTGCCTTGCCCGAGCCGCATGCCCATCTTCGCGCACGTAGGTGCCTCGCTGCTCAATCTCCATGCTCAATCCCTGGTTTTGCCCGGCCCCCCGTCGCGTGTAACAATCTCATCGTTCGGCACGCGCACGAGTCCGGAGGAAGCCGCGTTGAAACCGACAGACGAGATCACCCCAATGAACCGCAGGACATTTTTGCGCGGCAGCGGAATGGCTCTGGGAAGTACCCTTGCCGCAACTTCCTTTGCGCCGCGCGCCCTCTGCGCCGCAATGCCCCTGGCATCATCGCAGTCCAGGCCCGATTACACCCTCAAAATCCAGCCGTGCAACCTCGAGATTGCGCCCGGAGTCGTAGTGAAGACCACTGCGTATAACGGCCAGGTTCCCGGCCCCGTGCTGCGCCTGCGCGAAGGCGTCCCGGTCACCATCGATGTGACCAACTCGAGTGCCAACCCCGACATCGTCCACTGGCACGGCCTGGCCATCGATTCGCTGAACGACGGCGCCATGGAAGAAGGCTCGCCGATGATCGCGCCGGGCGCTCAACTGCGCTATACGTTTACGCCGAAGCCATCGGGAACCCGCTGGTACCACACCCATGCCGGCGCCGGCAGCGATCTTTCCCTGGGTACCTACAGCGGCCAGTTCGGTTTTCTGCTTGTGGAAGGCCAGCCCGACCCCGGCCACTACGACCAGGAGATCTTTCTCGCCATCCACCATTGGAACGGTTCCTTTGTTCCCATGGTCGACACGATGCGCGCCGCCTCCTCGAATCACCCCCAGACGACGGGCTCCGATGTGGGCTACCAATACGCCACCATCAACCAGCACATGCTCGGCGCAGGCGAGCCCATTCGAGTGAAACAGGGCCAGCGTGTGCTGATGCGTCTGCTCAACGCCAGCGCCACCGAAAATGTGGTTCTGGCGCTGCCCGGCCATACTTTCAAAGTCATCGCCATGGACGGAAACCCGGTGCCCAACCCCACCGCTATCGAAGTCCTCTCGCTCGCCGTGGCCGAGCGCGTGGATGCAATCGTCGAGATGAGCAACCCCGGCATCTGGGTCCTCGGATCGATCCTTCCCGAGGCGCGCAAGATGGGCCTTGGTATAGTCGTCGAGTACGCGGGCAAGTCCGGTGCGCCCGTCTGGACCGATCCCACCCCCGCCAAGTGGGACTACACGCAATTCGCGGCAACTACGCCGGCTCCCACACCGGATGAAACGATTACGCTCACCTTTCGCGACATTGGGCCGCAGAAGGGATCGAAATTCGACACCTGGACCATCAACAACCAATCCTGGCCCGATGTCGATCCGATCCATGTCAGCAAAGGCAAACGCTATCGTATACTGCTGCGCAACGGCAGCGGCGACCAGCACCCAGTCCACCTTCATCGTCACACCTTTGAAGTAACTCAGATCGGCCGAAAGCAGCTTGGTGGCCTGCGCAAGGATGTCATCAACGTCATGCCGCTCGAGACGGTCGCGGTCGACTTCACCGCCGACAATCCCGGCGACACGCTGATTCACTGTCATCAGCAGCTGCACATGGACTACGGCTTCATGCAGATCATCAAATACACTGCCTAGCGAATTCGCCGTCTGGCAACGAGGAAACAGGATGAAGGGAACAGGTTGCATTTTTGCCACAACACCGCTAGCGGCAATCCTGCTATGCGGTGTTTGCGCGGCGCAATCCACATCCGGCTGGCCCGTCTACAACGGCGGCCCCGACGGCGACCACTACTCGCAGCTCAAGCAGATCAATCGTGCCAACGTGCAGCTGCTCAAGGTGGCGTGGAGCTTCGACACCGGCGAGAAAGGTGGAATCCAGGACAATCCACTCGTCATCGGCCGCAGCCTTTACGCCTACACGCCCACGCAAAAGGTGGTGTCGCTCGACGCAGCCTCCGGCAAGGTGCGGTGGAAGTTCGACTCCGGCGCTGGCGGCAACCAGCCCGCGCGTGGAATGGCGTACTGGACCGACGGCAAGCAGGGTCGCCTCTTTGCCGGAATCATGAACTTTCTCTATTGCATTGACGCGGAGACCGGCAAGCCCATCGAGAGCTTCGGCGAGAATGGCCGCATCGACCTGCGTAAGGGGCTGGACAGGGGATTGGGAGGCAACTACGAAGAGCAGTCCATCGTGCTCACCACCCCCGGCGTCATCTACAAGGACATGATCATCGTCGGCGGGCGCAATCCGGAGACGCATCCTGCGCCCCCGGGGGATATCCGCGCTTTCGATGTGCGCACCGGCAAGCTGCGCTGGAGCTTTCACACCGTTCCGCGTCCCGGCGAACCCGGCTTCGAAACCTGGCCGCTTGAAGCCTGGAAGACCGCCGGCGCAGCCAACAACTGGGCCGGCATGGCTCTCGATGCCGAGCATGGAATCGTCTACGCTCCCACCGGCTCGGCAGTCTTCGACTTCTACGGCGGCGACCGTGTCGGCGACGATCTCTACGCCAACACAATCCTTGCTCTCGATGCCAACACCGGCAAGCGCCTATGGCACTTCCAGGGCGTGCACCACGACATCTGGGATCGCGATTTTCCTTCGGAGCCTGCGCTGTTCACCATCAAGCGCGATGGCAAAACCGTGGCGGCACTGGCCCAGACCACCAAGCAGGGCTATCTCTATCTCTTCGATCGCATTAGCGGCCAGCCGTTGTTTCCCATCCAAGAGCTACCGTATCCGGCCAGCACGGTTCCCGGTGAGGTAACATCGGCCACGCAGCCCAAGCCCGACCTACCCGAGCCGTTCGCCCGCCAACGGCTCACCGCGGATACGCTCACCACGCGCACACCGGAGGCCCATGCCTGGGCAGCAAAGGAGTTCAGCACCTTCCGCAGCGACGGCCAGTTCCTTCCGCTTGCTCTAGACAAGCAGACTGTCGTCTTTCCCGGATTTGACGGCGGCGCTGAGTGGGGCGGCCCCGCAATCGATCCGGCGACCAACATTCTCTACGTCAACGCCACTGAGATGGCCTGGACCGGAGGCCTGGTCCCGGCTGTGCAGGGCGACAGCCCCGGAGCCCAGGTCTACCAGAGCCAGTGCGCCATGTGCCACGGCACCAATCGCGCCGGATCACCACCAGCGTTTCCATCTCTCGTGGATGTTCTGAAGCGTCTCAGCGTTCAGCAGGTCACCGACAACGTGAAGAAGGGCAACGGCCGCATGCCCTCCTTTCCCAACATCGACGACGCCCATCTCAGTGCGCTCATCGAGTTCCTCCGCACCGGCAGTGCGCCGGTGCCCGGTGCTGGCAAGGAGCAGGCCTCTGTTCCCGTTGTCGCCATGGAAGCCGAGTCGCCCGCGGACAAGGCTGGCGCAGCCATCTACCAGGATCACTGCGCCATCTGCCACGGCGACCACATGGAAGGCATCGCTCCATCCTTCCCAATGCTGATCGGTGTGGGCAACCGCCTCACCCGGGCGCAGATCGTCGACGTCATTCAGAACGGCAAGAACCAGATGCCCGGCATGCCCGATGTGCTGGGTCCGGATCTTGAGGCCCTGCTTCGCTACCTGCGCGTGAAATCCGAGCCTAAGCCTTCCGCGTCTTCACGAGATCAAGGGCAGGATAAGTACACGTTCACCGGCTACCGCAAATTCCTTGATCCGGATGGCTACCCGGCCATCGCGCCGCCATGGGGCACGCTGAACGCCATCGACCTCAAGACCGGCAAATACGTCTGGAAGATTCCGTTCGGCGAGTATCCCGACCTGGCGGCCAAGGGCTTGAAGAATACCGGCACGGAAAACTATGGTGGACCAATCGTCACCGCGGGCGGCGTGCTCTTCATCGGCGCCACCATCTACGACCGCCAGTTCCGCGCCTTCGACACCCGCGACGGCAAACTGCTTTGGCAGGCCGAGCTGCCATATTCCGGCGTCGCCACGCCATCGACCTACATGATCGACGGCAAGCAATACGTGGTGATTGCCTCGAGCGCCGCCCGCGATCCCAAAGCTCCGCAGGGCGGTGCTTACGTGGCATTTTCGCTGCCGAAGTAGAGGGCGACGGGGCGACCGGCGGGGTCGTCCTTAACCGGATCAGGGCGCGGCTAGTTGGTTGACCGCCAGGCCTACAGCTTGCGCAGCCATGTGCTGCTTCTGGTCAAAGGTGTAGAGAGACTTTGCGCCGAGTTCGAATGCCGCGGCAATGTGGAGCAGGTCGGCGGTGCGGACGCCGATGGAAGGTGTGATTTTCTGCGCCAAGGCCTTGCCGCGCGTATAGGCGGCTTCAGGGATCGGTCTCCATTGCAAAACGCCAGACAGAAGATCCGACTCGAGGTCTCTCACGGCGTTGGCCATATTACGCTGCGACATTTCGTTCCGGAAGACTCGCGAAGCGAATGCGTTGACTGTCTCCATTTCGCAGAGTGCTGAGACGATGAGATCCTCTGTTGCTCCGCCGACCAGGTGGACAGCCTGAAGGGTCTTGCTATCACGAAAATGGAGTGAAAAGACAACGCTCGCATCAAGATAGATCATCGAGTTCGATTAGCGCTCTTCACGGTCCGCGGAGATGAGTTCTGCGCCTGTGACTTCGAGGATGCGATCGCCAAAGTTGGCGCGCATCCGCCCAAGAAAGTCAGGAAGAGGCGGTCTGCCAGCCTGCTCCGGCCCGTGCTCGGGCGTCAGCCGTGCGATCACTTTGCGACGCTTGGTAATGCGAATTTCCTCGCCGGATTGCAACATCTTCTCGACCTTTGGGAAGTCATAGCGGAGGTCGCGGACGGAAACGGTTCGCATGTATCACATTCTAGCATCACAAACAAAGTGACGACTCGCATATCGATGGGTCAGCCACCTGTGGAAAATATTTTCGCTTTTTCTTCGTATTTTCACCAAATTTTCGGCTATGCTTGTTTCGCAACGGAGGAGGTTGCTCGGATGGACATTCAAAAAGAGCTGGAACTTGAACTCGACCGCGAAGCAGGGAAAACCCGCAAGATGCTGGAAGCTATTCCCGAGGGCGCCGATTGGAGTTGGAAACCTCATGCCAAGTCAATGACGCTGGGCAAGTTGGCCGGGCATGTGACGGATATGACCGGGGAATGGGGAATTTCAACCCTGATCAAGGACAAAGTGGAGTTCGCTGCCGATCACAAGTGGGAGCAGTACGTACCCGCGAGCAAGGCGGAGCTTCTGGCCAAGTTCGACAAGGAACTCGCGGAAACCCGCGCCGCACTGGCCAAAGTCTCACCGGAAAAGTGGGACAAAAACTGGCAGTTCATCTTTGGCGGCCACGCCTGGCTCGACCAGCCGCGCTATCAGATCTGGCGCGACGCGGTGGTAAACCACCTGATTCATCATCGGGCACAATTGGGCGTCTACCTGCGCCTGCTTGGCGCAAAGGTACCCGGCCCTTACGGCCCGTCCGCCGACGAAATGTAAGCGATGTCTTGAGACACGATATTTAGCCGCCGAGGGAATCTGTTTTCGCTCACTACGTTCCCACGGCGGCTGGAACTGCTGCGCGGTCTGTTGCCAGTGTGGCGCGGATTTGGCCAGCCTTATCAAATCCTCGCCGTAGCAGTTTCAAATTTCTAAGAATCATCGAGTTAGCGGCGTGCAAAGTCCCAAAGTCCGGTCTGAACTGCAACTTGCATCTTAGAAGTTTCTCGAAGTATTCCACTGCTCGACATACGCCCGCTAATGGGGATGCACGAGAGCCCCCTGAGTGGCTTATGAAAACGGGTGCCCAAGGAATCCCTGGGTATGATCAACCCATTTGCGATGATCCAGCCGGGGTTGATTATTGCCGGGGAGAGGAGGCCACAACTTTGCGCAGAACAGGCTGATGACTGATGTAAGTTTGCGGTTGAGGGACCTCTGTTGGCGTCAGCATCGTGTAAGGCACTCGCGTGCTTGAGAATTCAGCTCGCAATTGGCTGTTCGCAAACGGTGGGGCATGGTCTCCCACAAGGACGAAAATTGTGGGTCTTGAGGTGTGAAGGAGAGCCATCTGCTGCACCGATTGGTGCACTCCCCGAATAATGCGAAACCATGAGCAGAGCGCTGCTGAGTTCTGCAACGGAGATTGTGTGGCGCAAACACCATCGTCGGTAAGCGTAGGGTGAGCAGGTTCGGGAACATGCGAATTGAGTGTCATCCAGTAGATGAACCTTGGCCTGCCTTGGTCGTTAGATAGAAGAGTGCTTCCCAGCCAATTTGCAATGTAAGTGTCGCAGATCCCTGGAAATGCTCCAGGGCAGTCGGGCAGACCAACCTTGCGCAAGTCGGATCTGAACCAGTTGTGATCGAAGCCCAGTTCCGGATACCAGGTGCTGCGATCGAACATCTGTCCGACATAACCGTGGATAGCGAAGTCTTCATAGCCACGAGCATGCAAGATGGCAGGCAAACAATGCTTTACCAGCCCGACCGATGGGGCGATGATCCCGAAACCGATACTAGATTGGCAGAGTTCACGCGCTTCGCCGGGCACTGTGAGTCCGCTGAAGGGAACGGTGCCTTGCGAAATTTTATACCTGCGTGCTATGCGTGGATCATCATAGGCCGCGGTGAGTTTCTGAGCGAGTTGTGGGTCGAGGAGCATTCCCCACGACTCGACGACAATGAGGACAAGATTTGGGGACTCTTCGAAACCGGGTCTGCTGTCGAGAAAGGTGATTGCTCCGGATGAGGCAGAGGTGGTCGGGAGATCCACCGCAGAGCGAGACATCTTGTCTATGGCGCTAAAAAAGGGCTCGCGGACCATCAGACTAACTACGGGGCTACGGACTACACGAAAGGAAATCTGCAGCGACAAATCCTGAGGCCGCATTGGATTCTGCCCCGCGAGTATACCAAGAGGGATGAGAAAGACGATACACGAGATCAGGGCCACCGCGGTTCGGGGCCTCTGCTGCGGGAGAGGCTGAATGCGACACAGCACGAAGCAAATAAGGGCGCTCCCGATCAAAAAGGACGCCCCCTCGAAGATCCGGCTGCCAGGCAGAACCGGCAAAAAGCGGAGCGAGGCTAGGAGGCTCTCCAGTGAAAACTGGTAGGTGGAGCAAACGCTGTACGCCAAATCCGCAAGGAGGTCGAGGAATAGAAAGACGAATGCCGCGCTGCGCGGCACAAACAGTCCGATCGCTCCGAGCAACAAAAACTCCAGGTTAAAGAACCCGTGCGGTAATAAGGCCAAAGCACGTGCAAAGAGCAGCATCAAAAGACCTGGTAGCGTGACATAAAGAACTGGAATTAGGTAAGAAGCGATACGCAATTCAGAGATGCTCTTCAATCTACTGCGTAGTTCCACAAATGGTCCCATCTCCGCCTGGCCCAGAACTGCAGGGTCCGGAAGCAAATGCTCCGCGAATCTTCAGCCACGACGCAATCGCTCCGCCGAAGCTTGGGATTCAAAATAATGCTATCCGGTCGCAAGTTCGGAGGTAGAACTCGGGCGATGATCGGGAGCTAACCGAACTACTGATCGGCGCGGATTCCTTCAGATTCTACCTCTTTTGGGCCAAATTAAAAAGCCGAAACGTATGAAGTCGAAGGACTGAGCAGCTACGTACCGTTTTGACTTGGTCCGCGTATCCGAGAGTGCCCAAATCAGAATTTCTAGCAACGGACTTTGATACAACACTCAAACGTGTTGAATAGTGACGAGACCTAAGAGACCGCCTCTGCACCAAAAGCGATCCTCAGATTAGGGACGAGCTAGCGGGAGCGTAGCAAGACAACGATGACCAGAACAAGGAAGACTTCAACTCCAATCGGCGGGATGTTCGTAACGAGTGCAAAGTGCAGAGAGACTCGAGCAGGTCTTTCACTGACGACATGTCTGTAAGGGAGATTGTGCGATCGAAATCCGCGATCGATTCCGGAGGAGCAGCACGAAGACAAAGCTTCGTGTCAGGAGGAGAGCGAACGCGCCGATCAGAGTATATTTCAGATTGATCGGAGAACTGATGAAACGGGGTTGCTGCACCTTCCGCCAAGGGAGTTCTTTATGAGAGAGGAAAGACGATATGCGGTCGCCGCAGTGTTTTTGGCCACCCTCTTGTCCGCAGTGGCCTTGTGGCACTATCGAGGCTTGGTTAGAGGGAATTTAATTGCGCTGCTCGACCTGCCTCACAGCTGGCAGTCGACTTTATCGCCTATCACTCCGGTCGAAGCAAGGCTGGTGGCACATGCTGGGGGGGCAGTGCGGGGCATCACTTACACCAACTCGCGCGAGGCTTTGGATGAGCACTACGCAGAAGGCTATCGGGTCTTTGAACTTGACTTTCATTGGACGAGTGACGGAAAGCTGGTTGTGGTCCACGATTGGGCGGGTATATCGGCATGCTTCGGCACAAAGCCGCATGTTTTCAGCTACGACGAATTCGTGAGCGCGAGGCGCCGCGACGGATTGCATCAGTTGACATTCGAAGACCTTCGCAAATGGATGCAAATTCATCGCGATGCGTACATAGTTACGGATACGAAAGATAGCAATATCCGTTTTCTACGCTATCTTCAGGAGAATGGCGGCGATATCCGGCCGCAACTGATTGTTCAGATCTACCGTATGTCGGAGCTGAAAGCGGCACGGCAGCTCGGTCCCAGGGCGGTTTGGCTAACCGTATACAAATACGCATATCCAGGATGGGCGTTATCGAGGGTGTCCGGGGTCGACGCCTTCGTCATTCCCGTCGCATTTTACGACAAATACCGGAACCCACTTTTGATGGAGAGAGTGCATTTCTATGTCCATTCGGTCCCTGCACAATCGGTCGATGAAACCTTTCGACGACTGCCTGGTATTTATGGCATATATGTGGACTGATAGTGTCAGCGCGAAACGTACTCGATTTTGATTGCCCGTGTAAAGGGAAAAGACCGGAAGACTAATCAACTTGCCCGCAATTAGCCAGGCTAAAGGGCAGCCCCGCTCAAGGTTACGGCTACCGGGTGAGAGCGCGAGTTGGGCATGTCTTGAGTCCTCGGCGTCAGGGTGGCAAGCATTCGAATCCTTCGCACTCTATAGAGCCAGCGTAAATAACTCTCCTTGTGCCTGAAGGGGCTGCGACCACAATTGGAGCCGGATTATTTCTTCGGGTCCACCAGCGCCCCATACACCACAGCCCGGCTCTCGTACTCGAGATTCGGGCTTGCCGGGCCCAGCATGCGCTGGATCATCCCGATGAACACGACATCGTTCGTCGGGTCAACCCAGAACCAGGTTCCCGCCGCGCCATCCCAGAAGAATGTCCCCTTGCCCTCAGACAGATTCGCTTCCGGCGGATCGAAGACAATGGCGCAGTTGTAGCCGTACCCGAAGCCCGGGCGCATCACCTGCGCGCCGATCCCGAACTGCCCGGTAAGAAGCTCAGCCGGCACGTGATTGGATGTCATCAGTTTCACCGTCGCAGGTGAGAGGATTCGCTTTCCGTCGAGTTCGCCACCGTTTAGCAGCATCTGGGCAAACCGGTAGTAATCTGCGGCCGTCGAGACCATTCCGCCCCCGCCGGAGGGCATGGTGGGCTCGGTAAGATAATCAGTCGAGTGACCGGAGGGATCGGCTGCTTCGGGAACAAGCTCGCCGTTCGGCCCTGTGGTGTACACCGAGGAGAACCGGGCTCGCTTCTCAGCTGGCACATAGAAGCCCGCATCCTTCATGCCCAGCGGCTTGAAGACATGGTCGCGCATGAAGTCGGGCAGCGTTTGGCCGGAGAGCTTCTCCACAATGTAGCCTTCGATATCCATCGACATCGAGTAGGTCCAGCCTTTGCCGGGCTGATAAAGCAGCGGTATCCTGGCCATCTTCTCGATGAAATCCTGAAGATTCTTCGAGTCGAACAGATGTGCGTCGCGATACATTTTGTCGACCTGTGTGTCGCCAAAAAAGCCGTAGGTGAAGCCGGCCGTGTGAGACATCAGTTCGCGCATGGTAGGCGCGTGGTCCGGGTCTACCAGGATCATCCTTCCGTCCGCGTCCACTCCCTTGTAGACCTTCAGGTGCGCGAACTCCGGAACGTATTTGGCGATCGGATCCGAAGGCAGCCACTTGCCCTGCTCGTAGAGGATCATCATGGCCACGCCGGTGACCG
>CAYUJM010000102.1:0-15638 GCA_964445025.1 uncultured Occallatibacter sp. | reverse complement strand
AGAGAGCAGGAGATCGGCACATGGAGAACAAGCCGGCACAAAATATCCAGGACACGTTTCTGAACACGGTCCGCAAGGACAAAACACCTATTACGATTTATCTGGTCAGCGGCGTGAAGCTCACCGGAAAGATCCGGTCCTTTGACAAGTACTCAGTGCTTCTGGAGAACAACAGCCAGGAGCAGTTGATCTTCAAGCACGCCATTTCGACGGTCGTAAGTAACCGGAGCGTGATGCATACGGAGCATCGTCCAGTGGCTGTCCAGTCTGGCATAGGGCCGTCACCGGTGGCGGTTCCGTCCGCAGGGCCGGTAACCGCGGAGCAGCGATAGCTCGCGGAGAGCGGTCTCGATTGGCAGATGAAGGAATCAGAACGGCTGGCGCCGGAATAAAGCCGGAGCGGGCGGTCCTGGTGGGAGTGGACCTGGCGCGGTCTGGCCGTCAGGGCAGCCTGCGCGGCAGCCGCGCGGGGGTAGCTGGGGCGCGCATGGCGGTGGTGCGCCCGGACGAGGACCGTTCGTCACGAGCCGATGATCTTGCGCCGGTAGATGGCCTTCCTCTCCGCGTTTCGAACCCTTCCAATCTGAATTCAGTTCTCGTAGGTGGCGGACTCCAAACGGAGCCGACGCCGTCGTTTGCTTTTACCGAACTGGACGCCGAGGAGTCCCTGGCCGAGTTCCGGGAACTCGTGTCGAGCGCTGGCGCGGTGGTGGTTGCGGAGTTGCTGCAGCGGCGCGCGCGTCCGGAACCAGCGACGCTTATCGGGGCGGGCAAGGTGGAGGAGATTGCCGGGGTGGCGGCTTCCACCGAGGCCGACCTGGTGCTCTTCGACCACGACCTGACGCCGACACAATTGCGCAATCTTGAGGCAGCTCTGCCCTGCCGCGTGCTGGACCGGACGCAGTTGATTCTGGACATTTTTGCGCGCCATGCGCGGACGAGCGAGGGCCAGCTGCAGGTGGAGCTGGCGCAGCTCGAATACATGCTGCCGCGCCTCACCGGCAAGGGCAAGGCGATGTCCCAACTCGGCGGCGGCATCGGCACGCGCGGACCGGGTGAGACCCGGCTGGAGACGGACCGGCGGCGGATTCAGAACCGCATCGACCACCTGAAAGGGGAGTTGGACGCGGTGCGCCGGGTGCGCAAGCAACAGCGCCAGCGGCGGGAAGCGGTTCCCGTGCCGACGGTGGCGCTGGTGGGCTATACCAATGCAGGCAAGAGCACGCTGTTCAACCGCCTGACAGGAGCCCAGGTGCTGGCATCGTCGCGCATGTTTGCCACGCTCGATCCCAAACTCCGGGCCATCGAACTGCCCAGCCGCCGCAAGGTTCTCCTTTCTGACACGGTCGGCTTCATCCGCAACCTGCCGCACACCCTGGTGACCAGCTTCCGGGCCACGCTCGAAGAGGTAGTGCAGGCCGAAGTTCTGTTGCACGTGCGCGACGCCGCTTCGGCCTATGGCGAGGAACAAAAGCGCCAGGTTGAAAAGGTCTTGGGCGAGCTGGATTCGCTCTCGAAGCCGCGCATCGAGGTGCTCAACAAGATCGACATGCTCGCCGATCATGAGCGGGAGGGGCTGCTCACGCGAGCCCAAAGCCACACCGGTTCCGCGCAAGAGGTAGCGGTATCTGCGCAGACGGGTGAGGGGATGGAGACGCTGCTGGCGGCCATCGATCAGGCGCTGCACTCCGATCCGCTCGTCGAAGCGGAACTGCGCGTTCCGCAGCAGGAGGGCGGAGTGCTGGCAGCTATCGAGGCGGGGATGGTGGTGCACAGCAGGGAGTATGAAGGGAATCTTGTGCGGCTCAGGGTGAGCGGCCCGGCCTCTCTGATGGGGCGACTGAGAAAGTACCGGAGCCGAGCGGATTGACGTATTTTGATCTTCGCGTCGTCTCCGGGCCGCTATTCTGTTTCTCAATCGACGGAATTCCAACCATAAGTAATCTGGTGTCGAGAAGCCTCGTTCCAAGGAGCCCCCATGAATCCCGTTGAAGGCGGCGCAGGCCGTACCATCACCACGCTTTCAAGCCGCGAGGTTTACCGAAACCACTGGATGCGGCTGAGGGAAGACGAGATTCTCCGCTCGAATGGAAAGCGCGGCATCTATGGGGTGGTGGAGAAGGACGACGCGGCCATCATCCTGCCGGTGGACAATGGCCATGTTTGGCTGGTGGAGCAGTACCGCTACACCATTCAGGAGCGGGCTCTGGAATTGCCGCAGGGCGGCTGGGAGATGGAGGTCGAAGATCCCGAGGAGCTGGCGCGCGGGGAACTCAAGGAAGAATTGGGCCTGGACGCCGCGCAGATGACCTACCTGGGCTGGAATTGGATCGCTTACGGATTCAACCGGCAGAAGCAACATGTGTTTCTGGCCACCGGGCTGACGGAGGCAGAGAAAGATCCTGATCCGGAGGAGCATGACCTGGTGGTCCGCTGTGTCACGGTAGGCGAGTTCGAGGAGATGATGCTCGACGGGACCGTGCGCGATAACTGCACGCTGGCGGCGTGGGGGCTCTACTTGCTGTGGAAGGCGCGGCAGTCGGCTTAGCCGCGTTCCTCAATGGGAATGTAGGGCGAAGGGTATTCGGGTCCGATGTATTCGGCGCGCGGGCGGATGAGGCGGTTGTCGTCCAGTTGCTCGATGACGTGGGCCGCCCAGCCGGAGATGCGGCTGATGGCGAAAATCGGTGTGTACAGGTCGATGTCGATGCCCAGCGTGGCGTAGGTCGAGGCAGAGTAAAAGTCGACGTTGGCGTTGAGCTTCTTGTCGGCGTTGATATAGAGCTCAATGGCGCGCGACATCTCGTACCACTTGGGCTGGCCGGCATCCTTGCCCAGTTGCTCGCTCATGCGGCGCAGGTGGGTGGCGCGCGGGTCCTCGGTCTTGTACACGCGGTGTCCGAAACCGGAGATCTTTTGCCGTGCAGCCAGCATGCCTTTCACGTAATCCACGGGATCGGCGCCGGCCTTGTCGATGGTGTAGAGCAGCCGCATCACTGCCTCGTTGGCCCCGCCGTGCAGCGGGCCTTTCAGTGCGCCGATGGCGCCGGTGACGGCGGAGTGAATATCCGAGAGCGTGGCGGCGATGACGCGGGCTGCGAAGGTGGAGGCATTCAGCTCGTGGTCGGCATGCAGAACCAGCGCCACATCCAGGGTCCTGGTCGCGGTTTCCGAGGGCTTGACTCCGTTGAGCATCCACAGAAAATTCCCGGCGTGCGAGAGCGAGCGATCCGGGGGAACAATTTCAAGGCCTTTGCGGATGCGATCGTAAATTGCCACGATCATGGCGATCTGGGCGGTCAGGTTGTAGGCTTTGCGCACGTTGGCGTCGTGCGAATTGTCCTTTTCGTCGGCGTCGTAAAAGCTGAGTGCGGAGACGGCGGTGCGAAGCACCTCCATCGGCGTGGCGGAGGTGGGAAAGCTGCGCAGCAGATCGACAATGCGCTGGTCGAGCACGCGCGCCAGGGCAAGCTGCGAGGAGAACTCGCGCAGCGCCAGCTCGTTGGGGAGAATGCCGTTCCAGAGCAGGTAAGTGCATTCCTCAAAGCAGGACTTCTCGGCCAGCTCGTGAATGTCGATGCCGCGATAGGACAGCACACCGGCTTCGCCGTCGATCCAGCAAATACCGGAATTCGCAGCAACAATACCTTCCAGACCCTTCCCCGCGACAACCGTCGACAAAGCCATTGGAACTCCTCATACGAATGCGAATGAATTCGGTAAATTTGGCCTTCTCCCGGCCCATGGACGGGCCCGGCCACGAATTGCAGTAAAAGATGTTTATAACGCAGGCATTCGATGGTTGTCACGGTGCGTGGGACAGAAACAGGGCTGGAAACGCGGCATTTTGTCACCGATTCCGCCGCGTTATCTCATTGTGGGAAGCATCAATCGGCGCCGGCATGGGACGGGCGCCGGTGGTCAGAGGTTAGTCGAGCTTTTGGGGATACGGGCAGCATGCAGCGGCGGCCCGGGTAGCCGCGCTGGAGGCCGGGTTGGCATTTTTTCTCCACGAACAGGCATCCTTAGGTATTCTGTTGGGGTCCCTCGAGGTGCGCGGAGCCAAGGCCGCGAGGGTGATCTGTGCGGACTGTACTCCGTGAAGAAGCACAAACTTTGGCCGGGAGAGTTCTCCCGGGCGGCGTCGAACGGAGACTGAGAGCCGCAAAACCCCAGGGGTGAGCCAGGCTGGGCGAACCTGCTGGATCGGTTGCCGGGCGGTCAGCCAGAGAGAAGAAAGGGAAACACATGAGTGAATTAGAAGAAGCTCCGAGAACATATTCAGGCGCTCTGCTGGCTGCGATTGCCGCGGCTTTGCTGTTGGCGCTGGGCGGGCTCATCTGGAGCTACACGCTGAGCAGCAAGCTTGCCACCCAGCAGCAGGAGCTGGCCGATGCCAAGGCGCAGAACGTCAAGCTGGACGCTCAGTTGCGCGAGACCGATGAGCGGTTGAACGTGGCCACCGACGAGCTGAAGACCTCCTTGGGCCTGACGCAGAAGCAGCTCGATACGCGGGCCCAGGAACTGCAGGCGCGGGAGCAGAAGGTTGAAGCAAACACGGCCCGACTGGCGACCGAGCAGACCAAGACCGCGCAGCAGGTAAGCGCCGTGGCAACCGACGTGACCGGCGTCAAGTCGGATGTTGGCGGGGTCAAGACCGATGTGGCCAAAACCCAGAGCGACCTGGCCTCTGCCGTTGCCCAGTTGACCTCAATGAAAGGTGACCTGGGCATGCAGAGCGGTTTGATTGCCCGCAATCACGACGAGCTGGAACTGCTCAAGCACAAAGGTGACCGGAACTACTACGAATTCACCCTGGTGAAGGGGCAAAAGAAGCCGGTGGGCACGATCAGCCTGGAGCTGAAGAAGACAGACGCGAAAAAGAGCAAGTACACCCTGGTCGTATACGCCGACGACAAAGAGTACGAGAAGAAGGACAAGAACCTGAACGAGCCGCTTCAGTTCTATGCCGGAAAAGACCCGCTGCTGTTCGAGATTGTGGTCAATTCGGTGAGCGCAAAGAACACCGTTACCGGGTACTTATCGACGCCGAAGGGCGCGCCGGTGCCTGCCTCTACCGGTCAGTAAGAGGGACTTGGGGCGTGAGCACCAGGCTGGGCTGGTACTGAAGGTTGAAGGTGAAGCTCAGATCCTTGCGCGCGTCCCATTGCTCCTTGGTCAGCCGGAACGCTGAAACAATGGTCCCCTCCGCGGTCTGCCCCGGATCGATGGTGGATTGGGGCGGGAGCGGCTTGCCGTGCGGCACCGGCATGGCAGGATAGGCCAGAAACACGCGTTCGTAATCGCTTGACGTGGCGGCATAGCTGGAGTGAATTCCGTCCGCAAGCGTGGTATTGGCCATGATGTTGCGCAGGAAGAGCGGCTTATCGCTCTGGTTGTGAAGCTTGACCAGGGCAAATACGAATACCTGGTCGTATTGCTCTCTGGCCATGGGAGCGCCGTTGGCATCGAAGCCCGAAGTTTCGCTGTGCTGCGGGTGGACCCACACCTGTTCGATCTCTCCGCTCAGAACCGGTGGTTTGTGCCCGGCAAGAAAATAGCCCGCGATAGCCAGGCTCACCAGCACTGCCGCGACTATGGCGGCCACAAGGGGATGGCTGGAACCCTTAGTTAATTCCTCGCCCCGTGCGGCGTCGTCGAGTTCAGAAGAGTCCTGCTGCAGTAGGCTCATGCGCCTTTATCTTATTCCCCCCGGCGTCTGGCGGAACACAGATTTCGCGCAGGTCCGTGGAGATTTTCCATCCGTTGGTTTGGTGAGGGGTAACTTTTGGGCCACGGCAGTCCCCTCCACAATTCGGCTGCCACGTGCGTTGTCGCTAAACCCAACCTCTTATTCGAGAAACTGCCGCAAAGGCAAAGTTGCTTCGCGGCGAACGGGTTAGAGAGCCACTTTACGGCCTTGGCCGCAGCGCGTCCAGAAATGCCTCCGGTTTCAGGGTGTTCAGCACATCTTCCGGCCCAAGCCATGCCCGCCGGAGCTGGCGGATGCCGTAGTCCATCTTGCCCAGGTTGCGGGCGTCATGGGAGTCGGAGTCGACGACGATCTTGCATCCCAGTTCCTTGGCCAGGCGGAGGTCGCGATCGTTGAGGTCGAGACGCTCGGGCGCGGCGTTGTGCTCCACGGCTACGCCCAGTTCGGCCGCGCGGCGGAGGATCAGCCCCAGGTCGAGCGCAAAGGGCTCGCGGCGCAGCAGCAGTCGGCCGGTGGGATGCCCGAGGATGCGCACATAAGGATTCTCGACGGCGCGGAGAATGCGGGTGGTCATCTCTTCGCGGCTCTGTGCAAAATGGGTGTGAACGCTGGCGATGACAATCTCCATTTGCGCAAGCGTCTCGTCGGTCAGGTCGAGAGCGCCGTCGGCGAGGATGTCCACCTCGATTCCGGCGAAGACGCGGATCTTGCCCTTCATCTCCTCGTCTACGGCGCGGATGCGCTTCACATGCGCAAGCGCACGCTTGTCGTCGAGGCCGTTCGTCATGGCCAGATTCTTGGAGTGGTCGGTGATGGCGATATAGCGGTAGCCCACCGCCAGGGCTGCCTCGGCCATCTCAAGGATGGTGTTGTGGCCGTCGGTGGCGTTGGTATGCATGTGCAGGTCACCGCGGATGTGGGTCGCATCAATCAGCTGTGGAAGGCTGCCGTGCGCAGCACCTTCGATCTCGCCCAGGTTCTCGCGCAGCTCAGGGGGAATCCATTCCATGCCCAGGGCGGCGTAAATCTCCTCCTCGGTGGCGGCGGCTACCACGGATTCGTCGTCCAGGCGGGCCAGCGCCCACTCGCTCAGGGTGTAGCCCATTTTCAGGGCGCGCTGGCGGAGCGTGACATTGTGCCCCTTGGAACCGGTGAAGTATTGCAGCGCTGCGCCATACGAGGCTGAGGGCAGCAGGCGCACATCCACCTGCAAGCCGTTGGCAAGGTGAAAGCTGACCTTGTTTTCTCCCTTGGCGATGATGTCGTGGATGTCAGGATAGGCGGCCACGTATTCGACCGCGGCCGCCGTGTGCTCCGGAGTGCAGGCAGGCCCGGTGACCAGCAGATCGAGGTCGCCGACGGTTTCGCGGCCGCGCCGAAGCGATCCGGCGGGAGTCACTCTTTCAATTCCGCGGAATGCTAGCAGATAAGCGCAAATCCGCTGTGCGGCTTCTTCGGCAACGTCGATGCGGTAGCGGCCGGCGCTGCGCCGGTAGTCGTCGATCCCCTTGCGCAGCTTTTCAATCTGTTTTTCGCCCATCCGGGGCAGGCCGGTCAGCCGGCCGGCCTCGATGGCCTTGGCCAGGGCATCGATGCTCGCAATCTGAGCCGCGGACCAGAGTAGGGCCACGGTCTTGGGACCCATGCCGGGAAGCTTCAGCAGCTCAAGAACACTCGAGCCGTACTTGGCCAGCAGTTCCTCGCGCAAGGGTAATGTGCCTGTGGCGGCGATGGCCTGAAGGTTGACGGCCATGCCTTTGCCGATGCCGGGAATCTCAAGCAGGCGAGCGGTATCCGGCGCGGCAGCGGCCAGGTCCACGGTGGTTTGCTCGGCTGCTTCGGCTGCGCGCCGGTAGCTGCGGATGCGAAAGCCGTCGCCACCGTCGATCTCCAGCAGATCGGCGGTCTCTGCCAGCAGACGCGCCATAGTGGAGTTGTCCATTGCGGAAGAGTATCAAACAGGCGGGCAGCAAGGAACTCTCAGCCCGGAAAGCGGCAAAGCAACCGGGCTCGGAGTCGGATTAAGAAGGAGAATTGCAATGTGACAACGGTGGGACTCTTGGGCGCACTTCACTTCAGCCACCTGCCGGTGGTCGTGCTTGAACATCTTGTCGCCACGCGCCGCTAGGCGGCGTTGTGGGCGGCGTCTTTGAAGCGGACTACGGCGTCCGCCTGGGGACCCTTCTGGCCCTGGACGATATCGAACTCGACCTCATCGCCCTCTTTCAGTGTCTTATAACCGTCAAGCTGAATCGATGAGTAGTGAACGAACACATCTGGCCCGTCTTCGCGTCCGATGAATCCGTAGCCCTTGGCGTTGTTAAACCACTTGACCTTGCCTTTGTACTGAGCCACTGGCTCCCTCTTTCTTTGCTTCGTGCGAGGAAATCCGAAGAGTGAGGGGCTCACCCATCGGTAAAGAATAAGACGCCGATTTGCGCAGAAAGGTTGATTCATCGATTGAAAAATGATTCCATAAGGTGGGATGGGCTGGTTTTGGAAACCAGCCCGGGCCGGGAAACCTTTTCACAGATAAATTGCGCGGTGGAGCGGTCCGAATCCGCCGGCTATTCGCTTTTACTTTTTGCGTTTGCCCGCTGTCAGGCGGGCATAGAGCAGCACGCTGGTCAGCGTCTTGCCGTCCTTGATGGCGCCCTTCTCGATCATCTTCAGCACATCCGACAGCTTGACCAGCCGAAAATCGATCTCCTCGTCCTCTTCGGGATGTGCGTCGCCCGCGATCAGGCCCTCGGCGATGAAGACCTTCATCGATTCGCCCAGAAAGCCGGGGCTGGCGTAGTACTCAACCAGCGGCTTCCACTTTTTGGCCGCGTAGCCAGTCTCTTCAGCCAGCTCGCGCTGGGCGCCGGCCAGGGCATCTTCACCGGGATCGAGTTTGCCCGCGGGCAGCTCCCAAAGATACTGGTTGGCGGCATGGCGGTACTGCCGCTCGATTACGATCCAGGGGTCCTTTTTGTTCTTTGAGCGGTCCATGGCCAGAATGACGACGCTTCCGTTGTGGCGGATCACGTCCCGCTCGTTGGGCTTGCCGCTCGGCTCGATAATCTTGTCGTGAAGCACTCGGAACAGCGCACCCTGGAAGACAACCTTGGAACTGAGCAGCCGGGCTGTCTCCGGCTCGCCCCCCTCGGGCGCCCTGGATAGCTTCTTCGTCTTGGCCGGTTTGGCCTTCTTCTGCGCGGTCGGCTTGGTTTTGGCGGCCGTCTCTTTCAATGCCTTTCGCGGTGCGGCGGCCTTTGCGGCCTTCTTTTTGGTGGACATTCTTTCCTCTCTCCTCAAGACATGTTAAGGAAAAAGTATACGCACCGGGGTCACCCGGGCGGCGCGAGGCGCGGTGGTTCTGCATCGATTCGATTCGGCGTGGCATCCTTAACAGAGCTTCGTTCCTCCTAAGCCGGTGCAGCTGAGGCGCAGGGCCGGGTGGAGCGCCCGGATGACCGCGTCCAGAAAGCGAATTTCCAGGAAGAGAAGAGATTGTTGACCGCAGACTGTTTTCCCATAACCGTGGCGCCGGGGCTGCACCGGCTGTTTCTGGACTACTGCGCAGGCGATGCGGCAGTGCGCAGGTTCTATGCCTCGCTCCCGCCGGACGCGGGCTGGCAGGCTCGGCCTGGCCTCCCCGACCACTGGCAGGAATTGGTGCAACTCCTCGGGAACCAGAACCCTGCGGCTGAAGGAACGGCCGCCGCTCGGGCGCTTGCAGCGCTGCGCCAGGGCGCGGGCACGGTCGTAACCGGGCAGCAGGTGGCCTTGTTCGGGGGACCGCTGTTTACGCCCTTCAAGGCGGCGTCGGCGGTGGCTCGGGCGCGGGCCGCCACGTCAGCGGGACGTCCTCATGCGGCCATCTTTTGGCTGGCCAGCGAAGACCACGATTTTGCCGAGATCAACCACGTGGTGTTTCCGGCGCGCCGTGAGCTGCGCAAGCTCACCTACGCAGAGATGCCCGCTGCTCCCAGGCCGGTCGGCGGGATCGTGCTGGACGAGAAGGTCGCTCCATTGGTCGATCAGGCGTGGGAATTGCTGGGCTCCTCCGATGCGATGGATGCCCTGGCGGCTGCCTACCAGCCAGGGCGGACCTTCGCCCAGGCGTTTCACGACTTCTATGCAAAGGTCTTTGCGGCGCAGGGGTTGCTGGTGCTGGATGCGGGCGGACGGGAAGTCCACCGCATGGGCGCGCCGGTGCTGCGCGCCGGCCTGGAGCGCGCCGATGAGCTGCATGCGGCGCTCCTGGAGCGAAACGCGCAATTGGAAGCAGCGGGCTATCACGCGCAGGTTGCTGTGGGAGCGCAATCCAGCTTGCTGTTTTTGATCGATGGGAAGACGGGCGCGCGGCTGGCGCTCAAGCGGATGGCGCCGAACGCCGCTGAGCCGCAGGGCTTGTGGCAGGCGGGACGGCAGAGTTTTTCCACTGCGGACCTGGTCGGGATTCTGGAGACCGAGCCGGAGCGGATCTCACCTTCGGCGCTGCTGCGGCCGGTGTTCCAGGATTTTCTGTTGTCCACATCGCTCACCATCGGCGGGCCGGCGGAGGTTGCCTACTTTGCCCAGTCCGCGGTGCTGTTCGAGCGGATTCTTGGCCGCTCGACGCCAGTGCAGCCGCGCTTTTCAGGAACGCTGGTTGAGCCGGCCATTGGCGAATTGCTGCGCAAGCATGAGTTGGGCCTGGAACGGGTGTTCAGCGAGAACCAGGATTCGCTTGCGCAGTTGCTTGCCGCCCGCGCCATGCCGATTGAGGGAAAAAGAAAACTGGCCGCAGCAGGGACGGCGCTGGACGCCGAGCTTGAGCCGCTGCTTGAGTGGATGAACCGGCTGGATGCCGGACTGGGCCGATCGGCGGGGACGGCGGCAAGTAAGATGCGCTACCAGATGAACCGGTTGCGGCGCCTGGCCGCCAACTTCGAGTTGCAGCGCGAAGCCTCGCTGGCACGCCACGCGGAGGCCATTTGCCAGGCCCTGTATCCGGGCGGAGTGCTGCAGGAGCGATTGCACGGGGCAGCGTATTATTTAGCCCGCTATGGATTCGAGTTGGTAGAGGAGATTTGCGTGCAAGCGGAGAATGCCTGTCCGGGGCACACGGCGATGTGGTTGTAACGAGTCCCAGGTCCTATAACCCGGAGGGCCGTATAATCTCGGCGACTGACGGGGAGGCGTTAATTGAGACAGATATTCGTAGCTTTGGCGATCGGAGTTTTGGCGTGTGCGCCGGACTTTGCGCAAATGCAGCCTTGCGCGCCGGTGGCGCCAGGTAACAATTTTCTCGGAATCCAGACAGTCCGGCTGTGGCCTGGCGACGCGCCGGAGGCCAAGGGCAAGACCTGCGAAGATACGCCGACTCTCACCATCTTTGATCCCCCCGAGGGAAGTGGCAACGGGTCTGCGGTGATCATTCTTCCGGGCGGGGCCTATAGGCGTCTGGCAGCAATCCACGAGGGCCGCCAGGTGGCCGACTGGTTTACCCAGCGCGGTTTTCGCGCCTTTGTGCTCAGCTACCGCCTGTCTTCAAACGGTTACCTGCTTCCCGTTCCGCTTCTCGATGCAAGGCGGGCCGTCCAGACGGTGCGTGCGCGTGCGCTGGACTACCATATCGATCCGAACCGCATTGTGTTGATCGGTTTCTCGGCAGGCGGCCATTTGGCTGCGCTCGCAGCCACGCAGCCTGTGCCGGGCAATCCCGAAGCCGAGGATGCGATCGACCGCATGCCCAGCCGGCCGGACTACCTTGTGCTCGGCTACCCGTGGATCGGCGCCATCTCCAGCGATACCTCGCACTTGAGCTACTGCAAGATCTTCAACGTCATGGACCGCTGCGAGGCGCTGCGCCTGGCGTACTCGCCGGACCTGTTTGTCACCAAAGACACGCCGCCCACGTTTCTCTATCACACCTTCAACGACCAGACCGTGCCGGTAGAGCAGGGATTGCGATTCTATGAGGCGCTGCTCAAAGCTGGGGTGCAATCAGAGGCGCACATCTTTGCCAATGGGCCGCACGGAACGGGTTTTGGAGGCAGCGACGCGGTTCTGGAGCAATGGCCGAACCTGCTGGAGAACTGGCTTCGGGCCCAGGGACTTCTAAGCGTGAGTAAACCCGCGGCTGCCAAGCCGTAGCCCTCAGCCAGGCAGCCGGAAGCGCAACCTACGCAGGCAGAATGCTAGGATGATGCAATCATTTTGGAGGTCCATTGCTCATGAAATCTTCCCGCTGGCTTGCTGTCTGCCTGTTTGTTGCCGTGGTTTGCACCCTACTTAATTTCGCCGCGCTCGCGCAAGAAACACGGACCCCCGCGCAGGCTCCAGCCGCGGGTGCAGAACAGCATAAGGACGCTGACAAGGACACGAACCCCATCCCGCCGGAAAAGCCCGTTGCCACGCATCACGAACTGACGCTGGGCGGCAAGACTCTGAAGTACACCGCGACCGCCGGTACGCTATTGATTCGCGATGAAGAGGACAAGCCCTACGGGAGCATCTTCTACGTCGCATATACGCTGGACGGCGCCGATGCCCAGTCGCGGCCGGTAAGTTTTCTCTACAACGGCGGTCCCGGTTCAGCGTCGTTGTGGTTGCATATGGGTTCGTTCTCGCCGGTCCGCATCGTCACGGACAGTCCCAACGCCACGGCGGGTCCGCCCTTCAAGCTGGTGCCCAACGAGTATTCGCTGCTGGACAAGACGGACATGGTCTTCATCGACGCGCCGATGACCGGATACTCCCGCGCGGTGGGCAAAGCGGCGCCCAAGGACTTTGCCGGCGTGGACCAGGACCTGCGCGCCTTCGACCGCTTCATCGAGCGCTACCTCAACGTCAACCAGCGCTGGAACTCGCCCAAGTTCCTCATCGGCGAGTCCTACGGAACCACCCGGTCGGCTGCGCTGGTGGACATGCTGGCCAACAACGGCGTGCAGATGAACGGCGTGGTGCTGATCTCGTCCATCTTGAACTACAACATTCGCGCCGGCGGGTACGACATGCTCTACATCTCCAACCTGCCCAGTTACGCGGCCGCAGCCTGGTATTTCAACAAGATCCCCAACAAGCCCGCCAATGTTGCCGACTGGGTGCAACAAGCCCGCGAGTTTGCCTCGGGACCCTATGCGCAGGCACTGTTCCAGGGGCACAATCTACCCGCAGCGCAACTGGACGCCGTAGCGAAAGAGGTGAGCCGCTTCACCGGCCTGAGCGAGGACTATGTGAAAGAAGCTGACTTGCGCATCTCGCCCACCCGGTTCCGCAAAGAGGTCCTGCGCCAGGATCGCCGCACCCTGGGCCGCTACGATATGCGTTTTGAAGGGGTTGACCTGGACGCGGCCGGCGAGGCGCCCAGTTATGACGCATCCGACGCGGGTATCAGTGGAGCCTTTGTGGCCGCGCTGCACGACTACCTGGAGCGGGAGCTGAAATACGAGAGCACGGACGCTTACCACCCCAGCGCCGACAACATCGGCCAGTGGGACTGGAAGCACCGGCCCACCAGCGGCGGGCCTGGCATGGGCGGCGGCGAGCAATCACAGCCATATGTGGCTGCCGATCTGGGCAGCGCCATCAGAAAGAACCCGCACCTCAAAGTCTTCTCTGCCAACGGTTACTTCGACCTGGCCACGCCCTTCTTCGCCACCGAGTACGACTTGTCGCACATGGATCTCGACCCCGCCCTCCGCGGCAACGTGCAGTTCGGCTACTACCCCTCCGGCCACATGATCTATCTGAACGTAGAGGCGCTGCACCAGTTGAAAGACGATCTGGCGGTATTTATCGCCAAGGCGGCCGGCAATTGAGCTGCTCCGCAAGTGAGAAACGGCCCTGAAATGAAGAAGCGGACTGCAGATTTGAGGAGTGGAAGGACTTCCTCAAACCCTACAGTCCGCTGGACCCTGAACCGGGTCTAGGTGGTATTCTTAGTGTAGGCTTGTTGGCGGCGAATGCAAGTTCTTTTTCCGACAAAATCGCATATTCGTGACAGCAGTCACAGGACCCCGCCCAATCGCCTCCAACCACGTTGACCTTGGGGGTTCGCCCCTGATACAACAAGGTGTTCCACCCCAGAAAATCAGTTCTGACTGCCGGAGCGTAGCAGTACCACCATGCAAGAAATCTTCCAACAGGTCGGGAGCTTCCTGGTCGCCGCCGTGCCCACCATGCTGTTGTTCGTCGTGCTGGTGCTGGCTTACCAGTTTCTGATTCAGGGCCCGCTGGGCGCGACTCTGAAAGAGCGCCGGGCGCGGACGGTTGGCGCCCTTGAAGGTGCACAAAAGGCAATTGAACTGGCCGAAGCGCGCGCTGCCGAATATGCCGCCAAACTGCGCCAGGCGCGGGCCGAGGTCTACAAGGTGCGGGAGCAGCGGGTGAAGCAGTGGACGGGCGAGCGCGATGCCGCTCTCGACGCCGCACGCAAGGTGGCGGGACAAAAGGTGGCGCAGGCGCGGACCGGGATCGACGCCGATGTCTCCCAGGCCAGAAAAAGCATCGAGGCCGCAGCCGGGGAATTGGCCAGTCAGGTGGTCCGCGCGATTCTGCCCGCGGCTGCCGGGAGTTCCCGTTGAGAGATTCGAAGCATCATCTGCGTTTTCCCGGCCGGCTCGTATGGGTTGCATCTCTGCTAATTCTTGCCGGCGGGCTGGTGGCTGCGCCCATGCGGCTCGCGGCACAGGAACCAGCATCGGAAGTCAACAAGCCCGAAACAGCGGCTCCGCAGCCTTCCTCAGCGCCATCGGACGCCAAGCCGGCGCATCCGGACCAGGAAGAGCAGAACAACGCTTTCCGCCTGGAAGGTCCAGTGGTTAAGTGGACGGCCAGGACGTTCAACCTCTCGCTGGAGAGAACAGCCGACATCTTCGAACTCATCAACTTCCTCATCATCGCGCTGGCCATCGTCGTTCCGCTGGCTCGCTGGCTGCCCCGCTTTCTGCGCACCCGTGCGGAGAAGGTGCGAGCGGATATCGAGTCGGCGCGGAAGGTGACTGAGGACGCAAATGCGCGATTGAGCGCCGTGGAAGCCAAGCTCTCCACGCTCGGCGAGGAGATTCAGAAGTTTCGCGCCGAGGTGGAGGCCGAAAGCCTGCAGGACGAGGCCCGCATCAAAGCCTCGCTGGCCGAGGAGAGCGCGCGTGTGGTTGCAGCCGCGGAGCAGGAGATTGGCATGGCCGCGGCCCAGGCGCGCCGCGGACTGCGGACCTTTGCTGCCGATCTGGCCATCGACCAGGCGGCGAAACAGTTGGTTCTTACCGCGGAGACTGACCGCGCGCTGATCGCCGAGTTTGTGAGTGACGTGGTCGGCAACGGTGCAGGCAAGGGAGGAAAGAACTGATGGCCGCCTTTGTTGCCCGTTACGCGCAGGCATTTCTCGAAGTTATTACGGCTGAAAAGCTGGATCCAGCAGCCATCCACGCGCAGTTCGCGGATTTTCTCGCTACCTGGAATGGAAGCCGGGAGTTGCGGGAGTTCTTTGTGAACCCGGCTATTCCCGCGGCGCAGAAGATTGGATTTCTGGACACGCTGAACAAGAAGCTGGGACTTAGGAAAGAGCTGCGAAATCTGCTGGCGGTGCTCATCCATAACGATCGCATTGGCCATGTGGACGAAGTTGCGGCGGCCTACCGGAAGCTCTTGCAGAACCAGTTGGGAATTCAGCAGGCGGAGATTGTGACCGCGCGGGAACTGAGTGCCGCAGAGCGGGAGGCACTCACTGCCGAGGTCGGCAAACTCGCCGGTTCAAAGATTGAAGCCAGCTTTAAGCTGGATTCGACCATCCTGGGCGGCACTGTGGTGCGCATCGGTTCCACGGTATACGACGGTTCGGTACGCGGCAGGCTGGACAGATTGAAGGAAACATTGACGGTCGGCTAGCGCCGCCAGAGGAAAGAAATGGCTCAGATCAAGGCAGACGAGATTACGCAACTTCTTCGCGAGC
>CAYUJM010000101.1:0-15965 GCA_964445025.1 uncultured Occallatibacter sp. | reverse complement strand
CGGGAATCCGCACATGGCGGAGGAGGGCGATCATGGTGTGGGCAAAGTCCTGGCACACGCCCTTGCCGCTGACAATGGCTTCGTCGATGGGCGAGTCGACGCGCGTGGAGCGGGGCTCGTAATCGAAGTAATCGTAGAGCCGCTGGTTCAGCTCCTGCACCAGCATCAGCGGGTCGTCACGGCGGGTGACGCCCATTTGCTGGGCGAGCAGGGTAAGCGCCGGTGTCTCGACGGCAAAGGTAGAGGGCAGCAGCATCTCCCAGAGGTCGCCGGCTTCGATCAGGTCGTCCAGCGCACCCCACGCGTCGGGCGAAAGGAAGGCCGGCACATCGGGCAGCACCTGCTGCTCCACCACCGACTCGGCGACAATCACCAACTGGTTATGCTCGCCGGGAATGTCGAAGTGCTGCACGTTATTGCCCTGGTGGTCGCGATAGCTGAAGACGCGGCAGCGCGGACTCACGGAGAGCGAGAATGTGAGGCAATGCTGGTTCGAATCCGAGCGCGGGTGCATGCGCGTTTCCATGATGCTCTCGCTGATGGGGTGCGAGTAGCGGAAGCGCGTCAGATGCCGGATGGAATAAAAATTCATGCCCTTCCCCGTTTGTTGCTCAATTGCCGGACAGCTAAATGGCCAGCGCGGACTGAATGGAGTAATGCACGTAATAGCGGTAGATGAGTTCGTGAACGCACATGCACTGCTCACGGATGGTGTGCAGGAACTTGGCCGTGTCTCCGGCCAGAATCTCCCCGATAGTGGTGTAGCCCAGCATGGCGTGCAACCGGCCGATCACTGCGGTCAATTCATCGGGAGGCCTTCGCCCACCGGTGCGCTGGATGGACTCAATGGCATCGCGGATGCCGTCGACACAGTAGCGGATGGCGTGAGGAAAATCGCGGTTGAGGAGGAGGAATTCCAGAATTCGATCGGGAGAGAGATCGGCGGTGTAGACCTGGCAGTAGGCTTCAAAGGAAGTGCAACAACGAAGGAGCCCGACCAGTTCCAGATACTTGTGGCCTTCCTGGTCGCGCTCCTGCTCCTGAAGCAGTTCAGGCTGATACACCTCGAGCAGCGTAGCCGTTGCATAGGCGCGTTCCAGGTAGCGGCCCAGGCGGATGAACTGCCAGCCCTGGCCGTGGATCATGGTGGTGTCGCTCACGCCCTTGAACAGGTGAATGCCATCGACAACCGAAGCCAGGAAGTCGTTGATGCTGGTGCGGAACTGGACCTGGGCGTGCGGGGAGTGCATCTGGTGGTAAAGGCGGTTGAGGCGCTGCCACTGCTCGCTCGATATTTCCTCGCGCACCTGACGGGCATTCTCGCGCGCGCCGTTCACGCAAAAAGTCACGGTGGCCGGATTAATGCCGTCGAATACCAGCTTGCGCGCCATCGAGTCCAGGTCGCCGCTCCACTCCATTCCCGATATTTTGCCCAGCGCGGCCATCATGCGGCACCAGCGCATCTCCGCGCTGGTATCGCTGGTGTCGAGCATCAAGCCCATGGTCACGTCGAGTTGGCGCACGGTGTTCTCAGCCCGCTCCAGGTAGCGGCTCATCCAGTAGAGACTGTCGGCAACGCGTGAAAGCATCGTCGTACTCTCCCGAACACCGTGTTTGCTTACGATTCCAGAACCCATGTGTCCTTGCTGCCGCCACCTTGCGAGGAATTCACGACCAGAGAGCCTCTTTCCAACGCCACACGTGTCAGGCCTCCCGGTACGATGTTCACTTTGTCGCCAAACAGAACGTAGGGCCGCAGATCCACGTGGCGCGGCTCCAGCCGATTTCCAATCAGGCATGGCGCTCGGGAAAAATCCAGCGTGGGCTGGGCAATGTAGTTGCGCGGATTGGCTTCGATTTGGCGGGAAAACTCTTCCCGCTGGCGCGCGGTCGATTGCGGACCGATCAACATCCCGTAGCCGCCGCTCTCGCCCACTGCCTTGACCACCAACTTGTCCAGGTTAGCCAGCACGTGCCGGCGCTGCTTGTCTTCGCTCAGCAGATAGGTCTCCACATTGGGCAGGATTGCTTCCTCGTTCAGGTAATAGCGGATGATGCGCGGCACGTAAGCGTAGACCGCCTTATCGTCGGCCAGGCCGGTGCCGAAGGCGTTGGTTACCGTTACGTTGCCGGCACGATAGGCGTTGAACAGCCCGGCGCAGCCCAAAGACGAATCGGCGCGGAAGATCAACGGGTCGCTGAAGTCGTCGTCCACGCGGCGGTAGATCACGTCCACCTGCTTCAGCCCGTCGGTGGTGCGCATGTACACGATGTTGTCGTGCGTCACCAGGTCGCGGCCTTCAACCAGGTCGATGCCCATCTGCCGGGCGAGATACGTGTGCTCAAAGTATGCGGAGTTGAACACACCGGGCGTGAGCAGGACGATATTCGGTTCCGGACGTCCTTCCGGAGCGAGCGACCGCAGGGTGGCCAGGAGCAACTGCGGATAGTGCTCGATGGGCCGAACTCCGTAGCTGTGGAACAGTTGCGGAAAGGTCCGCTTCATCACGCGCCGGTTGGTGAGCATGTAGCTCACGCCCGACGGGACGCGCAGGTTGTCTTCCAGAACAACGAACTCGCCCGTATTCAGGCGCAGCAGGTCAGAGCCGACCACTGCGATGTAAACATTGCGCGGAACTTGCAGCCCGCGCATCTGGCGGCGATAGTGCTTGCAGCTATAGACCAGCTCGCGCGGGACTACGCGGTCGTTCAGGATTTTGGCGTCGGAGTAGACGTCGCGGAGGAATTCGTTGAGGGCGGTGATGCGCTGGGTGAGGCCGCGCTCGATCCGATCCCACTCCTGCGCTGTCACGAGCCGGGGCAGCAGGTCGTAGGGAAAGATGCGCTCCGTGCCCTCGTCGCGCCCGTAGACGGTAAAGGTGATGCCCTGCGTGAGGAACGACAGGTCGGCCGACTGCTTGCGCCGCTGCAACTCCTCTGGCGGCAAGCCGGCCAGCGTCTCTGCCAGCGCGCGATACTGCGGCCGCAGCTCTCCATCGGCCTCGCGCATCTCGTCGAAGGCCGTGTCGAGAGGATAGTCTCCGAACAGCGATTCCATCTCGACGGGGTGACTGGCGCTCATGGGCCTGCGCTTTCCTTGGCACAGATTCAGAGCTCCAACGGCGCCGGGATTGCGACAGCACAGGGAGGTTACGCCCTGTAGCGCTCCAGTTCCCTGCCCGTCCGCCTGAACCCTGTTCTATAGCTTGTAACACATGGGATATAAAGGCGCCATTAGGAAAGAATGACGGTCGGCCCAGGTAACCGCTTAATTGCGAGGTCACTCAAAAAGGGCGACGTGACCATCTCGGCCACGCCGCCCCTGGGTGATTGCATCGATCCGAAGGCCCTAGAACAGATTCCAGAGCGACTGGTTGTAGACCTCGTGGTGGTACTGGACCTCAGAGCCCTTCACAAACGTTCCCAGCTCGCGCGGAGAACGGTTGGCCGCGGCCTGTTTCAAGTCCGCATAGCGCCCCTGCACATCCGCGCCCAGGATCTGTGCGATCCACTTGGAGCCCTGGAAGTCTTCGATCGCCTTCTGGATGTTATCGGGTAGATAACGGCCGCCGGCGCGCAGATCCGCGGCGCCGTCGATGGAGCCGTCTACGCCGGTTTTGAAGATGGAGTAGAGGGCGAGATAGGGATTGGCGTCCGGAGCAACGGCGCGCACTTCCGTTCTCATGGAGCGGTGGTTGCCGATAGGGACGCGAACCATGGCGCCGCGGTCAGTGGCCGAGGCGCGAATCTGGTTGGGCGCCTCGAAATGCGGATCCAGACGGCGATACGCGTTGACGCTGGAGTTGAACACCAAGCAAAGATCCAGCGCGTGGGTCAGAATCCGGTCAAGGAAGTTCCAGCCAAAGGTCGAGAGCTGTTCCTCGCCCCCTTCGTCCCAGAAGAGGTTGGTCTTGCCCTGGGAAACGGAGACATTGGTGTGCATTCCGCTGCCGTTCACGCCCACCACCGGCTTGGGAAGGAAGCAGGCGGTGTAGCCCATATTGTTGGCGATCTGGCGGGTCAGCAGCTTATAGAGCTGGATCTGGTCAGCGGCCGCCACCACTTCGGAGTATCCGTAGTTGATCTCGAACTGGCTGGGCGCGACTTCCGGGTGGTCCTTCTCGTTCTGGAAGCCCATGGCGCGCTGCACTTCTGCCGACGTGTCGATGAACTGGCGCAGCGGATCGAGCGGGAGCACGTGATAGTAGCCGCCGGTGTTGATGAATTCAAATTTCCCCGTCTCGTGATATTTGCGCTCCGCATCCTTGCCGGAAAAAAGGAAGCCCTCAATCTCGTTGGCGGCATTCAGCGTGTAGCCCTTCTCCGCGTACAGCTTGTCGGAGTAGTTCTTCAACACGCCGCGCAGATCGCCGGAGTAAAGCGTTCCGTCCTTGTCGATGACCACGCCGAAGACCAGCACCTTGCCGTTGCCGAATACATCGGCGGGAACCCAATAGAAGGCGCTCCAGTCGATGCCCAGGCGTAGGTCACTTTCCTTCTGCGCTGTGAAACCGCGGATGGAGGAACCGTCGAAGGTGAGGTTCTCGTATGCGCCCAGCAGGAACTTCTTGTCGTAGTCGAGCAGGTGCAGGCGGCCCTCCAGGTCGCTGAAGAGCACGGTTACGGCCTTGATCCGCTTCTCGTCGGTCAGGTATTTCAGGCGCTTCTCGCGAATCTCGTCAACGGGGACGCGGCTGGCACGGTCCTTCTTGGCTTCAAGGTTCTTTTCTTCCAGCTCCTCATAGGAAAGAGCGAGAAAATTGCGGTAGTCAGTAGACATAATTCTCCTTTTGGGCGGAAGTAGATTCAGCCCGGACGTGGTTGCACGCACGCGACTGTCGAAGAAAAACTTCGCATCAAGGGTAACTCCGCCGGGTCCGCGACGCAAAAGAAATTCATGAACCACGATTTGAGGAGCTTGGGAGAGCGCGAAGGAGCCAGGCCTCGGTGCAGACTTCCCGAGGACACGGGACCGCTTCCCTGTCGGACCCCCGCCCTTGTGGAGTACCCTTGTTGCTCAGGAGATTTTTGCTGCCGATGCTCAAACTGCACCGCCTCGCCTTACCTGTTTTGGCCGTATTAGCCGTTGCCTTCACCTCAGTCCATGCCCAGCAACCCGCGCCCCAACCGCCTGCTGAGGACTACATTCGGGCTCATTACACGAAATACGAGTTCCGCATCCCCATGCGCGACGGAAAGCGCCTTTTTACGGCCGTTTACGTCCCCAAGGACACAGCCGGCGGCCCCTATCCATTTCTCATGGACCGCACCCCCTACAGCGTCGGGCCTTATGGCGAAGACCAGTATCCGCGCCACCTCGGACCTTCAGAGGAGTTCGAAAAGAGCGGCTATATCTTCGTTTACCAGGATGTGCGCGGGCGGTGGATGAGCGAAGGCACTTTCATTGAGATGCGCCCGCACATTGACGAAAAGAAATCTCCCCAGGACGTGGACGACGCATCCGACACCTACGACACCATCGATTTCCTGCTCAAGAACGTTCCGAACAACAACGGCAAGGTGGGCATCTGGGGCATCTCGTACCCCGGGTTTTACACATCGGCCTCCATCATCGATTCGCATCCCGCGCTGGTGGCCGCCAGCCCGCAGGCGCCCATGACCGACCTCTTTCTGGGCGACGACGGGTATCACGGCGGTGCGTTCATGCTGGCGGCCAACTTCGGCTTCTATGCCCCGTTCTTCCATCCGCAGGAGGGCCCGCAGACCCCCAAGCCGACCCTGCCCTTCGACTTCGGCACCCCGGACCACTACAGGTTCTTTCTCGATGCGGGGAACATCGCCAATCTGGACAAGCTGTACCTGAAGGGCTCCAACTGGCTGTTCAACGACCAGTTCAAGCATGACACGTACGACGCCTACTGGAAGGCGCGCGACCTGTCGCAGCACATGAAGAATGTAAAGTGCGCGGTGCTAGTGGTGGGCGGCTGGTATGACGCGGAAGACCTATCCGGCCCATACCGCACGTTCTATGCCATCAACAAGTTCAACCCGGAGACGCCTACTTCGCTGGTGGAAGGTCCCTGGGTCCACGGCGGGTGGGCGCGCGGAGACGGCAACCACCTGGGCGATGCTCAGTTCAACTCCAAGACTGCCGAGTATTTCCGCGCCAACATCCAGTACCCATTCTTCGAGCATTATTTGAAAGGCAAGGGCGCGGCCCAGCCCAAGGCCGTGGTGTTTGAGACCGGAACCAATGTCTGGCGCCACTTCGATACCTGGCCGCCCAAGGCCGCGCAGCCCAGGACTCTCTACTTCCACGCCGGAGGCAAGCTCAGCTTCGACCCGCCCACGGAAGCCAAAGGCGAGGACGAGTATGTCAGCGACCCCGCTCACCCTGTTCCTTTTGTGGGCTATACCACTGACACGGTGCCGCAGAGGTATATGGTGGACGACCAGCGTTTCGCCAGCTACCGGGCCGATGTCCTGGTATATGAAACCGACCCGCTGGAGGAGGATGTGACCATCGCCGGGCCCATCTCGCCCAAGCTCAGAATCGCCAGTTCCGGCACCGACTCGGACTTCGACGTCAAGCTCATCGACGTCTATCCGGAAAACTACCCCAACCCGGACGACTCGCTCGATGGAAACAAACGCATCACGGATGCTCCGCCGCTGCACATGGGCGGCTACCAGCAGTTGCTGCGCGGGGAACCCTTCCGCGCGAAGTTCCGTAACAGCTGGGAGAAGCCCGAAGCACTGACACCCGGCAAGGAAGCCGATCTCGACTTCACCATGCCTGATCTCTTCCACACCTTCCGCCGCGGCCACCGCATCATGGTCCAGGTGCAGAGCTCCTGGTTCCCGCTTACGGACCGCAATCCGCAAACCTTCACCGATATACCCTTTGCCAAACCCGAGGACTTTCAGAAGGCCACCGAACAGGTCTTTCACCAGAAGGACGCAGCTTCCGGCGTTGAAGTGCTGGTGCTGCCGTAAATGCCACGGAGCGGCGTTAGTGCTGCTAGCGTAGTTAGCTTGGCTAGCCCCGCCTTGACTCTGCCGACTCCGCAAACTTAGATACAGCGCTAACTCCGCTGTAACTCGTGAGGACTCCGATGCTTACTCGTACGTTCCGTTCCGCTCTTCTGCTTCCGGCAGCGCTCCTGCTGGCCGCGGCGCCCATCCTTCATGCCGAAGAAGGCATGTGGACCTTCGACAACCCGCCCTTGAAGATGCTCAAGGCCAAATACAACTTCACGCCGACGCAGGCCTGGCTCGACCACCTTCGGCTCTCCAGCGTCCGTCTCAACGACGGCGGATCGGGCTCCTTTGTCAGCCCCAACGGCCTCCTGCTCACCAATCACCACGTGGCCCGCGGCCAGTTGCAAAAGAACTCGACCGCCGAGCACGATTACCTGGCCAACGGGTTTTACGCGACAACCCCGGACCAGGAGATGAAGTCGCCCGACCTTGAAGTGAACGTGCTGGTGGGCATGGAAGATGTGACCGCGCGCGTGCAGGGAGCGACCAAGGGCATCAGCGACGACGCCCAGGCGCTCAAAGCCCGCGAAGCGGAGATCGCAGCCATTGAAAAGGAAAGCAAGGACAAGACCGGCCTTCGGTCCGATGTAGTCTCCTTCTACCAGGGCGGCGAATACTGGCTCTACCAGTACAAGGCATACACCGACGTGCGCCTGGTGTTTGCGCCCGAGCAGCAGGCCGCATTCTACGGTGGCGACCCGGATAACTTCACTTATCCGCGTTACGACCTGGACATGGCACTGTTCCGCGTGTATGACAACGGCAAGCCACTGCACACGGACAACTTCCTGAAGTGGTCCGCCAAGGGCGCCGCGGCGGGCGAGCTGGTCTTCATCTCCGGCCATCCCGGCTCCACGGAGCGGGACGACACGGTGTCCCAGTTGCTGCTCCAGCGCGACGTGATTGGGCCGGCGATTACGGAGTACCTCGAGCGCCGCGTCGCAGCCGCGCAAGCCTTCGCCGCCCAGGGACCGGAACAGGCGCGGCTGGTGGGCAGCACCATCTTCGGACTACAGAACAGCCTCAAGGTCTACATTGGCCGGAGGGACGCACTGGCCGACCCGGCAATCCTGGCCAAGAAACAGGCCGAAGAGACTGAATTCCGCGCCAAGGTCGCCGCTAATCCTGAGTGGCAGAAGGCCTATGGCGATGCATGGGACACAATTGCCCACGTGGAGGGCCAGTTGAGGCCGGAGATCAAGGGTCAGCTCTTCCGCCGCACGGACAGCCGACTCTTCGGCATGGCGCAGACGATTGTCCAATACGTAGTTGAGATCAAAAAGCCGGACGGCGAGCGTCTGCCGCAGTTCCACGATGCCGGGCTGGAATCGCTCAAGTTCCAGTTGATGTCGCCGGCTCCCGTTCAGGTTTCCACCGAGAAGTTATACATGACGACGGCTCTTAAACTCGGCGAAGAGAAGCTGGGCAAGGACGACGCTTACATTCAGGCCATCCTGCAGGGCGGGGATGTCGACCAGACCGTCAACTCTCTGATCGATGGAACAAAACTAGGCGACCCGGCCTTCCGCAAGTCGCTTCTCGATGGCGGCGAGGCCGCCGTGGCCGCATCCACCGATCCCATGATCGTGGCCGCGCGCCGCACCGACCCTATCGTCCGCGCAACCACGAAGCGCATCCGCGATACCTACGGCAGCGTGCTGACGAAGGAAGGCGAAAAGCTGGGCAAGGCCCGCTTCCTGGTCTACGGAAAGGATGCCTATCCAGACGCGACGTTCACACTCCGGCTGAGTTATGGCACCGTGACGGGCTATCCGTACAACGGCACGATTGCACCGCCCGTTACCACCTTCTACGGGCTCTACGATCGCGCGGCCAGCTTCAGCAACATGCCGCCCTACGACCTGACCCCGAAGGAAGTGGCCGGCCGCGACAAGCTCAACCTTTCGACGCCATTTGATTTCGTGTGCACCGGCGACATTATCGGCGGCAACTCCGGCTCGCCGGTCGTCAATCGCGATGGTGAACTCGTGGGATTGATCTTCGATGGCAACATCGAGTCCATGGCAGGCGACTTTGTCTACGACGGAACCAAGAACCGCGCCGTTGCCGTCCACTCCGCAGGCATGATCGAAGGTCTGCGCAAACTCTACAACGCCGGTGCGCTGGCCGACGAACTGCAGGGCAAGCAATAGCCCGAACCTCATTGCCGCAAACAAATGGGAGCCGCTCAGGCTCCCTTTTGTTTGCAGCCCTGTTGCGCGCCCACCTTTTGGCCATGGTGATGGTGTTCAACGGGATTTCAAGCGTCGTGGACCGGCCATTCCACGCACCTTGAGTATGCATCCGCAATCCCTGCCTCAATTCGCCTCAATTGCGCTTCACGCGTACGCGGCGTGGGCCCGGCGGGCAGGTCGATTCGCGAATCACCAACTCGGGCATGATCGGCACCGCATCCGGAAACGTCGCCTGGCCGCGAATCCGCTGCAACAGAATGCGCGCCGCCACCCCGCCCATCTGTTGCAACGGCTGCCGGATCGTGGTGAGGCTGGGGTTGTGGAAGGCCGCGCTCTGGATGTCGTCGAATCCCACAACAGAAACGTCCTCCGGGACGCGCAGCCCGTGATCCATGAGAGCCCGGATCGCTCCAAAGGCGGATAGGTCGTTGTAGCAGATCAGCGCGGTAAAGTCGGCTCCGCGGTTGATCAGTTCACTGGCCGGGCCATAGCCCATCTCCGGCGTCGAATCCCGCAGCTTGATGTCCACGATCTGCTCCGAGGGAACCTCCAGCTTCAACTCCCGGGCCACGGTCATGTGGCACTCCCAGCGTTCATCGGCGTCGGAACTGTGACTGCCTCCGCGCATGAATGCAATCTTCCGGTGCCCGAGTTGGCACAGGTGGCGCAGCGCCAGTTCGGACGCTCGACGCTGATCGAGAACCACGTTCGTGACATCCTCGAAGTTGCGATGCCCGGCCACGGCCACCGCCGGCACCTTCAGGCTGTGCTCCAGCAACGTGTCGATCAGGATGAAGCCTTCCACGCAGCGGTCCAGGAGCAGACGCGGGTACTCCTCGATCAGGTCCGGCTTGCGCCGATGGCTCGCCGTCAGATAGAAGTAGCCTTCCTCGAGCAGCAGTTCCTCCGCTCCCGACAGCACCTGCGTGGCGTAGTGATCGTTGAGGTCGGGCACCAGGACGCCGATGGAAAACGTCTGCCGCTTGCGCAAAGAGCGCGCGTAAAAGCTGGGCCGATAGTCGAACTTTGCTGCTGCCTGGATCACCCGGTCCCGCGTCTCCTGGGGAATCGAACGCACGCCGGGCGCGTTGTTCAGCACCAGCGAGATAGTTGCCGGAGACAGGTTCAAGTACTCACCCAGGGTGCGCAGACTGATGGTCTGCCCAGGGACCGGCAAGGTTCCGGGTTTTACGCGCTTGGGCATGCACAACTGTTTTAACACCATGCGCGCTCTATGCACAGTGATTTCAGCGTCTTTCGCCATCCGCAGGGGCGGCGTCCCGGCTCCGCCGATGTCCACGTCCATCTTCACCATGAAGCCGGTGAGGGTGAACATCCAGCGCGTCGTAAGGCTGGAATTGCCGATGCGATCTCAGCCGGTTGGAAAAACCCCTAAATAGCCCGTTGCAGATGGTTCGGGTGGCCGCAAGGGACGAAGACATGGCGCGAATGGCCAAGTGCGGCCATGGGGCCTTGGGCGGAAGCGAGCAGCGAATGTGCAGTTCAGGCCAGCACGGGCGCTGGTTTGGCGAGCAGAACGCCGAGGGCGCAACTTGCCATTCGAGCCAGTTCTCCGTCGGCGCGGCTGGTGAGGACAATCGGAATTTTGGCTCCGACCACAACCCCGGCTGCCAGCGCTCCGGCCAGGTATTGAAGTTGCTTGAAGAGGATGTTTCCAGCCTCGAGATTGGGAACCATCAAGAGGTCAACGTCTCCGGCGACAGGCGACTTGATCTTTTTGATGCGCGCGGCCTCGCCTGAGATGGCATTGTCGAATGCGAGAGGGCCATCGACGATGGCTCCCGTAATCTGTCCGCGATCGACCATCTTGCACAGGGCTGCCGCATCGAGCGTAGAGGGTATGGCAGGGTTAACAGCTTCAACCGCCGACAGGATTGCGACCTTCGGCTTGACGATCTCCAGCGTGAGCATCATGTCGATTGCATTCTGAAGGATGTCGATCTTGGTCTCCAGGTCAGGCTGGATGTTGATCGCGGCATCGGTGACGAAGAGCGTCTTGTGGTAGGAAGGCACGTCCAAAGCGAATACGTGGCTGATGCGGCGCCCGGTGCGCATTCCTCCGTCGCGCGAAACGACTGCGCTCATAAGCTCGTCGGTGTGCAGCGAGCCCTTCATGAGCATCTGGACTTCGCTCTTGCGCGCCATCTCGACAGAGCGCAGGGCGGCTGTACGGCTGTCGGGAACGTCGACAATCTGGATTCCCTGCAAATCAAGCTGAAGATCCTCCGCAACGCTGCGGATCCGGGCTTCGGCGCCAACGAGAACGGGAACGATCAAGTTATCCCGGCATGCCTGGATGGCTCCGCGGAGCGAAACCTCGTCGCAAGGCCAGACAATTGCAGTTCGGACGGCTGGCTTGGAATTTGCGCGCGCAATCAGGCCCCGGTAGCGGCGATACGGATCGTTGACGATGAGTTGCGGGACGGGCAGAGTGGACCAACGCTGCCTCTTCGGAGGCGCGATGAGCTGGGCGGTGCCGGCGAAGATCGACGTGCCATTCGCGCTTTGCGCACCACATTCGAATGTGACGACCTTTGTGGCATCCTCCTTGCCCGTGACCTTGACTTTGACCAGAATGCGATCGCCGACATGGATGCGGTTGTGGAAGGAGAGCGAAATATTGGTCAGCGTGCATCCGGGTCCGGGAATGTTCATGCTGAAGAGACCCGACACAAGCGAGGCGCACCACATGTTCGGGCCCGTGGGCGGAACGCCGCCTGCGCGCTCAATGAGTTCCTCTGACTTCAGAACGGAGTTGAATCCGGAGATTGAGGCAAAGGCCATCGCGTCGTCCGTGGTCAGAACGTGCTCAGTGCCGGCGGTGTCGCCAATTGAAATCTCTTCGTATGTCTTGCTCTCAATAAAGCCCAGATCCATATGGATTCCTTTCCCGATAGAGCGACTTTCATTCTCCGGCCGGCTTCATCGTATTATCTGCGACCACGCTCACAAGTGACTGCAGTCACTTGAGGTGCAGCACGGTGAGATCAAGGTCCATTGCCAAAACGGGCCCGGCGTGCGTATGAAAAAGGCGTGAACACCAGACTGTCCCGCTTCGGGTCATTACAAGTCTTGATTCCCACAACCTGTTGCGGCCGTATTTAAAGCCGGTTGCTGCCATGCCGGAAAGATAATAAAGTAGGTGGTAATAGCACAAAAGATGTATTGATCCCCAAGTGGTACCCAACATACGTTCAGAGAGCATTGGAATCTGTTCTACACCCCTGATTTACTTCGCATTCATCATGCCCTGGTAACCCCCCGACTTGGAGCATTTGTGCGAGCAAGAACCGAATTTACTCAAGCGTTAAGAGTCGCGCTGGTCGTCGCATCGCTCACCGGCGCGTTGTCGTTCATCTCCGGCTGCGGCGGTGTGGCGGTTTCCAATTCGGCAAACTTTGCCGCCATCTCGGCACCCAGCAGCAGCATCCGAGTCAATCAAACCATGCAGCTTATCCAGGCCTCGAAGGCCACCGGAGAGCCGCTGACCTATTCCGTCAATGGCGTGCAGGGCGGAAATTTCGTGGTCGGCACGGTGGATAGCAGTGGCCTGTATACGGCGCCGGCGATTGTTCCGGTTCCGAATACCGTGACCATTACCAGCGTTGCGAGCAACTATCCAAATTTGCCGCCGGGCTCCGTAACGCTGTCTGTGTTGAACCCGGTTCCAGTCCTCAATGGTGTTACGCCGTCGGGATTCTCGGAAGGAACCACGACGGTTACAGTGGCGGGATCGCAGTTTGTCTACGGCGCGCAGATCATGTGGAATGGCGCCGCAGTTCAGACCACCATGGTCTCGAGCACAGAGCTGGTGGCCTCGATTCCGGCACCCAATCCCGGCACCTTCCCATTGTTGGTGACCAACCCCGATCCGGGATCTGCGAACTCGGCAACCATTCCAGTGCTGGTGGGACCAGGACAGGTGGTGCTGACACTGGAGCCCGGCGCAGGCACTGATGTGCGTGTGGGGAATACGTTGAACCTCGGGCTCAACATCACCGGCACCAACAACACTGGCGTCACTCTGCAGGTGAACGGAATTGCCGGAGGCAATACTCAGGTAGGCACGGCGACTTCGCAGGCGGATGGGTCCATCAATTATGTTGCACCGCTGGTGATTCCAACGCCCAGCAACGTTGTGCAGCTCAGCATCACCAGCGTCGACAACCCGGCGGTTTCAATCACCCAGAACATCTCGGTGCTGAATCCGATTCCGATTCTGACTTCGGCAACACCGACGACGATGGACGTTGGGCCTCCGTCCACCACCGTTGTTCTGACCGGCCAGAGCTTCATCAACGGCGCGCAGGTGCTGGTGAATGGATCGCCGGTGACAACGACTTTCAACAGCGGCACCCAGTTGACTGCGAACGTATCGCCGACCGAGGCAGGCAATCTCGATCTGCAGGTGCTGAACCCCAGCCCCGGCCCGGCAACTTCGGCGGATCTGATCGCGCTGGTGAACGGCACACCGCCAACGCCTCTGGTCACGCCGCAGGATGCATCGCGCTTCCTTGAGCAGGCGACCTTCGGCGCAACCGATGCGGATATTCACAACGTATCCATGAATGGCTTTCAGGCATGGCTCACTCAGCAGTTCGCCATGCAGCAGACTCTGCAGGAGCCCGGCGTGGAGCAGGCCCTGATCATCAATAACCCGCCTTGCGCGGCCACCGATGTAACGTGCAATGCGACGCTGTTTGTTCAGAACGCATCGGATGAGGGGCTGGTTCAGGATTCCTTCTGGCAGCAGAGCATTACCGGTCCCGATCAACTGCGGCAACGAGTCCGGTATGCGCTCTCGTCGCTGTTCGTCATCTCCAGCGAGCCGAACTTCAGTATCCAGAGCATGCCGCGCGGAGAGGCCAATTACTACGACGTGCTGGGCGCGGATGCGTTTGGGAATTTCCGGACGCTGCTTCAGGATGTGACCTTGAATCCGATGATGGGTCAGTTCCTGAACATGCTGGGCAACGACAAAGGCAATGCCACCACCGATCCCGACGAAAACTACGCGCGCGAAGTGATGCAGCTGTTCACCATCGGCCTCTACCAGTTGAATGACGATGGTTCGCAGAAGCTGGATTCAAATGGCAACCCGATCCCGACCTACTCGAATACGGACGTGATGGGAATGGCCGCGGTCTTCACCGGCTTCAGTTGGAACGTACCCGGAAACAACAGCGACACGGCGTGGTCGAACTGCTGCCTGTATGTCGGCCCTGGGTATGGAGAAGAACTTCTGCCCATGCAGAGTTATGCCAGCCACCATTCGACGGTTGAAAAGGACTTTCTCGGCGTGACCATTCCGGCGGCGGCGAGCCCCGACCCGACTGGCGACCTCAAGATCGCGCTCGACACGCTGTTCAATCACCCCAACCTTCCACCCTTTTTCTGCAAGCAGATGATCCAGCACCTGGTCACAAGCAATCCGAACCCGACGTATATCAGCAACTGTTCCGCGGTTTTCGAGAACGATGGGACAGGCGTTCGCGGGAATCTGCAGGCGGTCATCTCCGAGATTCTGCTCGACCCGGAGGCGCGCAACTCCGCCACCGATTTCAGCAATCCGCAATATGGAAAGGTGCGGGAGTCGCTGCTCCGCTATACGGAGTGGGCGCGGGCATTCACTGCACAATCTCGGACCGGCTCTTATAACATCGGCAGCACGGAGGACCCGATCTGGGGGCTCGGCGAGATGTCTCTGCGCTCGCCCACCGTGTTCAACTGGTTTGCCCCAGGGTTTGTTCCTCCGGGAACCAGCATCGCGCAGGCCGGCCTGACGGCGCCGGAGATGCAGATGACCAATGTCTCGACAGTGGTGGGCTACATCAACAACATGCAGGGCGCGATCGGCAGCAGCGCAACCTCAGGCCCCGACATGTTCTCAAGCTATGAGACAGAGATGGGCCTGGCAGCCACGCCCGGCCCGCTGCTGGACCGGATCAACCTGCTGCTGATGGCGGGCGAGATGGACAGCACGCTCTATGGCCAGATACTCGCCGCAATCAACGCGATTCCGATACCCACCGGGGATCAAAATGCCATCAACGCCGCGCTTGCGAACCGCGTTCAGACGGCCATTTACCTGACGATGGCATCGCCATCGTTCTGCGCACAATTTTAAGGAGCCTACTATGACGAACAAATTCGAGCAGTCGCGGCGGCAGTTCCTCAGAACGGCTTCAATGGCCTCGATGGCAGGAATATCCGCCAGCCCCTTTATCCTGGGCCTCAACTCCATGGCAGCAATGGCGCAGAGCAGCAGCGCCTCCAACTATCGCGCCCTTGTCTGCGTCTTTCTCCAAGGCGGCAACGATGGACATGGCACCGTGATCGCAACCGACTCCGACTCCTACAGCGCGTTTACAACCGCGCGTTCCGGGGCGCCGGGGCTCGCGTATCCTCTGGGCTCGTTGCTTCCGATCACTTTGAAGACTCCGCAGAGTGGGCGCACCTTTGCGCTCAATCCCGCGCTGACGGGGGCTCAGAACCTATTCAACGCCGGGCGCCTTGCGATCGTGGCCAACACCGGCACCTTGATAGCACCCGCCACCAAGGCTCAGGTCAATGCGAATTCCGTTCCGCTGCCCGCTTCGCTGTTCTCGCACTTCGATCAGACGGCGGCGTGGCAGGCCATTGCGTCGAATGGCGGCAGCGCGGAACACGTGGGATGGGGCGGAGCGGTTGCAGATCTGATCGAGAGCATGAACATGAATTCAAACTCCATGTTCACCTGCATCTCCA
>CAYUJM010000100.1:0-16335 GCA_964445025.1 uncultured Occallatibacter sp. | reverse complement strand
TGGTGCTCAGCTTCATCGGCGCCTGCCTGCTGTGGGTGGGCTGGTTCGGATTCAATGCCGGCAGCGCACTGGCAGCGAGTTCCCTGGCCACCAGCGCATTCGTGAATACCCATTTTGCCGCCGCCACGGCAGCCATCGGCTGGTCTATCGCCGAGTGGATTCATAACGGCAAGCCCACTGCTCTCGGCGCCATCTCCGGTGCGGTCGCGGGACTGGTGGCCATTACCCCTGCATCGGGCTTTGTCCAGCCCATGTCCGCACTGGCCATCGGCTTCCTCGCAGGGCTCTTCTGCTTCTTCATGGTCTTTGTGGTCAAGAGCTTTTTCGGCTACGACGACTCCCTGGACGCCTTTGGCGTGCACGGCGCCGGCGGAACGCTGGGCGCCCTGCTCACCGGCCTGTTTGCCACCCGGCTCATCAACCCGGCCTTCGGCAAAGACGTGGCCACCGGCGCCATGGACGGCCACTGGGGCCAATTGCTTAACCAGTCTGCCGGCATCGCCGTCGCCTGGGCCATCTCCATCGCCGGCACGTTGATTCTGCTTTTCGTTGTCGATAAGGTCATGGGGCTCCGCGTCTCGCCTGAGGAGGAGAACGCCGGCCTCGATCTTTCCCAGCACAACGAAGAAGGCTACGACCTGAACTCCTGACCGGGAGTTCCAAACCAGTCTGGGACTGTTGACTCCCAGTGAACAACTTTTGAAGAAAACACCCGGCAGCGGCAGCCCAATCATCCGTTCCGCCTGTTACGCTGTCATGCGAGGCATTTTGAACATGCTCAAGATTGAAGCCATACTCCAGCCCTCCAAGCTGGATGCCGTCAAGGATGCGCTGCTGGAAGCAGGCATTGAGGGCATGACCATTCTCGAAGCTCGCGGCCATGGCCGCCAGAAGGGCCACACAGAGTTCTACCGCGGCCGCGAATACACCGTCGATCTCCTCCCCAAGGTCAAGATCGAGCTTGTTGTTACTGACGATCTGAAAGAGAGGGCCGTCCAGGCCATCATCGGCGCCGCCCGTACCGGACGCATCGGCGACGGCAAGATCTTCGTCAGCCGCGTCGAAGAAGCCATCCGCATCCGCAACGACGAGCGCGGCGAGACGGCGCTCTAAGGTTTCATCCCGGCAAAGTCAATTCCTCGGACCTCGAAGGCGAGGCCTGGGATATGACGAGTCCAGCGTCGTCGGATTTCCCTTAGCGACGGAGCTCTCTGCGAGCCGCGACGCTCCCTGCAGCAGCCCTGCTGTGTTTCCAAACAACCCAGAGTCGGCAATTTCCCTGCCCTCGAGACCAAATCCGCCCCGCCAGCGAGAAAATCGCTTATTCTGTTAACAATTCCTTACTTGCTTCGGCAGGCCACGCATAAAACCTCATGAATCCAGTCGCTTTAGCGGTTGACGATCTTCGGGAGCAGTATACGCGGGAGATGGCGCTTGTCCGCCAGACCTGTGAGCGCACCGGAGACGGCACAGCGGCCATCCGTCGCCGCTCCGCGGTAGTGGACCGCATCCTCATTGAAATGTGGCGCCGGGCCTTCGCGGGGCAGCCCGCGCTTAACGTATCGCTTCTCGCTTTGGGTGGGTACGGCCGCAAGGATTTGTTCCCCTATTCCGACATCGACGTGCTGTTTGCCTTTGCTGACGAAAAAACCGAGGAACAATCGAAGGAAGCTGTTCGCTCCATCATCCAGGGCATGTGGGATATCGGCCTGAGGGCGAGCCCCAGTTCCCGCACACTGAAGGAAGCCGGACGGTTCGACCCCGATAACCTCGAATTCACCCTGGCCACGCTCGACCGCCGCTTCCTGGCCGGCCAGTTCCCTCTTTACCAGCAGCTTCACCAGACGGTTTTACCCGGACTGGTGCTGAGCGAGTGGAACACCATTACGCAGAAGCTGGGCGAAATTGCCCGCGGCCGGCACGCCAAATACGGCAACACGATCTTCCATCTTGAGCCCAACCTCAAGGAATGTCCCGGCGGCCTGCGCGACTATCATCTGGCGGTCTGGTTCGCTTTGCTCTTCCACCTCAAGGAGACCAAGGAATGGCCCCGGCAGCGGGGCGGTGTCTTCCAGAGCGCCCGTGGCGACGCGGAGGCTGCCTTCGACTTTCTCGCCGCCGCACGCTGTTTTCTTCACTTCCGCCACGGCCGTGACGACAACACGCTTGACTGGCAGTCGCAGGACGAAGCCGCCGCCAACTCCATCGGCCTGGAAACCCGCGGAACAGCCGATCCGAGCTACTGGATGCGGACCTACTATCGCCACGCGCGCATCATCTATCGCCGCGCGGCGCTGCTGATGGAACATCTGCCCGCGCCGGTCAGTTTCTACAAGCAATTCCGCCGCCGCCGCACGCCCATTGCGGGGACCGACTTCATGCTCGACCAGGGCCGCATCGACATTGTCCCCGGCGCGCAATTCAACGACACCGCCGCCATCCTGCGTATCTTCTCCATGATGGCCACCCACGGCTACACGCTTTCGCAGGCCGCGGAGGACAGAATCACCGACGCCCTGCCCGCCCTCGCCATCCATATTCCCGAGGGCCCCTATCTCTGGAATGCCCTGCGCGAAGTGCTCATGGGGCCCCACGCAGCTCATGCGCTGCGGACCATGCATGCCCTCGGCGTGCTGGAGATGCTGATTCCCGAATTCCACGGCATCGACGCCCTGGTGATCCGCGACAGCTATCACCGCTACACCGTCGACGAGCACACATTCCTCACCATCGACAACGTCCATGGGCTGCGCACACCGGCACACGACTACGAACAACGCCTCGCCCAGCTGCTGCCGGAAATCGACCGCCTGGACCTGTTCCTGCTCGCGCTTCTACTGCACGACACCGGCAAGGCGCGCCGCACAGGAGAGCACGCCGGCCAGAGCGTCGAACTGGCAGACGCATTCCTGGCGCGCCTGGACTTCGACGCCGAAGAGCGCGAGTCGATTCTGAAACTCATACGCCTTCACCTCGAGATGTCCATGGCTTTGCGACGGGATATCTTCGATCCGGAAAATGTCCGCGGATTCTCAGAGAAGATCGGGAGCCCGCAGCTACTGAAGATGCTGACGCTGATGACCTTCGCCGACATCAAGGCCGTCAACCCTGATGCGCTCACTCCATGGAAGGCCGAGAACCTGTGGCAGTTCTACATGTCCACCGCCAACTTCATGGATCGCAGTGTCGATGAGGTCCGCTACCACGCGGCCATCGACCCCACGCTGCTGAATCGCATCCGCTCCATGGTTCCTGCCACTCAGTACGATTCGCTCCGCCAGTTTCTTGAAGGCCTGCCGCAGCGCTACCTGCAAACCCGCCTCCCCGAACAGATCCGCCATCACTTCCAGATGGCCCTCAATCTCGACAAGGATGCGGTCCAGCTCGACCTGCGGCCGAATCGCCAACTCTTCGACCTGACGGTGATTACGCGCGACCGGACGCGTCTGTTTGCCGACGTAGCCGGAGCCCTCGCCGCATGGGGCATGAACATCGTCAAGGCCGGAGCGTTCTCCAACGAAGCCGGGGTCATCGTCGACAGCTTTCACTTCACCGATGTCTTTCATACTCTGGAGCTGAACCCCAGCGAGAGAGACCGCTTTCTGGCCAATCTGCATGACGTGGTGGCGCAGAAGATCTCCGTCAAGCAATTGCTTGAGGCGCGCCGCCACCTCAACCATCCCTCCAACCTCAAAGTCGAGGTCACCACCCGCCTTCAGTTCGATTCCGAATCTTCTACGCACTCGACGCTGTTGCAGGTCATCTCCCAGGACGTGCCCGGCCTCCTGCGTCAGATCGCGCTCACGCTCAGCGCGCACCAGTGCGACATCAAGGTAGCCCTCATCGACACGGAAGGCGAGACCGCCATCGATGTCTTCTACCTGACCCGCCGCGACGAGAAGCTCTCCGAGGAAGTCCAGCAGTCGCTGGCCGCCGATCTGACGGGAGCCCTGGAAGCCATGCGGACGCCGTCTGGCGCGTAGGCTTCAGAGCAAACGCTCGTAGGGCAGATACACAGGTTCCCAGACGTAGGCGCGAAGTTGTTCTGTCAAGCTGGTTTCGTCTCCGATAGATGCTACTCCGTCGGCGATTGCCTGCCGGCCCACGGCCTCCGCGACAATCATGCCGACCTTTCGCGATTCCCCAATCGGCGGCAACAATCGTCCATCTTTGTCTTCGCGCGCTGGAGACAGCGCGGCAAGCGCTTTTGCGGCGGCCATGATCATGCCGTCCGTGACTCGGCGGGCGCGGGATACGAGGATTCCCAGCGCGAGACCGGGAAAGATATACGAGTTGTTGGTCTGTACGATGGGAATGAACTTGCCGTTCACCTCAACCGGCGCAAAGGGGCTGCCGGTGCCGATCAGCGCACGGCCGTCTGTCCAGTGCAGCAGGTCGGCGGGCGTGGCTTCGGCGCACGAGGTCGGATTCGAAAGCGGGAAGATGATGGGGCGCGGCGTATGGCTGGCCATGGCGCGAACAATCTCTTCCGTAAACGCGCCGGCCTGCGCGGACGTTCCCACCAGCGCCGTAATCTGCGCATTGCGCACCACGTCGAGCAGAGATACATCTTCGCCGCCGGACAGTTGCCAGCCTTCAACGTCCGCTCTCTGTCGCACCCAGGTCTGCTGGCTTTCGCGAATCCCGCGCCCTCCCTCAACCAGCAATCCATAGCGGTTGAAAGCATAGATGCGGCTGCGAGCCTGCGCTTCGCTCAAGCCTTCTTCCTGCATCGCGGCGATCAGCAGATTGGCTATGCCCACCCCTGCCCCGCCTGAGCCGAACAGAGCAATCTTCTGATCTTTGAGCGGTACACCCGTGGCGTTGACTGCGGCCAGCAGCGTTGCTGTAGTCACAGCGGCTGTGCCTTGAATGTCGTCGTTGAAGGTGCACAGTCGATCGCGATAGCGCTCCAGCAGCTTGGCTGCGTTCGTCCCCGCAAAGTCTTCCCATTGCAGCAGGATGTGCGGCCAGCGGCGCTCGACGGCTGTGACGAAGGCTTCCACAAAATCGTCGTAGTCCTGCCCACGCACGCGGTGGTGCTGCCATCCGATGTAGATCGGGTCATGCAGAAGCGCTTCGTTATCCGTGCCCACATCGAGTAGCACAGGCAGGCAGTGCTCCGGCGGAATGCCGGCGAGAGCGGTGTAGAGAGCCATTTTGCCGATGGGAATCCCCATGCCGCCCGCGCCCTGGTCGCCCAGGCCGAGAATGCGCTCGCCGTCGGAGACCACAATGCAGCGCACATCGTCATAGCGGGGCGCGGAGAGGATCTGCTCGATGCGGTCGCGGTTCGGATAGCTGATGAATAGTCCGCGCGGCTTGCGCCAGATCTCGCTGAAGCGCTGGCATCCCTCCCCAACAGCCGGCGTGTAGACGATGGGCAGCAGTTCCTCTGTGTGCTCGGCAATCAGAGAGTAAAACAGCGTCTCGTTGTTGTCCTGCAGGTCGCGCATGTTGCTGTACTTGCCGAAGGCCGTATCGCGGCTGGCAAGCACGCGCATTCTCCGCGCGCGCTGGTCTTCAAGCGTTCCAATGTGCGGTGGCAACAGGCCATGAAGCCCGAAGGCGTCCCGCTCGTCTTCGGTAAAAGCGGTGCCTTTGCTCAGTCGAGGATTCAGCAGCAGTTCGATGCCGTGAAGCCGGGTTCGAACAATCTTCTCTTTGGCCAGTGGCAGCCCTTGCGATTCCGAGGTCACGAGCAGTGTCTCCTTGAGACCATTCGGTGAATGACTTGCCCGTCACCGAAGTTTCTTATGGCTCTTCGATAATAACCAAATCCCAAGGCTTCAAGGTTAATTCTGAGGATTGCGTCACCGGCTTTCCATCGAGTAGGTTGGTGCCGGAACCATAGGCGTAACTGAGCTTCACTTCGGCCCCAGAGTAGTTGAAGCAATAGTGAATCCGCTTGCCCATCCGGTTAACGCCGTGCTGCACATGGACCTGCGCAGGCAACTGCTGGTCAGACCCGGTGAGCCCCGCTTTCCCCAGCTCTGTCTTGAGCAGCGTAGTCTGCAGGGCATCCGACAGGTACGTCCCTTCGTACAGCAGCGTGCCTTTACCAAACTCATTCTCGGTGATCGCAGGCCACTTTCCGAAGAATGGATGGTCGTAGTAAGCAAGAGCCTTGGCGTGCTCAGGCATCAGGAATTCACTCCAGTATAAGACCTTGTTTTCCGCTCCTGCGTGGAAGGGATCGCCCTTGAGATTGAGAGGGCGCTCCAGATTGGAGAACTCCTGGTAGCTGAACCCGGCCGCTTCGCGCAGCGGTCCCGGGGCGCGCACCCAGCGCACGGCGGAGTTCTCGTTGGCGAATCCGCTCTTGAAAGTCATCACCACGTGGCCGCCGTTCTTCACATAGTCCGAGATGCGCTGCAGCAACGCATCGTCCGCGATGTAAAGCACCGGCACAATCAGCAGCTTGTATTGCGAAAAGTCCTGTGTCTCGGGAAAGACAAAGTCTGCACCCACATTCAGGTCATAGAGCGCTTTGTGCATCTGCTGCACCACCGAGACATAGCCATCGCGCTCTCCGGTCCAGCTCCTTTCCGGCACCCCGCCACCGTAGGGCATAAAGCTGACGGCATTGGCCGAGTCGCGGCTCCAGAGTATAGCTACCTGGTTATGAATCTGCAATCCCACAAGGTGCGGACCAATCTTCTGCAGTTCGTGGGCTGTGCGGCTCACCTCGGCATACTCGCGGTTCGGCTCCAGGTCGTGCGACAGAATTCCCTTCCAGTAGGTCTCCTGGTTGCCGTGAATCGATGCCCAGTGCCAGTACTCCACCATGTTGGCTCCGTTGGCGAGATACGTATAGACATCCTCGCGGAGCTGTCCGTCGTACGGCGGGAACTGGCTTCCAGAGGTCCAACCGATGGTCTGGCCGTTGGTCTCAGTCACAAGAAAATTCGAGTGTTTGAGCGAGCGTGAGAAGTCAGATTGAAGGGCCTGGAAGGAGCCGTCGTAATGATCCTGCGTGCCGTGATAAATATTATCAGCGACAATGTCGAGCGAGCCGGCAATGGCCTCTTCATTCACATCCCGCTTCATCATGCCGCCGTAGTCAGTGGTTATGAATTGGTTTGAGCCCGCGCACTCGCGCACCAGCTCCGCCTGCCAGTGGAGAAAGTCAGTGACGCGCATCTGGCTCCAGCGCGACCACTCCAGCTTGTAGCCCGTGGAGATGGTTCCGTCGCGCCTGGGCAGGTCTTCCCAGGTGTGCAGGTTTTCGCCCCAGTAGTTCAAGAACCAGGCCTGAGACAGCGCCTCCGGCGTGCCGAATTTCTTCTCCAGATAATGCTGGAAGCCAATGAAGACGTCCGTGTTGACGGCTTCGTAGCTGCCGGTTTCGTTGTCCAGTTGCCATCCGATGACGGCGGGGTTGTCCCTGTAATGCGCCACAATGTGCCGGATCAGGCGCTCGGCATAAAACCTGTACGCCGGCGAATCGGTGTCCATGTTCTGGCGGATGCCGTAGACGCTGGCGACCGGCTTGCCTCCGAATTGGCCGGCCGGAATGCGCTCGGCGAAAATCTCCGGGTGCTGATGCGCCATCCAGGCGGGGATGGAGTAAGTGGGCGTGCCGAGGATCACCTTGATGCCCGCCTTGCCCATCGCGTCGACCACGCGGTCCATCCAGGCATATTCGAAGTGGCCGTCTTCCGGCTCCCATAAGCTCCACGTAGACTCGCCCATGCGCACCACGTTGAGTCCCGCGGCCTTCATGAGGGCAACGTCCTTTTCGAGTCGCGTGGCATGATCGGCGTCGTCGCCGGGCATGTACTCGTTGTAGTAAGCCGCACCGTAAAGGACGGTGGGAAAGCTGAGGTCAGGGGATGTGGACCCAGGCTGTGCGGTTTGCGCACTGGCTGGAACGAAGCCACAAAGAAGTGCGGCGGTCAGGAGGCCAAGAAAGCGTTTGCTCGAATAGAGCATGGTAAGCCCTCATTTTTCATTCGAAGGGCAAGTCTAAACTAGGAAAGCGGTTAGGGAAACCGGTCAATCCTCCCAGGGATTGAGGACCGAAACGCCGGTGGGCTCGAAATGGCGCGTATTCCGGGTGACAACCGTCATACCATGTACGAGGGCAGTTGCTGCAATCAGTGAGTCGCGATATCCAATTGGTTGCGCGATCACCAGCGTGGCGCAACGCTGTGCAGCGGCGAGATCGACGGAGAGAATGCGGCCATTGAAGCCAGGCAACACCCTGTTGCGCACCCATAGGCGAATGACCTCAGCCTGTACAGGGTCTCGATTTCTCAGCAAATGGAACCCGCGTTCCAATTCAAGGATAGAAACCACCGACAAATAAAAATCGCGGGCGGAGACGCTTTGGACCCATTTCTCCACGCGACGGTCCATTTTCGCGCTCGATGCCTTCGTCCGCGAAGCCTTGCGCATCTCAGAGAGCACATTCGTGTCAAGAAGATACATTTATGAGAAATCGGCAGCTCGAATGGGTTCATCGCCCAGGCGAGGCGGTTCGAATTCAATGTCTCCCGCCCCAGGCATCGCGAGCATATCGAGAATGCTCTCGTCTTTCTTCGTAATTTTCTGGTACTCATCGATCGACAGAATCACAACCGTGGGTCGCCCACGGTCGGTGACGAAGACTGGACCGCTTCGCGCTGCCTTCTTGGCCCGGCTTGCATTCTGATTGAATTCGCGGCTGGAAAGGGTCGTGATGGCCATGGTCGACCTCCAATGTAGGAACATAGCTACATTCTACCATGAAAGCCGACTATTCGAAAGTGAGCAACACGACCTCCGGACTGGTCCCCACGCGCATGGGCGGGCCCCAGGTTCCGGCGCCGTAGGAGGTGTAGACCTGCAGCCTGCCAAAGCGATTCAATCCGTGGGTAAACGGGCCGAAAATCCGCCGAGTGAGGAAGGTATAGGGAAAGAGCTGTCCGCCGTGCGTATGCCCCGAAAGCTGAAGGCTGACCCCCGCTTCTTCCACAATGGGCAGGCGGTTGGGAACGTGATTGAGCAGAACGCTGGCGCTGGCGGGGTCCAGGCGCAGCGCCTCCAGCGTGGCCCGCATGCGGATAGGGAAGGTAGTGTCGTGATAAGGCACGCCCAGTATCTGCAGACCGTCAATGACCACTTTCTCATTCGCCAGCACGCGTACGCCGGCACCGGTCAGGGCTGACAGAAAGTGTGCCGTATCGCCAAATTCGTCGTGATTCCCGGAGGAAAAATAGATGCCGAAGGGCGGAGAAACCTGCTTGAAGGGCGCCGCCAAAGAGTCGGGATCGACTTTGGTTCCGTCGAAAAAATCCCCGGGGATCAAGAGGATGTCGGGTTTGAGCCGCGAGGCGAGGGCGGCGATGCGGCGGCTGAACCGAAGCCCGTTGACGTGCCCCAGATGCAAGTCGCTGATCACAAGCGCTGTGCGTCCGCGCCAGGACGGCGGCAAGGTGGGCAGGTAGATGGGGATGCGGCGGACGCGCACCAGCCGGGCATTCACCAGACCATAGACGCCCGCTGCCAACGACAGCCCCAGAAAGAGCCAGGCAATTGCCGGCCGCAGCTTTGCCGCATCGGCATTGAGCCGGCTCAACTGCAGCACCCCCCACGTCAGCCAGGTCAGACAGGCGCCAAAGAAAAAGTAGTTGAGAAAACCTAGCCAGACCGCCGCGACCCGGTAGATGCCCGTGACCAGCAAGCTTGCCGAATAGAAACTGAGCAGCGCGGCCACTACAAAACTGCAACCCAGCAAAAGAAGCACGATTCGCAGGGCCATGCCGCCTGCCGGACCGGGGTCGCCTCCGAATGCGGTCCACGTCTCATACAGGAACCAATGGGCCAGCAGCAGAAACGATTGGACGAAGACAATTCCCAGGACTGGCCAGGCTTTCAAGCACGAGTCTCCTTCCTTCAATTCTTGCACGCCGTCAAAGAGTGCCCTGGGCAGCCCGTTGGCAGCGCGCCGGAAGCTCGCCGGCATGGGTTCCGGTGGCCCATACGTGAAACAATATTCTGGATGTCTTTGAATGGAGACAACCCGCTCGGCATCTATATTTCCATCCCCTTTTGCCGCTCGAAGTGCACCTATTGCAACTTCGCCTCCGGGGTGTATCCCGCCAGCGAGCATGCGCGCTATGTGGACCGGCTCATCACGGACATAACAGCCTCCGCGGCCTGGGCGGGACAGGTGGGTGTGGAATTGCCGCGAGCGGCGGACACGGTTTACCTGGGCGGAGGAACCCCCAGCCTGCTTGAGCCGGAGTTGCTCGAACGGTTGTTCGCTGCCCTTCGCGCCGCTTTCGATCTCCGAGCCGGAGCTGAAATCACCGTGGAATGCGCGCCGGGGCAGCTCGCAGACAACACGCTCGATGCCCTTGTTGCCGTGGGAGTAAATCGCGTAAGCCTGGGGGTGCAGTCGTTCATCGACAGCGAGGCACGGGCAAGTGGTCGGCTGCATTCCCGCGCCATCGTCGAAGAAGATCTGCATCGGCTGCGCAAGGCCGGCATTGTCAATCTCAACGTGGACCTGATCGCGGGGCTCGCCGGCCAGACTCTGGCTTCGTGGGAGGAATCGCTAACCATCCTGCTTCGAGCGGGCGTTCCTCATGCCAGCGTGTACATGCTCGAAGTGGATGAGGATTCGCGTCTGGGCCGCGAGATGCTCGCCGGAGGTGCGCGCTACAGCGCTGGACTGGTTCCCAGTGACGACACGATCGCGCGGATGTACACGCAAGCCATAGAACGGCTGGAGCACGCAGGAATTCAGCAGTATGAGATTTCAAACTTCAGCCGGCCTGGCTTTGAGTCGCGGCACAATTTGCGCTACTGGCAGCGGCGCCCGTATTTGGGGCTCGGCCTCGATGCCTCGTCCATGGCATTCGCATCGCCCGCAGGGGAAGCTCCCTTGACACATGCTGGTTTGAACGAGCCGAGGTATGCGCTCCGGTCGACGACGACAAGTGACCTGGGAGAATTCCTTTCGGGACCGCAGCCGGTGGAGACCTCCTGGCTCTCGCCGGCGCGGCAGCACGAAGAGGCATGGTTTCTGGGGTTGCGGCTGAACCGAGGCGTCGAGCCAGCCGCGCTGGTGGGTGAGTTTGGCCACAAGCCGGTTGCACGGGCCATGGAAGTTGTTTCCAGGCTCCGGGAGGACGGGCTGGTGGATACAGACGGCAAGACGGTTCGTCTCACCGCGCAGGGTCAGTTGCTTTCTAATGACGTGTTCCAGGAATTCCTGGGCCTGGATGCGGGCGAACCCGAACAAGGTCCGCCGCACATCCGCCAATGCCTCTTAAGCTGATAATTCCAGTCCGAGCGATCAGCTTGCATCAGCAGGTCAGAGCTTTTCGGCGACGCTCTTGGCCTGGGTGAACAGGTAGAGGTAGTCGGGTCCGCCGGCCTTGGAGTCGGTGCCGCTCATGTTGAAGCCGCCGAAAGGATGCGCGCCCACCATGGCTCCCGTGCACTTCCGGTTGAGATAGAGATTCCCCACGTGGAACTCGCGGGCTGCATGGTCCAGCGTAGCGCGGTCCGAGGAGTAGATGGAGCCGGTAAGTCCGTACTCGGTGTTGTTGGCCACCGCCAGGCCCTCTTCGTAGCCATTCACCTTAATAAGAGCCAGCACGGGCCCGAAGATCTCTTCCTGGGCCAGCACTGCGTCGGGAGCGATGTCGGCGAAAACAGTGGGCTCGAGGAAGAAGCCTCCATCCGCAGTCTCCAGTGCATTTCCGCCGCAGATGAGCCGGCCTTCCTTCTTGCCGGTCTCAACGTAGGAAAGCATGGAGTCGAGGGCGGCCTTGTTGATGACCGGGCCGAGATTGTGGTTGGCCAGGGGGTCGCCGACGCTGAGTTTGGCCACCTTCTCCCGTATGCGCTCCACAAACACGTCGTACAGCGGCGCCTCGATAATGGCGCGGGAGCAGGCGGAGCACTTCTGCCCGCTGAAGCCGAACGCCGAGGCTACGACGCCGTCCACAGCCGCATCGAGATCGGCGTCCGCGCAAACCAGAATCGAGTCCTTGCCACCCATTTCGAGGATGGTCCGTTTGATCCAGATCTGGCCTGGTTTGGTGCGGGCGGCGCGCTCGTGAATGTCCAGGCCCACGGCTTTCGAGCCGGTGAAGGCGATAAAGCGCGTCTTGGGGTGCTCGACAATGGCGTTGCCGAAGGTGGCGCCGGAGCCGGGACAGAAGTTGACCACGCCGCCGGGTATTCCCGCCTCTTCCAGCACTTCGACGAACTTTGCCGCAATGGTGGGCGAATCGCTGGAGGGCTTAAGAACGACCGCGTTGCCGGTGACGATGGAAGCAGCGGTCATGCCGGCCATGATGGCGAAAGGAAAGTTCCAGGGCGGAATCACGGCGCCCACGCCCAATGGAATGTAGAGCAGCCGGTTGCGCTCGCCGGGATACTGGATGGGCGTGGTGGCGGCAGCCAGGCGCAGCGCTTCGCGCGCGTAAAACTCGAGGAAGTCGATGGTTTCGCCCACGTCGGCATCGGCCTCGGCCCAGTTCTTGCCCACCTCATAAGTGAGCCAGGCGCAGAACTCGAAGTGCCGGCTGCGAATCATTGCTGCGGCGTTGAGTAACAGGGAGACACGCGTTTCCACTGGGGTGCGCGACCAGGACTCAAAGGCGCGAAGCGCGGCTTGCATCGCCTCTTCGGCGTGATCGGCGCCGGCCTTCTGGTGAATGCCAACCACCTGCGCTGGGCGTGCTGGGTTCAGCGACTGGATCTTGCCCTCGGTGCGAAGCCGCCGGCCGCCGATAATCAGGTCGTACTCGCGTCCCAGTTGACTGGCGACGTGGTCCAGCGCGGCCTGCATCGCGCGGGCATTTTCAGGGCTTTTGAAGTTGGCAAAAGGCTCATTGGCGAAGCCGCCATTGGGCGTGCGCGGCTGGATTTCGGTGGAAAGCGATGCGATAGCCATAACTCTTCTAGTTTAGTCCCAAATGCTGCGTCCCAGCGAGTGGGCGAGCCAGCGGAGCCGGCCGAGCTAGAATCCGATTCCGCGGACGCAGATTCAAGGCTGGACCTGCGGGCTTGTCAAGATCAGCAGCGGGTCGCCGTAGAAGACATAGGCTAGTGCGGTCGCGTCCCCGGTTTGGCGGAAGATCTCGGCGCGAGTCATCGCCAGCAGAGAGGCAACATTGAGCGATTGGCCGGCGGCCAAGGATCTGTCGAGGGTACTGTAAAACGCCGCGGCAAATAGAGCAGCGGTCGTATCCTGCACAGGCCATAAGGCGCCGATGTAACCGCTAGCTCCGTTGCCGAGCAGCGCAGGGGCCCATCCATCCACATCGTTCATGAATTGCACCGATTCGCCGACATCGCAGGCATTGAAAAAGAAGAGCGGGTGGTTGGCGGCATCCGAACTTCCCAGCCCCTGCCAGGTGGTGGGGTCCATCTGCTCTCCATTTTCCAGCAGGATGGCGAACTGAGGCACGCCGTTGGCCTGGTTGACGGCGCCGTGTCCCGCAAAATGGACGATGCCCTGGGGCGGATGAAGGGCCAACTGGCGGACCGAGACGTAGTCGCCACCGATTTGGGAAAAGCCGCGCAGGCCTTTGAGGGTCTTCAGTTCCAGGTTGGCTGCAGCCAGCGATTGCGCGCCCTTATAGGCCGGGGCAACTACGATGGAGTGGTCGATAGACATGGCCTGGGGTGGGCGGGAGCTGCCGCTTCGAGAGAGTGGCCAGCGGGCAATGGAACAAGTGACGCCGAGGAAATCCATCCGCCTGGTTGTTCCCGGCAAGGCGGGACGCATCAGTTCCCAGGGGAGCGATGGATCGTCGCTGAGCACCTGAATGGTGATCTGTTTCCCTTGCGGGTTCTTCGCGAGCACCTTGAATAAAAGGGTCTTGAAAGCCGGGGGAGCGTATTTGTCGTAGAGGTCTGCGCCAAAGGCATTGAGGGCGTCAGTGGCGTGGAGCGCGGAGGAACCTGGCTGGCCCGAACTCGAATGGTTGCCGAAGCCGCGGCCTAGCGTGGACATCTGCGCGAAGTGCGAATTGATCCAATTGTGCAGATCGATTGGATCGGAGATATCGGCATAAACAGAGCCGATGGAGCGATCGGAACTGTGGAAGTCGATGCGCAACGTATTGCCGATTCGGTTTTCAACGATGGTAATATCCGGCCCCTCAAGGGAGGGATCGAGGCTCACAGGAGCCTTGGCGACGGAGACCGGAAGAACGTGATTGCGTGTGGAAGCCATGGGGCGCGGCGTGGCTGCGGAAGCCCGATCCGCGGAGGCGCCGAGGCTGGACGTTTGGCTGCCGGCGACTCCTTGAGCATTGGGGTCGAGAATCGTGAGAGGGCGTCCGATGCGGGCCAGAAATGCGCCGTTATGCCAGAGCGTGGCAAGAATGCGGGTGTCGCGCTTTCCGTTGGCGGAGGAGTCGAGCGGCTGGGCGCGCAGATAAAAGGCGGCTATGGTGGAGTCTCCGTTGCGATCGATAGTGATCTCGGCAGTGTTCGAGCCGCCACGGGTGATCTCCATGCCGGGAGCGCTCAAGTTCACGGTGAGAGTCCATTGGCGCTCGCCTTCGGCCATTTGCAATTGCAACTTGCCCCCGCTTTGCTGGCCGGAGAGGATCTTCGTTTCCGGCGCAATCTGCTCAGCCGTCAACGACACCTGCACGGCAATTTCATGGCCGGGGGCGACGCTGTCAGGTGCTTCGATGTTGGGGTACCGCTCCACCGTAGGAATCGCGCGGCCCCCGGGGCTTGAGCCTGCCTGATTGGAGGAGACTGGTAAATCGGCGTCGTTCCGCGCCGAATCTGCCCCATTCCCAGTGATGTGGGTGGGCCTGCCATTCTGCTGCTGGTCCTGGTTCGAACCGGCTTGCTGTGCTTCCTGGGTCGCTGCCGGAGGCGGCGGCCCAGCATCTGCAGGGAGCGCAGAGGATGTTGCCTGTTCGTCTGCGGAAGCTGCCGAATCAGCCTGGGCCATGGATGCGGTAGAAGCGCTGGCACTCTGTTCCTGTTCGGAACTGGCTGCTGCCGCAGGTGCGCTGGCCGCTAATTCAGGCATGTCGCGCTTCAGCTGTTCCTGCAGTCGCGCGATCCTCTCCCGTTGCCGGGCTTTCAGAGCCTGCTGGGCGGGACTATGCACGGACTGGGTGGTCGATCCAGTGCTGCCCTGAACCTCCTGAGCCTGAGATCCAGGGAGAAGCAGCATGTTCCACGCCACCCGGTAGTATGCCGCCGCTTTTTGTTTCATCCCCAGGCTGTCGTTCACTTCGCCGAGATGGAGCGACGTTTCCGCGTACCCGACTGGATCGCTGAGCTGTAGCTGAATCGGTAATGCCTGGGCAAGGGCGCTTAGCGCAAGTTCTTTCCTCCCCAAGGCCTCATATGCCTTCCCCAGGCCCAGCAGCGCAACAGCTTCCGTCCTGCGGTCGGCCGATGCATGGACAATGTCAATCGCTTTCTTGAAGCAATCAGCGGCCTTGGCTTCCTCCGCGGGCACCAGGTGTTCCTGTCCGAGAAAGACAAGCTCCGCGGCTTCCCGCCGACGATCTCCGCCGGCACGTGCCTGCTCCAGCATACGTTCATGCAGGCCGATGAGCCGCATGCGCTCGGCAGGATCTGCGGGCGAAATCGACTCTTGCGCATGGGACGGCCAAGGGCCGCGCGGGCAGGTAAGAGTCAACGCAACAACAAGGCACCAACGCACGGTAAGCAAAGGCCGAGCCGCCGCCATGGGGCCTCCTGGATTTACACGCTTTGGCCGGGCTGCGCAGCGAACGGTGGCCGACGCGCGGGGTTGAGCCCAGGCATTTTCCCGATTGCGGCTCAGTATACCTTCAGGCGCATGAAATGGGGAGGGCTGTTTTCTGGAGCGCGGCCCTTGTGGAACCACGGGGCAAGGCGGAACGGGTTCGCCTGACCCCTTCTGGGTGTCTCGACCATAGGGGCGGCCGGCAAGCGAAAAAGAGACAGATCTGATCGAACGGATTGATGCAGCGCAAAACGGAGCGGAAGACCAGGATGTCGCGAAGAATAAGTCGCCTTGCGCGAGCACCGGGGCCATCTCAGATCCCCGCGCAAGACTCTGCCAAGACCCCGTGCCTTTTCCCCATCCTGAATCAGGGAGGCATGCGGCACAGATTGGCGGAACCCGCAAATACGTGGGCATCCTTTAACGCGTTGGAAGCCAGGCACAACGGCGCCCTGATGATGTACGGGCTTTGCGTGATGATGCGAGGCGAGGCTGGGCCATCGCCCCCGACATCATCTCTGAGTTCAACCGCGGAGTCGGCTATTTCTTCCCGTTGTCCTTGAAGTTGAGCGCAACGTAGTAGGTTGTGTACGAGTGGCTGGTTGTCACATTCGTCAGGAATTGGCCGCCGCCGAAGTAGC
>CAYUJM010000099.1:0-16612 GCA_964445025.1 uncultured Occallatibacter sp. | reverse complement strand
GCCCTTTTGCCTTAGATCGGCGTAAAAGCGGTCTTCTGGAACAAACCGGGGCCACACGCTGATCATGGTCTCGAAGCCCATGTCGTGGAGCCGCTTGTTCATGGCTGCGGGGTCGGGCCAGAACGTGGGGTCCATGTCCATCTGGCCCATCTTCGTGTAGTAAAACCAGTCCACCACCATCACGTCGGCGGGAAGATGGCGGTCGCGATAGCCCTGGGCGACGTCGAGGACTTCCTTCTGGCTGGCATAGCGCTGCTTGCACTGGATGTAGCCGTAGGCGGCCTTGGGCAGCATGTGCGTGGGACCGGTCAGCAGCCTATAGCCGGCAAAGATCTCATCCGCCGTTTTGCCGGCGATAACGAAGAAGGAGACGCGGTCTCCCACTTGCGAGGTCCATTTCGTCTGCTCGTTGAATCCAGGTTCGATGGTGGTCTTCGACGGGTTGTCCCACAGCAGGCCGTAGCCCTTGTTGGTGATCAGAAACGGCACGCAGAAGCTGGGCGCGGCGGGAGCTGTGTAGTCAGCCCAGCAGTGCACCGGATGGCCGCGATGGTCGAGGAAGCCCTCGTGGTTCTGGCCCAGACCGTAGTAGTGCTCGTCGTCGGGGGAGGCAAAGGTCGCGCCGACGGTGTAAAACTCCGGATCGGTCGCGCGCCGGTCTCTGGCGACATCTGCGGTTCCATCCTTGTAGTTGGGCACCGACTGCGACCAGCCGGTCATCTCCAGGAGCTTCGTTCCTCCCGGAGTGGTGAAGGTGATGCGCGTCCGCGGTGCGGAGCCGTTGAAGTATTTGCCGATGTCGATCTCCGATTGCAGGGGCGGATGCGCCGGAGGCAGATTCTTGTCTACAGTGACAACGATTCGTCCGGACTTGTACACACTGGACTGCGCGGTCTCCGTTGCGCTCCAGTCTGCAGCGGCGGGCGTTGCGATAATTCCATATCCTGGGGCGGCCAATGCCGGTCCGCGACTGAGGCTGAGCGTGACACGCAGGATGTTGGGCGCATATGGCTCAAGCACAATTGTCTCGCCCTTGCGGTCGAGTTCCAGTCGCTGGCCGGGCGTTTGCGCCGGGGCGGAGACGCCGGGAAGAACGAATGCAACGAGAACAGCAACAGCAAATGAAATCCTTTGCATCAGGAGCTCCCTCACTGACTCCGGAGTGCCGGAATCACTGCGCCCTTGAGTCTAAACCGATTCACTGGAGGTGTGCTGTCCCCAGCCCCTCCTCATTTCTTGAACCTCAAGTTCAGGCGATACGATGGGGCGTGGATCAAATCAATCTCACCTGGCAATCGAAACTGGTGCTGCTGGTTGTGGTGCCCTTCGCGGGAACCGGCCTGGTGTTGCAAACGCACTGGTGGGCGACCCAGGCGCCTCCTGTGGCCATCTGGACCGTTGGCCTCAGCCTGTTGCTTGCCCTGGTCGTTCTCAAGCTTCGCGCGGCTACGCCGGCAGGAGCGGCAACCGGCGCGCTGATCACCGCCAGCCTGATGTTTTCTAGCGTGACCTTCCCCTACGAACCCTGGCACACGGCCCTGCCGCCGGTGCTGGCGGTATCCCTGCTCGCCTGGTTTGCCACCCGCCTCGGTCGCAGGAAGAAAGAACAGTTGGGCACTGCCGAAAAGCGCCACGGCCGCTCGGCAGCGCAGGTGGCGGCCAATCTGGGTGTGGCCGCTCTGGCCAGTTTGGAGCTTGTCCAGACCTGGTTAACCGATAAGCCCTGGTTTTCACGAGGGAGTCTTGCACCCAATTTCATCTTTGCCATGGGTCTTGCCGCACTTGCCGAAGCGGCTGCAGACACGGTCTCATCGGAGATAGGCCAGGTGCTCGGCGGCCGGCCGCGCATGATCACCACATTGCGCTCCGTCGATCCCGGCACCGACGGCGGCATCAGCTTGGCCGGCACGCTGGCCGGTGCTGTTGCCGCTGGAGTGGTGGCAGGAATCGGGACCTGGGCGCTGCGTGGGAGTTTTGCCCTCTTCTGGATCAGTTGCGCAAGCGGTGTCTTTGGCCTGCTCTTCGACAGCTTGCTGGGAGCGACCCTGGAGCGCCGTGGCTGGCTCAACAACGACGGAGTGAATTTTGTGTCGACGGGGAGCGCGGCGGTGTTTGCTCTGGGGTTTATCGTCGTGGCGCCGCACAGGTGGCTCGGGTAGGTTTGTGATTTCCCGCCCTTTCCGCGGAAGGCGCGGAAAGGAAGGGGCACGCTGTTCGCTCCGCCGAAATGCAGATCCTTCGACTCCAATGAAGTGCGCTTCGCTCAGGATGACAATCGTCTGGTAGAGAGCCTTGGTGCAAATAAAGATCTGACCACGCCGGCCTTTACTCAATGCAGGTTCAGACGCCACAGCGTGTAGCTCAGAATCTCGTGAGAGATGCGGTCGAAATCCTGCGACCCGCCCTCGACGGGCACGCGCGGGCGCGGCGAAGTGAGGACGTTTAGCCCGTCGGCGGCGCAGATTTCATGAATCCGGAACAGGTGGGTGCCGTCGCTGACGATCACCAGGCGCCGCAACCCGTTGGCGCGCGCAATCACGGCAATCCGCCGCGCCGAATCCTCTGTATTGCGGCTCTCGGTTTCGGCGATAATGGCCTCCTCAGGAACGCCTTTCGCCATCAGATACTCGCGGCCCACTCCGCCTTCGGTGAACTGGTCGCCTCCCGGGCCGCCCAGGGTGATGATGATCGGGGCAATGCCGCGATGGTAGAGTTCCAGCGCGTGGTCAAGCCGGGCGTGGAAGACCGGGGACGGCCGGCCGTCGTATTCCGCTGCGCCCAGCACAGCGATAGCGTCAGAGGGCGCAGCCTGATCCTGGTTAGCGTAGATTTCGATCTGCTCGTAAACCCAGCGGCACCAGCCAAGCACCCCGGCGGCAAGTCCCAGGAAGAAGAGGAGGACAACGAGAGGAGCAAGCCAGCTTCTCTTTTGCACGCGCGGGATCGAGTTTGCCTGAATCCCCATCCGCACCTCTCTGCTTGTGGTTACCGCTGCAGGACCATAACGATTTCGTGCGTAGGAATGGCGCCCTCCCGCAAAACCTCCCAGCGGCCCGGCCCCAGCGAGAGATCGACAATCGTTGTCGGTTGCGCGCGGCCTGTCGGACCGCCGTCGATGATCAGCGGAATGCGATCGCCGAGCTGGTCACGGACACAGGCTGCGTGCGTGCACTCCGCGGCCCCCTGCAGGTTGGCCGAGGTTGCCGTGATGGGAAGCCCGAAGCGCTCGACCACAGCCCTGGGAATGGCCGCATCCGGCACGCGCAGCGCCACATTGCCTGTATTCGCCGTGGAGCGCAACGGCAGCTTGGTCCCGGCGCGGACAATGATGGTGAGCGGCCCCGGCCAGAAGCGATCCGCCAGCTTGTCGAGCATTTGATCGGTGTCGCGCGCCAAGGTATATGCCTGGGCCAGGCCCGAGATCAGAAGCGAAAGCGGTTTGTGCTTTTGCCGCGTTTTTATCTGGTAGATCCGCTCCACCGCATTCAGGTTCACCGGGTCCACCGCGAGCCCGTAAAAAGTATCGGTGGGCAGGGCGACTACGTCGCCTTTGCGCAGACAGGAAACGATGTATTCGATCCGGTCAGCCTGGGGTTCATCGGGATGGACGCGCAAGATCTCCGCGGACAAGTAGGCTTACCTCGATTCCATGGGCCGTTTTCACTTGCGCCGCTCTCGAATGGCACTCAGCGAGTAAAAACGCCGTAAAGTCGGAAACTATCACAGCCCGCGGCGGTGGGCAAGTCCTGCTGTTGCATTGACCTGCCAGTCGGCTCGCATTTCGGCTTAGAATCGGCATAGAGCTCTAAGGTTCCCGATCGATGCCTGTTCGAATTGTACAGAGTAAACAGAATTCGCGCCTGAAACAGCTACGCAGGGCGCTCGCGCAACCTCTCCGCGAGTCTGTCCGCGCCGGGCGCGCTCTGGCCGGCATCGAGGGGCCTAACCTGCTTGCGGAAGCTCTGCGGGCGGGCCTGCGCATCGAGTGCGTGTTTGCCGCGCAAGGCGCCGAGCACTTTCTTGAACCCATGGCCCTCGCCCCGGAGACCGAGATTCTGCTCCTGCCGCGGGAACTGCTCGACTCCGCGCTCGCTACCGAATCTCCCCAGCCCATCGCCGCTCTCGTCGAGCCGCCTGATTGGACCTGGGCGCACTTTCTCGACAGTCCTCGGAAGACAGCATCCCTGGTGCTGGTGCTTGCCGGACTGCAGGACCCCGGCAACCTGGGAACAATCCTGCGCTCGGCGGAGGCCTTCGGCGCCGATGGTGTCCTCAGCCTGCCAGGAACGGTCAGTGCCTGGAACCCCAAGGCCGTACGCGCTTCGGCAGGCAGCGTATTCCGGCTTCCACTGCTGGAGGTCAGCGTGAAGGACTGCTTCACGCACCTGCGGGAAGCGGGCGCGAAGATATGGACGACGACCGTGTGCGCGGCTGAACCTGCCGATCTGGTGAACCTGGCTGGGCCGGTTGCGCTGTTGATTGGCAATGAAGGCAATGGAGTCCCGAAAGATCTGGCCGCAAAAGCCGACGCCGCACTCACGATTCCCTGCCCCGGCCCGATCGAGAGCCTGAATGCGTCCGTGGCGGCCAGCGTCTTGCTCTACGAAGCGGCGCGGCAAAGGGGTGCCCGGAGCGCTTCCCCGAACCTTCATGGAGGCCTGCGATGAGCCTTTTCGACGGCGAACCGGAAGGCCCCAAGGGCACTCTCCGCACGGCGCCTCTGGCCGAGCGCATGCGTCCCCGCAGCCTGGAAGAGTTGAGCGGCCAGGAACACCTCGTGGGCCCCGGCAAGCCCTTGCGGGTCCAGATCGAGCGCGACGATTCCGGCTCCATGATCCTGTGGGGTCCTCCGGGCGTGGGCAAGACCACGCTGGCCAAGATCATTGCCGAGACAACCAAGGCCAGCTTCATTGAGTTCTCCGCCGTGATGAGCGGCATCAAGGAGATCAAGCAGGTGATGGCCGCCGCCGCGCAGGCCTCGCAGATGCACTCGCGCACCATTCTCTTCGTCGATGAGATCCACCGCTTCAACAAGGCCCAGCAGGACGCCTTTTTACCCTACGTCGAGCGCGGAACGATACGGTTGATCGGCGCTACCACGGAGAATCCCTCCTTTGAGATCATTTCGGCCCTGCTCTCGCGCTGCCGCGTCTACGTGCTGGAGCCATTGAGCGAGGAACAGATCGGTCGGCTCCTGCGAAAGGCCTTGGAGGATCGAGAGCGCGGCCTGGGAGCCCTGAATCTCACCGCGGACGACGATGCGCTGGGGTTAATCGCCAGCTACTCGAGCGGCGACTGCAGGTCAGCCTATAACACTCTGGAAGTGGCCGCCCAGTTGGCGCAGGAGACCAACCGCCACATTGATCGCCCGATCGCCGTCGAGGCCGTCCAGCAACGTGTGCTGATGTACGACAAGACCGGCGAGGAGCACTACAACCTGATCTCAGCTCTGCACAAGAGTGTGCGCAACTCCGATCCCGACGCGGCGCTCTACTGGCTGGCGCGCATGTTCGCCGGCGGCGAAGACCCGCTTTATCTGGCTCGCCGCATTGTGCGCATGGCTGTCGAGGACATTGGGTTGGCTGCGCCCGAGGCGCTGAATCTCTGCCTCAGCGCCAAGCAGGCGATGGAGTTCCTGGGCTCGCCGGAGGGGGATCTGGCGCTGGCCGAAGCGGTTGTTTATCTCTCGCTCGCGCCCAAGTCGAACTCCGTGTACACGGCCTGGGGCGAGGTCCAGGGGGAGATTGAGCACACGCGGCAGGAACCCGTCCCACTGCACCTGAGGAATGCTCCCACGCGGCTGATGAAGGAGCTCGACTACGGCAAGGGCTACCGCTATGCGCACGACGAAGAGGGCAAGGTAGCCGAAATGGACTGCCTGCCGGAGTCGTTGAAGGGGCGCAGCTACTACCAGCCTACGCAGGAGGGGCGAGAAAAGCTGCTCGCTGCGCGCATGGAGGAGATTCGGAGGATTCGGGCGGGGAAACGATAGGACGGCGGGCTGAATGGGGTCTGTGCAGCCCCAGGTCTCAGAATCGAGCCCCTGGGGCACCCGGCTTTAGCGCCGGGGCCTTCAATTCTCATTCCAAGGAATGCCCGTGCCTAAAGGCAAGTCTCTCCGTCGCTTTTTTCAGGGGCCTGAAGGCCCCTGCTCCCTCCGCAAAAAGAAACTGCCGGGTTGTGAGTGCCCCATCCATCGCTTTTTCTAGCGAATGGTGGAAGGCCACGGACCTTAGCCGACCGGCTTTTCTTTTCCCTATTCCCTGACGCGTGCTCCCTAGCCTTCTTCCCACGGATTGACCACCGACGGCGCGATATCCTCGAAGTGCTTGACGTTGCGCGTGGCGAGGGTGGCGTGCGAGGCGAGGACGATGCCGGCGATCATGGTGTCGCGCGTATCTCCGGGACGGCCCATCTCCTTTCGTAACGCGGTCTGGTCCGCCGCCCGACGAGCAGCCGCTTCATCGAAGCTTGCGACCCGCCCCTGGACGACTTCGGCCAGCCACCGCTCAAACAAGTCCATCAGCCTGGACCGCTTTTTTCCCACCGGCATCGATTGCAAACCATAGCGAATCTCGAAGAGATTGACAGATGTTGTCCATATTGAGGAGGTGGGCTGCCGGTCCAGCCAGCTGAGGACTTGGAGATCCGGCCTGGGCAACATGATCTCAGAAATCACGTTCGTATCGAGAACGATCATGACTCGAAGTCGGGTATTTGCAGGTGAATGTCGCGCAATTCGGCAATCGGCTCATCGAGAAAGATTCCCTGCCCGCTGAAAAGAGCAACAGAGGCCGTTCCAAACCCAACCGGCGCCGCATCCTCTGCCTTCACCGCCTCGCGCAGAATCTCCCTGGCCTCTTCTTCCATGCTGCGGCCGTGCCGCTTGGCGCGGCGCTGCAAGCGAGCCTTAATCCGATCATCGAGGTTACGAACCAGAATCTGCGCCATCTTTACCTCCGCTGCTATCATGATAGCATAATCACGGCGACAAAATGCAACCGCAGTTCCCCTTCGGCAGGCTCAGCCCAGGCTCTCGACTCCCCAATCACTCCGTTGAGGGTCGTTTTGGATGACAGACAAGTCAAGAGAACGAGCTCTCTGAATCGAGTCATCCGATCTTCAACAACCCGTGGTAGACTCGCTTCGCGCGATTCCCTACCTCTCCGCGCAGCTCGCTGGATTGAAATCCCCAGGAGGACAAACATGAGCACCAACCCGACTTTCATCCCCTATATCGTGGTCAGCAACGCGGCTGCGGCCATCGACTTCTACAAGACGGCATTTGGCGCGGTGGAGTTGGCCCGCCACGGGGCGCCCCACAGCGACAAACTGATGCACGCCAGCCTGAATATCAACGGCGGCGTGCTGATGATGAGCGACGACTTCTCTTCGTCCATGGGCGGCAAATCACAGACTCCCGAGGCACTGGGAGGGAGTCCGGTGACCTTCCATTTGCAGGTTGCGGACGCCGATGCCGTGTGGGCGAAGGCTGTGGCTGCCGGCGCCGAGGTCACCATGCCATTGGCGGACCAGTTCTGGGGCGACCGCTACGGGCAGTTGCGCGATCCCTTTGGGCACAGATGGTCCATCGGGCAGTCGATCGCTAAACCGACCAAGGAAGAGGTTGAGGAAGCGGCAAAAGCAGTCTTCAAATGACGCACGGGTGAATCGCCGACAACAAGTCTGTGTTCCATCCTTGCGTCCGCCGCGGCGGATTTCTGTCGCAAGGATGGGAAACCCCAAGCCTCAACCAGCCGGCATTTCTAATCCCTGATTCCCTATTCCCTGCTTCTCTCAATCCGGGTACTTGACGGAGCAGCCGTAGGGGCGGGTGAACGCCGGGTCAACGGGTTTGCCGGCCATGGCTTCAGTCAGCGCGTCCGAGACGTAATTGCGCGCGCCATGAATATCCCCAGGATCGGGTGTGGGCCTGTCGTCGATGGCGCCGTCATAGATCACCTTGCCGGAAGGATCGATGACGATCATCTGCGGCGTGGTCTTGGCGTTGTACAAACGGCCGATTTTGCCATCGGAATCCAAGAGGGCCGCGGTGGGAACGGCGTGCATCTGCGCAAGATAAGAATTCTCCTCGGCCGGGGTGACATAGCCCTGCATGCCGGGAGCCGAGGAGATGACCGTGAACCAGACCACGCCTTTCGCGGTCCATTCCTTTTGCAGCGCCTGCATATTGCCGGAGACATAGTGTTTTTTTGTGAAGGGGCAGCCCTGGTTGTGCCACTCGAGGACAACGTATTTGCCGCGGAACTGCCCGAGCATTTCGGTTTGGCCGCGGGAGTCGGTGGCGGTGAACTCGGGCGCCGGCGCGCCCACGCGGACCTCCTGCGCAAAGGTGGAAAGCGGGAACAGCGCGGCGGCAAGAACCGCGCAAACGGATAGGCGGGCGAGTGACGGCATGAGTGTCAACCTCCTGAGGGGATGTCAGACTGGCGACGCACGGCTGCTTACTTCAGATTGGACGCAGCAGCGACCGCGGGGGTTGTTGCCTTGGGGAGGTTGTTCACGGCATCGATCACGATTCCCGGCGTAAGCACTTCCGGCAACAGCCGAGGCGCGGATTCGCCTGGAACGTAGAGGGCATAGGCAGGGACTCCGCTACGGCCCAGCCCCGTCAAAGCCTGCGAAATCGCTTCGTCGTGGCGAGTCCAGTCGGCTTTGAAAAGAGCCACATGGGCGTCGGCGAGGGCTTGCTCGACTTCGGGCCGTTCCAGCGCTACGCGTTCGTTGACCTGGCAGCTGAGACACCACTTGGCGGTGAAGTCGACCAGCACCGGACGCCCCGCGGCCTGGGCACGCGACACGGCTTCAGGCGACCAGCGCTGCCAGCCGGTCGGCGCTGACGGCAGCGAAGCCGCCGCTGCAGCGTCTTCGGGGGTCAAGGCCGCCGGCGCGCTCTCAAGTCTTCCAGGCGCAATGGCTGAGATAACAACAATTCCAGCCAAGATCAGCACCGCAATCGCTGTAGACCACCGCTTGGCCGGCCAGCGGCCCAGAAACCAGCCGGCAATTGCCAGAAGCAGAAAGCATGCCAGAAGAACTGCCAGCAAGGCGGCGCCATATGCCTGCGCCAGCACCCAGGCCAGCCAAATGACCGTGGCAAAGATGGGCACAGCAACCGCCTGGCGCAGCACTTCCATCCAGGCGCCGGGCCGGGGCAGCACGCGCGTCCATGCGGGCTGCAGCGTGAGCGCTACGTACGGCGCAGCCAATCCCAGCGCAAGCGACGTGAACACGGCAAGGGTCACCGAAGCGCTCTGCGCGAGTGCATACCCGAGAGCCGCTCCCATGAAGGGTGCGGTGCAGGGCGTGGCCACGACCACGGCAAGAACGCCCGTGAAGAAGCTGCCGGAATAGCCCTGCCTGTCCGCAAGTGATCCGCCGGCGCTGGTGAGTGTGAGACCGATTTCGAACTGGCCGGCGAGAGACAGACCGAGAAAGAACAACAGACCCGCCATCAGTTCCAGAAAAATCGGCGACTGGAACTGGAAGCCCCATCCCAGCGTGGCTCCCGCTGCACGCAGACCCAGAAGCACCGCCACCAGAACCCAAAAGGAAGCAAGAATGCCCGCGGCGTAAACGAAACCATGCACGCGGAGCTTGTGGCGTTCCTCGTTGCCGGAGTTCACCAGCGCCAGACCTTTGAGAAAGAGCACGGGAAAGACACAGGGCATGAGGTTGAGGAGCAGTCCGCCGAGGAAGGCCAGACCCGACGCCCGCAAAAGCGCCAAGGCGGAAAACGGCTTCGGAGCTGCCTGTGCCGGGGTTGAAATTGAGGACGCGATCGGCACAGAATTCGCTGGCGGAGTGACGGCGGCCGGCGCAGGCGCAGGGGTCGATGCAGGCGCAATCGGCGCGGACGAGGAAACAGGCGCCCCAGCCTTAAGACCAGTCCCGGGTCGCGCCGCGAACTCATACGCGCGGCCTCCGGTGAGCTCCAGAAGACCATTTAACGCGGGCGGATTGGCGGTGAGATTCGCATCTTTCTTCAGATCGAGGATGAACCCATTTGCGGTGGGTGTAAGTTTCTGCGCAGCCGGGTTGTCGATGATGTTTTCGTCGGCCGGGAAGAATTCGGCCCCTGTCTCCTTTCGGCCTGTTGCAACGTCGAGCCGGAAGCCTTCCTTTGTGAGTCGAAACACCGCCTTGGCGTTCACGGGCAGAGGTTTGGGAAGACGGCCGCCCAACCGTTTGAACAGCTCTCGATCGGGAGAGATATAAACTGCGCTTGCCGGAGCAGACGCGACACCCCGGGTCACTTCGAGCTCCGCCTTCCCAGGGATGCAACTCGCCTGGCATACCAGCCAGTCCACCTTGGCATGAAGGATCGCCCAGCCAGGTTTCGCCGCAGGCGTCACATTAAAGGTGAAAGGGAACAGCACCTCGTCTTCATAGCCGAAGTCCATCAAAGGCCCAAGGGGCAGGCGCTTTGGAATTGGGAACTCGAGAGGTCCGGCAGTAACCCCTTCCGGCAATGTCCATTTCACGTGCGGGGGTTCACCGGCATCGCCGGGATTTTTCCAGTAAATATGCCAACCCGGATCGAGCTTGAAATAGAGGCCCGCATCGGCGGCTGCGCCCCGATTGAATGTCGAGACAGGAACAACAAGTTGCACATGCACGTGGGGAGCGTCGGCGGAGCTGGAAACAGCCCCCGCGGGAAGGCCCACAGCAAGAATCGAGGACAGCGCGAAAATCGAGGGGAAAAGCCGCATGACTGAGAAGTGATATCTCCTGACGATTGGACTCAGTCTACCCGAGGATAGTCGCAAGATGCTGCGATCTTTATTGGCGGTTGCGCAGTTCCGGACGCGCGGCGTGTTCGCGGAAGATGCAGTCGTTCTGGACGCACTTGACGCCAGCCGCACGCGCCCGGGCCACGGCTTCCTCGTGGATCACGTCGTCCTGGAGCCACAAATACGGGATCCCGAGCTGGATTACATCGTCGACGATCGCGGGGACATGCTCCGACGCCCGGAAGACGTCGACCAGGTCGATTCCCTTTCCTGTCTGCTCGTGCGCGGCGGCCTGCGCGGCATCGAGGTCCGGGTAGCACTTCATCTCCAGTACCCGGTCCAGCGCCGGGTTGACAGGGAGCACGCGATAGCCATTCTCAGCAAGGTAGCGGCCTATGTTGTGGCTGGCGCGCCAGGTCTTGTCGCTCATGCCAACCACGGCGATGGTTCGGGAGGTGCGCAGCATTTCGTCGATGAGTTTGGGGTCGTTGGCCATGTTTGTTCCGGGTTGAGATTCGTGGTTTTCTACCTTGGGCGCGATAAGACTGCGCCGAAGGTGGGGCACCCAGGGTTTCGGCGCTATACGTCCAGATCGTCGTCTTCGCTGGCGGCGGCGACGGCTGTGCCGCGGCGCTTGGCCAGCAGATATCCGCGCAGAAAGGGCTCGAGGTAGCCGTCTAGAACCTTGTCGACGTCGCCCACTTCGACTTTCGTGCGGTGGTCCTTGGCGATGCGGTAAGGCTGCAGAACATAGGAACGGATCTGCGAGCCGAAGTTGATTTCAAGCTTGGAGTCTTCGAGCTTCTTGCTCACCGCGCGCTTCTTTTCGAGCTCGTATTCGTAGAGCCGCGAGCGCATCATCTTCATGGCCTTCTCGCGGTTTTTGTGCTGCGAGCGCTCGTTCTGGCATTGCACGACGATTCCCGTCGGGAGATGCGTCATGCGCACAGCGGAATCGGTGGTGTTGACGTGCTGGCCGCCCTTGCCGCCGGAGCGATAGGTGTCGATGCGCAGGTCATCGAGCTTGAGATCGACCTGGATGGAGTCGTCGATTTCGGGGGAGACATAGACGGACGCGAACGAGGTGTGGCGGCGCTTTGCGGAGTCGAATGGCGAGATGCGGACGAGGCGGTGGACGCCGCTCTCGCCGGCCAACTGGCCGAAGGCGTATTCACCAATGATGGTAAAGGTGGCCGACTTGATGCCGGCTTCTTCGCCATCCTGCAGGTCGTTGATCTCGGTCTTGAAACCCTGCTGCTCAGCCCAGCGCAGGTACATGCGCATCAGCATCTCGGCCCAGTCCTGGCTTTCGGTGCCGCCGGCGCCGGGGTGCACGGTGACGATGGCGTTGAGCGGATCGGCCTCGCCGTTGAGCATGGTGCGCGCTTCAAGCTCTTCGTTGAAGGCGGCAAGGGCTTTGATGTCGCGCTCCAGATCGGCGAGTACATCTTCACCCTCGCGGGCAAGCTCGAAGTAAGCCTCAATGTCGCCGGTGCGGCGGATGAGTTGCTCATCGTCGGCGACGAGGTTTTCCAGGCGCTTGCGGTCGCGCATTAGTGGCTTGCTGGCGGCCGGGTCGTTCCAGAGGGCCGGATCGGCGAGCTTGGCTTCTATGTCAGCGAGTTCCCTGCGGATGCGAGCCGGGTCAAAGATACTCCCGCAGGTCGCGCGTTTGGTCGCGCACGGGAGCATATGCGAATTCGAGATCGTTCAACGACGCCATATGTTTGCTCTTATGACCTGACTTTGGGTTAACTTGTGGATCTGATAAATCTCGGCTGATTCAGGATATCACTGAAGATGTGACCAATTACAATTCGCACATGCAAATCACCCCGGAAGAAATCGAGAAGTACCGCCGGTTTGTGAGCGACATTGCCTTTGAAATGGGCGTCTTCGCATTCAAAGGAGATGACCTCGTCTGGCATTACACAAATGGCCCCGGCTTTCTCGGGATAATCCAAAGCGGGACGATCTTTGCCACTCAAGTGTCAAGCCTGAACGACACGACGGAGACGAAGTATGCCACCGATCTCTACAAAGAGGCGATCTCGGAGTTGATTCTTGAGCGTGAAGGAGATGCTGAAGCATTGACCTTTCTGAGCCAGGTCCTCGAGTTTTTAAAGGACGGGCCAGAATCGCCGGCGCACGGGATAAGCAAGTTCTTTGTGGCGTGCTTTAGCGGCGATGAGGACGAGTTGACGCAATGGGATCGCTACTCAAAGCCAAACGGTTACGCGATCGGGTTTCATGCACGCGGACTCGTGAGAGAGCATACGAGCCAGATTTACCGCGTCGTTTACGATCCTGAAAGACAGATTACAGCCGCCAAGAAGATCGCGGCGGCGACACTCGACTTCTATAGAGAAGGCCTAACCGGCGACCGACTGGAGAAGCCAGAGGAATGGGGAAAGCTATTCTTCACTGCCTGGGACGAATGGGTGTATAAGTTAGCGCCCCTAGCAAAGGATAAGAAGTGGCGCTCCGAAAACGAGTTTCGGCTCGTTCACGAGTTGAAGGTAAGCGAGTTCCCAGACGTACGGTTCAGCCAAAGGCCAAAGATGCTGTCGCGGTACTTGCCGCTCGATACGCCAGCATGGGTGAAGCGCCGAGCAAAGCTGCTGCCGATTGCCAAGGTCTGGATAGGGCCAGGCAACCATCCAGCCTTTACTACAATCAGCGTTCGCCTTCTACTTGAACAAATGGGCTACTGGGACATTCCCGTCGAGGTGACCAAGTGCACTCTCGACTGGTAGCTTCTGGTTGGCTTGCCGGTTGCCCGAGTCCAATTTCTCCAACCTGGGAGGGCGAAATCGCGTCTCCGGCTACGCCACCTTGATCTCATTGAGCAGCTCGGGGTGACGATCCAGCACTTTCAGAAGCTTCACCAAGGCCAGGGGCGGTTTCGTCTTGCCGTTCTCGTAGCGAGAAAAAGCATTCACGCCGCCGCCGAAGATCTCAGCTGCCTCGCGCTGGTCGAGCGCCAGCTTCTTGCGCACTTTGACGATGAACTCCGGGTCGACGATGGCGGCATTGACTTGCCGTGTGAAAGCCTGCATCTCGCGCATGACGCGCTCCGATTCGGCGCCATCCAGGATGGACTCGCCACAAGCCGGGCAAAACTCTCCCGTCACCGCGGGAATCGTAGTGGTCTCGCCCTTGTAGGTATAGGGCAGATCGCGGGTATCCGCGATCAACTTGGCCGCTCCGCAAACTGGGCACTTCATCGTCATACCTCCTCGCGTCAAAAATTCCTTGCCTTAAAGTTCCTTGAAAGACACGATCAACACGTCATCCACGACGTTGAGCTTCAGATACACATCTCCAGCCGAGGTCTTTGGGCGATACACATCTTGCCAGATGGTGTGATCGGCGTAGGTGGTCATGCTCTTGTAGAAGTCCGCCGGCTTGAGCGCCAGCACCACGGCCAGCATCTCGGAATAGCTGAAGCCCAAAGCAACCGCTCCAGTTCGCGCCGTATGCGTGGTCCGTACCTTGCCTTCACCGATAAGAGTTTTGACTCGCGCAAGCGTGCAGTGCGGAGTTCGCTTCTCCATGGAGGAATATTAACCTAGTTGGTTAATTAATACAAGCACTCATTTGGCCGGAAAGGGCTTTCGTACGGCCCAGCCTGCGATTCCAAGCGCGGCAACTGCACAAAGCCACCCGAAGACATCGCCATGGGCGGAATAGAAGGTGACGTCGGAGCGGAATCCAAACCGGGCCGGCAGGGCGTCTGTCTGGTGGCGGGGAATGCTCTGGCGAACGCGGCCGTAGGGGTCGATGACGGCAGTAATTCCGTTATTTGTGTCGCGCAAGATCCAGCGGCGGTTTTCGATGGCACGCATGCGCGCCATGTTCAAGTGCTGCCAGGGCGCGCTGGTGTCGCCGTACCAGCCGTCGTCGCTGATGTTGACCAGCACCTCGGCGCCAAACCGCGCAAAATGGCGTACCTCGTCGGCAAAGACCGACTCATAGCAGATGAAGACCCCGTAGCGATGCCCGTTGACTAGGAAAACTTTGTGCTCGTCTCCACGCGTGAACTTCGAGACCCGGCCGGTGAGCTTGTGAGCAAAAGCGAGCAGGTTCTGGAAGGGAATGTACTCGCCGAAAGGCACCAGGTGGATCTTGTCGTAGCGCCCCACGCGCGCTCCATCTGCTCCCACAATCAGCGCCGAATTGTAGTAGTGCCACTCCCGTGTTGGTTCGTCGTAGGTCCAGCCGATATTGCCCACCACGACCGGCGCATCGACCCCTTGGGCGATTTTCGCAATCGAGTGCTGGAAGCGCGGGTCGGACTCGTCGAAGGGCGCGGGCGACTCCGGCCAGGCGACCAGGTCGGGGTGCGCGGGCGGCTTCATGCACTCCGGGGCCACGACGGGCGCGCCTGTCTGCGGAACGCCATCTATGAAGCTTTTGCAGGTCTCAGCGGCAAGATGCGTGAACTGGGCCATGTGCGCATCCCATTCACCGGGACCATTCCAGCGGCTCTCGTCCCCTACATCCAGATTTGGCTGCACCAGCACAGCGGTCGCCGTACCCGCGGGAGTTGGCGGCGGCACGAGCACTCCCGCGGTTCCAACTCCCATCAAGGCAACACCGGCAATGCCCCATAGCCGCCGGCCCGAGCAACGGTCCAGAAGGAGCCCGCCTGCGGTAAGCGCGTTGACGGCCAAAAGAACGAAGCTGATGCCATACACACCGGTCCACGGCGCGAGCTGGTTGACCAGCGCGTTATCTACCTGCGAGTAGCCAAGCTGATCCCACGGCACAGAGGTGATACGCGCGGCGGCCAGTTCGAGGGCGGCCCACAGGAAGGGCGCGGCAGCAAGAGCCCAGCGCGTGCTTCCGCTGGCCTGCCGCACCAGAGCCACTCCGAGGCCAAAGAGTCCGAAGTAAAGGCCCAGCACCAGGCTGTACCCGATCAGCAGCAACACAGGGACGATGGCAGGCAGGTCGCCATACTTCGCCATGGTGTCGCGTACCCAGTAGCAGTTGCCCATGTACCAGAGAAAGCCGCAGAGATAGCCCAGCAGGAATCCGTGCCGCAGCGGACGCGGGGGAGCGGATCCCAGTTTGGACAGGATTGCGCAAAGCAGCGGCACGACTCCAAACCAGGCAAAAACGGTGCGCCAGAGGGGCAACGGCCCGGCAAGCGGAAACGGCAACTCCAGCAAAGCTGCGGAGAGAACTGCCGCGGCCCATAGCTTCCACGGCCCTGCATTCACGGACGATCGCTGCATACAGGGCCGAGTTTATAGCATCGGGCCCGAGATTCGAAGCGGCGAAACGCTGAACTCCGGGGACATTCATCGGGAAGAAAGGGACATCTACAGCGAGTTCTTTGCCCAAAGCCAGCAAGGATTGGATGAGCAAAGGACGAGGCGGAATTCCCGGTGCAAAACGCGGTCAGAAAGGCGGGAACGCGCTACAATCGAAGCTATGCACTTGGCTATCTTCGCAATGCGTGTGCTAGACGCAATGTTTTTTGTGGGCCTTTTGGGGTCGAGTCTGGTGGTGCTCATCAGCTTCGTCGAGGACGCGAAGGAGTTGTTCGGCAAAGACGAATAGCCTGCCGAGAAGCGGTGTGCATGGCGTTATAATTCATTTCCTATTGACACTGATTTGATTCGGACCTAAACTCAGCGCAGGGCGGCGGGTGATTGCGCTCTTTTGGTCCGAGTCGGCCGGCCGTTGCGCCGGCACATTTACGATGGCATCTTCCCGCACGACCGTTGCGCCACCCTCCGACCGAGTCCGGCTCATCGTGGCATCCTCCGTGATGCTCACGTTTATCTCCTTCTGGCGCGCCGCTGCAGTAGTTCTCTGCGATCTTGGCTCTTCAGCTTTTTACGCCG
>CAYUJM010000098.1:0-16630 GCA_964445025.1 uncultured Occallatibacter sp. | reverse complement strand
CACTCTAGGCATAGATTCCTCCTTGTGTACTTATTAAAAGCGTACATGGTTCTGAAGAGCTTGTCCAGACCCGCCTCCGATGAGGATAAGGCTGCTCATGCTCCGCGATTGCGGTTGGCCTGCTTCGGCGAAAACAGGTGGCCGCATATGATAAGGACGGCTGCCAGAGTTCGTGAGAACCAGTACGGGTATCTACGATGCGGTCGTCAACCCTCAACCACGGCCGCAGTGTTCGAGCATTGGCATTGCGTAGGTGTGCGCCCTGACTGCATTGGGATCGAAGTCAAGCTGATGTACGATGTTGTTGTTCCGCTCGGATCCGTTCGGCGGAACACACGAGTTGCTTCCGTGCGGGCTGCTTGGAGGTGATCTCGTGAAACTGTTCAGAAAGAACAAGTCGAAGTACTACCGGTATGACTTCACGGTGCGCGGCGAGCGCTACCGCGGGTCCGCCAGGGAGACCAACAAAACGAGAGCGCAAAAGGCTGCCGATCTCAAATTCGCTGCCACTATCCCGTATGACAGAATGGCCTCCTATCTTGCGCCGTGTGGAAACATCGACGCTCTGAAGGTAGCTCGAGAGCTTGACGCGAAGGTGGAGAGGATTCTGACTGCGGCCGCGGAGTAAGCTCGGGGTCCATCTGGCTCCTGGTGAGCTTGCCGATTGGCCGCTTATCTCCGCCAACTCGCTCTGCGAGATCGGACTCAAGTTCTACCCCGACGGGGCTCAATTTTTGGCCGATCCCATCTCCACATAAGGAAATTGATAACATAAGCCAAGCCTGCGCTCCCGTCACTGCTGCAGCCTTAAGCGCAGCCATCAGGATTGGAGCCGTCAATGCCCTCCGCCGGTGCCGGGGAAAGACTGCTGACTGGGCACTGGCTGCATCACTATGCATGAGTGCAATCCCGGACCGGTCTCCTGCGAGCCCAGGCCCGCAGTTGCAGGCGGTGGAAGAGGAGTGCAGTGCGCTGAGCAATGCACCGGCTCTTTGGAAGCAACTGAACGACGGACTCGCGAAACAGAATCCGCTGAATTTTGCCTTGGATGAGGAGGTGTCTTCTACCGGGTTCCGGATGGGCTTTGAATCATAGTGGAAGCAGGCGCACGCAGAAGAGTGCCTTGAGCGACTTCACTCGCAACCTGTTATATTCAACCCGTTGCCGGGAGATTTTCGATCGGTCCATCGCTCACATCCTCATCAGGAGCATTATGAATTGCCGCAGCCGCGCATTCCTCATCGCCGCATCGGTTTTTCCGGTCGCAATCACTGCCGCCGCACAGGTTGATCCCCAGCTATATTCCGATATGCGCTGGCGCGAGATTGGTCCCATGCGTGCCGGCCGTACACGCGCTTTGGCGGGTGTGCCAAGCGAGCCTGCCACGTTTTATCTAGGCGCGGTGAACGGCGGAGCTTGGAAGACAACCGATGCGGGCGCGACCTGGCACAGCATTTGGGATGAGCAGCCGAGCGGCTCGATCGGGGCCATCGCGGTGTCGCTCAGCAACCCTGACATTGTGTATGTGGGCTGCGGCGAAGGATTGCAGCGGCCCGATCTCTCGACAGGGGATGGCGTGTACAAGTCCACGGACGCGGGCAAGACCTGGACGCACCTCGAAGGGCTGCGCGACGGGCAGCAGATCGGCCAGATCGCGATCGACCCGAAAGATCCCAATCGCGTGTTCGTGGCCGTGGAAGGGCATCCGTTCGGACCGAATCAAGAGCGTGGACTCTATCGCACGCTGGATGGTGGAAAGACCTTCAAGCGCGTCTTGTTCACAAACGAACGCACCGGCGCGTCTGAAGTGCAGATCGACCTCCAACACTCCAACATCGTATTCGCCGGGATGTGGCAGCGGCAGGAAGCGCCATGGGAAAACGGATCGTTCGGCGGCGCGGATGGAGGTCTCTACCGTTCGACCGATGGCGGCGACACGTGGAAAAAACTGACGGGCAACGGCCTGCCCGATGACATCCTGCAAGTACAGTTGACCATCTCGCCCAGCGATCCGCGGCGCATCTACGGCGCCATCGCTCCGGTCCATGGCGCAGTCGGCCTCTATCGGTCCGACGACGGAGGTGACCACTGGGTACACACGCCTGACAACGATTCACGGCCCGAAGATCGCATCGGCGGCGGCGACGTTCCCGTCCCATTGGTTGACCCCAAAGATCCGGACACCCTTTATGTGGCAAGCATTGTGACCTGGAAGTCGACCGATGCTGGCAGGACGTGGACAGCTCTGCGCGGCTCACCCGGTGGAGACGACTACCAGAACGTGTTTGTAAATCCCAACAACACCAGGATCATTGCCCTGGCCAGCGATCAGGGCGTCATCATCTCTCAGAATGGCGGCGAAACCTGGACCGAGTGGTACAACCAGGCGACCGCGCAAATGTATCACGCCACCGCGGACAACGCGTTTCCATATCGCGTGTGCGGCGGGCAGCAGGATTCAGGTTCAGCGTGTGTTGCCAGCCGCAGTGACGACGGCCGCATCACCTTTCACGACTGGCACCCCGCGGGCATTGAAGAGTACGGCTACGCGGCCCCTGACCCGCTCGATCCCGACATCGTCTACGGCGGCAAAGTAACGCGCTACGATCGCCGCACCGGCCAGATTCAAAATGTTGAGCCTAAGCCGTTGCGCACCTATCGCGCCTTGCGCACTGAGCCGCTGCAATTCTCGCCGGTGGACCCGCACAAGCTCTTCTTCGCCACCAACACGCTCTGGCTCACTGAGGACGGGGGCCAGCAGTGGAGGGAGGTCAGTCCCGATCTCACCCGCGAAACCTGGGGCTTGCCCCCGATCATCGAGGCATACAAAGGCTCGCCGGCCGCCAAGGTCACGCGCCGCGGCGTCATTTATGCGCTCGGCCTTTCGCCGCTTGACGGCAACCGCATCTGGGTGGGCACAGACGATGGGCTGATCTGGAAAACAACCGACGCGGGCGCGCATTGGAGCAATGTCACTCCGCCCGAGTTGCAGCCCTTCTGGAAGGTCTTCAATATGGATGCCGGCCACTTCGATGAGCAGACCGCCTACGCGGCCGTAAACACGATGCGCCTGGACGATATGCGTCCGCACCTGTTCCGCACGCATGACGGCGGCAATACATGGACCGAGATCGACAACGGCATTCCCTTGGGAGCTGCAACCAGCGCCATTCGCGAAGATCCCAAGCGCAAAGGGCTCCTCTTTGCAGGATCTGAGACGCAGGTTTATGTCTCGTTCGACGACGGCGATCATTGGCAATCGCTTCGCCTCAACATGCCCGCGAGCTCGGTCCGCGACCTGGAAGTGAAGGACGACGACCTGATTGCCGCGACGCATGGGCGCGGTTTTCTGATTCTCGACGACCTGACGCCATTGCGGCAGATCGCTGCGGCTACCGCATCAGAGTCTGCTCATCTTTATGCACCGCAAACCGCCCTCCGCATCCGCAATGACATGAATCCGCCCACGCCCTGGCCGCCCGACATGGCCACCGGTGACAATCCGCCCGACGGCGCAATCATCGATTACTATCTTGGCCCCGGAATCTCCGGCGTGGTCTCACTTCAGATCGCCGATGCCCAGGGTCAGATCGTCGCCCGCTTCAACAGCAGCGATCCCGTGCCGACCCCCGATCCGCGCTACCCCGTTCCCGCTTTGTGGGCGCGGCCGCCGCGTGTCCTCTCCGCCGCCCCCGGCCATCACCGATTCCTCTGGGACATGCAATATCCGCAGATTCCGGGCATGACCACGGGCCCCGATGACGATCTCGCCACTCCCCATAACACGCCGTCTGTCTCCACCGCACCCTGGGTCTTGCCCGGAACCTACACCGTCCGGCTTATCGTCGGCGGCAAGACATTCTCTGAGCCACTGAAGGTTGCCATGGATCCGCGCGTGAAGACGTCCCGCTCCGATCTCGAGCAGCAATTCACACTGGCGAAGTCAATCTACGACGAATTGATGGACGCCACCACCGCTTTGCACGAGATCAACGGGTTGCGCGAACAACTCAAGGAGCGCTCGTCGCAGCCTCCGGTCGCAGACGCCAAGCCGTCCATTGAATCCAAGCTGGATGCGATTGCCGGTCCTCAAGGCGGAATGCGCGGCTTCGGCCGCGGTCCGGCCCCTACGCCAAGCCTTGCATTGGTACGCGCGCAGTTGGCGCGCATCGAGCACTCAATCGAAAATGTCGACGCTGCTCCCACCGCCGCTCAGGTTGAGGCCTGCGAGATCACCGCCAAGTCCCTCCACACCCTCATTGAACAGTGGCAGCAGCTCAAGAAGACCGATATCAAAACCCTGAACGAGCAGCTTGAGCGCCAGCATCTGGCTTTGCTCAAGCTCGAATCGAACAAGAGCGACCGCCAGCACGACCAAATCGAGATGGATGACGAGGAATGATTTACAATCCTGTTCAATTGCGAGCAGATTGATCTCCCGCCGTCTCCTAAATCTCTACGCGCATCGGAGCCTTCCCATGGCCGCCTTCCGTCATTTTTTTGCCGCATCTCTTTGCGTTGCCCTCGCTTTTCAGGTTTCCGCCCAGCAATATCCTGGCGCATTGCTCTCGGGCCTTCAGTGGCGCGATGTGGGTCCCATGCGCGGCGGCCGCACCTATGCCGTCTCAGGGATTGCAACGCAGCCTGACACCTTCTACATGGGGTCAGTCGGCGGCGGCGTGTGGAAGACCGAAAACTCCGGCCGCACATGGTTTCCCATTGCCGACGATCCGGTGACAGGAATTCCGATCGGCTCTATCGGCGCAATCGGCGTGGCTCCCTCCGATCCGAACATCGTCTACGTGGGCACCGGTGAGCCCGATATTCGCAGCCAGCACTCGTACGGCATCGGCATTTTCAAATCTATCGATGCCGGCAAGACCTGGCATTCGATTGGCCTCGCCGAGACGCGCCAGATTGGCAAAATCCTTGTCGACCCCGCCGATCCGAACCTTGTCTACGTCGCGGCGCTCGGTCACCCGTACAAGGCCAATCCCGAACGCGGAGTGTATCGATCCACCGATGGCGGCGCGCATTGGAAGAAGATTCTCTCCGATGCCAGGCAGGCGGAAGATGTGGGCGCCGTCGATCTTGCGCTCGATCCCGTGCATCCTCGCACGATCTACGCATCGCTCTGGGCAACGCGCCGTCCACCGTGGTCAGTCTATGCGCCGTCGAACATGCCTGGCGGGGGCCTGTACAAATCCACCGACGGGGGCGACACCTGGCATCAACTCAGCGGCGGCCTGCCTGCTGACGGTTTTGTCGGCAAGATCGGCATTGCAGTCGCGCCCAGCAATCCGAGTCGCCTGTATGCGGTAGTCGACGATCTCGGCACGGCAATCGCGCGCTCCTATCGTGTTCCCCCTCCCACGGGTGCGAATGCGCCCAAACCTTCCGGCGGTATTTATGTCTCAGACGATGCCGGCCTAACGTGGCGTTTCGTGAACAGCGAGCAGCGTCTGTGGGGCCGCGGATGGTACTTCGGCCAGATCACCGTCGATCCCACAAATCCCGATCGCGCCTATGACATCAACACCGCGACCTACATGACGCTCGACGCGGGCAAAACCTGGGTGCCAGTCAAAGGCGCGCCGGGCGGAGATGACTATCACCAACTCTGGATCAATCCCAAGGACGGCAATCGAATGGTGCTCTCGAGCGACCAGGGCACCGTGGTCTCAGTCGATGGCGCGAAGACCTGGAGCACCTGGTACAACCAGCCCACAGCGCAGATTTATCACATCGCCGCCGACAATCGCTTCCCTTACTGGCTTTACGGAGCGCAGCAGGACTCAGGCGCGGTCGCGGTCAGCACCTGGTCGCGCTTTGGCACACTCGCCTTCGGCAACTGGCTGCCGATTTGTGAAGCCGGCGAGAGCAACACGGTAGTGCCCGACCCCAAAGACCCTGACCTGCTCAACGGCAACGGCGATCAGCGCTGCGATCAGGCGCTCAATCTCTCTGCGCCTGCGGGCGGCGAACTGCCGAAAGAGGATCCCGGCGATCCATATCGAAGAACCTGGACACTGCCACAGGTTTTTTCCCTGGCAGACGAAGCACTCTATTATTCGAATCAGTTTGTCTTTCGCACTCGCGATCGCGGCAAGACCTGGACCAAAATCAGCCCGGATCTCACGCGCCTGCACCCTGAGGTGCCGAAGACGCTCGATCCTGTCACTGCGAAGGACATTGACCAGCCCATGACCGACCGCTTCGGCGTGGTGTACACCATCGGCCCGTCTCCGCTCGATGCGAAGACCGTGTGGGTGGGCACCGACGACGGCCTTATTCATGTGACGCGCGACGATGGCGCAAACTGGAGGGATGTAACGCCACCTGAGATGACAGCGTGGAGCAAGGTATCGCAGATCGAAGCCGGGCACTTCGATGTGGAGACCGCGTACGCATCCGTCGATCGCCATCGCCTGGCCGACGATCACGCCTATATCTATCGCACCCATGACGGCGGAAAGACCTGGAAGAATGTAGCCGATGGAATTCCTGAAGGCGCATTCGTCAATTCAGTCAAGGAAGACACTCAGCAAAAGGGGCTGCTCTATGCCGCCACCGAACTGCGCGTCTATGTTTCCTTTGACGACGGCGACCACTGGCAGCCGCTCGAACTCAATATGCCTGCCACGTCGGTTCGCGACATCTTAGTGCACGGCGACGATCTGGCCGTTGCGACTTTCGGTCGCGGATTCTGGATTCTCGATCAAATGGCGGCGCTGCGCCAGATCGCCACCCACGGCAAACAGATTGAGGGCTCAAATGCTTTTCTGTTTGCGCCCGGCGAGACGCTTGCCATTCACCAGGGTGGCCAGAATGGCACGCCGCTGCCGCACGAGGAACCGCAGGAGCTGAACCCATCCGCAGGGGTGGTGGCTTACTATTGGCTGAAGTCCACGCCCGAAGGCCCAATCAAGCTCGAACTCGTTGACAAAACCGGACAGGTCGTTGCTTGCGCTGCCAGTGACACGCCTGTCAAGCCCGTCGATACTGAAGCCATCAATGTGCAGGCCTATTGGGAGGAACCCGCGCCGCCGCCTTCAGCTGCACCCGGCATGCACCGCTTCGCGCTCAACGTTGTTGCTCCGCGTGGCGCGGGATTTGGGCGCCGCCCACCGCCGCCGCCCGTGGACGCCTGCCATCCGGCCGGAGCGCCAGCGCCTCAGCTCGAGGCCGCGCCGCCGCGTCCCGGGCGCGGATTCCAGGGTTTGCAGCCAGGTGAGTATAGCGTTCGGTTAACGGTCGACGGCCGGGCCTTGACGCAGCCAGTGACCGTCAAGCCCGATCCACGCAAATTGCCCAATGGCGCTGCCACCCCGCCCAATGACGACGACGATGAGTAAGGGTATCGGCTCGATCGGATCGAACCTGCCGCGCGGCTGAAATGAGGTTGCGTGGTCTCCGTGTATTTCGCGGAATGCACTTCCTTTATTGCTGAAGGTTATCGATACATGAAAGCTCCGGCAGCGGTCGCGGCAATACTTCTGGCAGCAATGGTGTCGCACGCCCAGAATCAGAACGGCGCGCTTCGGGGAGAGGTCCAGGACACCAGCGCAGCGCGGGTTGCGGGTGCTCAGGTCGTGGTAAGGGCCGCAGGATCTTCGATGAGCCGCTCAGAGACCGCAAATGGGCAGGGAGAGTTTCGCATTGAGGGGCTGCTTCCAGGTTCTTATCGCGTCATCGTTACGGCGAAAGGCTTTGCCCGGGCCACGGCCGATGTGGACGTCGCAGTCAGCATTGTCCGCGATATCAGCGTCACTCTGAAACCGGAAAGCGCACACGAGACGGTCAGTGTGCAGGACACTCCTTCCTCGATCGCCGCCGAAACAATTGCCGCTTCGAGCGCGGTGCATGGGGGCGTGGTTGGTACCCAGGACCTCGACTCCCTTCCGCTCCCCGCGCGCAGCTTCGCCAACATTGCTTATCTTGTTCCAGGAACCGAGCCGGTGGAACCTTCCGACCCCACAAAGGCGCGCATCACCGCTATATCCACCGGGGGAAGTTCGGGGTTGAACAACGAGTTGTCGGTGGATGGCGCCGAAAACTCCGACGATTGGATCGGTGGCTTTCTCGAGAATTTCTCGCCCGATGGCATTCAGGAATTTGCCGTACGCACCTCGAATGAGGATGCCGACACCGGCTGGACTACCGCTGGATCCGTGGTGATCACCACCAAGCACGGCACCAACGATTGGCTCGGCGAAGGAGCTTTCTACGAGCGGGCGGCGGCCCTCAACGCCCGATTCCCAATTGAGAATCCCGCGGAAACATGCACCAATGGCCTGTGCGTGAACAATCCCAAGCAGCCCTTCTCCCGGCAGAACTATGTTGGCACTCTCGGCGGTCCCATCACCAAGGACAAAGTGTGGTTCTTCAGCTCATTCGAAGCTGTCCATGAGGACGCGAGCATCACCTACAGCCCCACCAGCACGGAACAATTCGATGCGCTGAGCACCATCGCTTCTGAAGGATTTCTCTCCAGCGTGCCTTCGATCGGGGTTCCCGCCACTGTCCCGATACCTTTCCGCGACTACCTCGGCACCGTGCGTTTTGACTGGGCCGCGTCGCCGAAGTCCGAGTGGTTTCTGCGCACCTCGGAAGACACGTATCTTACCCACAACGCGTTGGTGGAGCAGGGTACTCTGCCTTCCACTGGACTGCTGACGCACAACAACTACTGGAATGCGGTGATCGGCAACGCATATACGTTCAGCCCAACCTGGTTGGGCAATCTGGTTCTCGACGCCAGCCTGTTGCATCTTACGCAGACACGCAACTCGAATCTGGGCTTCGCTCTGGCGTTTCCCTTCAGCTCGACAGCGCTGACAATTTCCGGATTCGAAACTTTCGGTGACAACCAGTTTGCCACTCCCATCACTCTCTTTCCCGATCTGCGCAATCAGGACAAATACCAGTTACGCTACGACCTGACTCATGTTGCGGGAAATAACGCTTTTAAGTTTGGCGTCGACTTTATTCACGAACCGGTGTTGAGCGGGGCATTTGCCTCTACGGCAGAGCAGATCATCAAGTATCCGGCCAATCCCGATTGCTACATCAATCCACCTGGAGCAGACTGCGGCGGCATCACGAGCGCGTTGCCGTTTTATTTTGTTTCGCCAGCCTCGCAGTGCAATCCGGAACCCAGCGCTGCTTCGAGCATCACCTGCACTTACACGCCTGCGGGCGATGGCAGCTTTTCGCAGAATATTCAACGACTCGGCCTCTATGCCGAGGATTCCTGGCGTGTTGCGCATCACCTGACGGTCAACTACGGCATGCGTTACCAGGCCACCTACGGGTTGTTCGAGGGCTCGGGCCGAACGGAGCTTGAGAATAGTGCATATATTACGTTGCGGGACTTGCAGATTTCAGTCGTACCGAGCGTGCCGCACGATTACCTGAAGCAGATCGCTCCACGGCTGGGAATCGCCTTTTCTCCAGGCGGGAGCGGTAAAACCGTGCTTCGCGCGGGATTCGGCCTGTTCTACGACGATCTGGCTCAGAATGGATGGGCGACTGCGTTTCAGGGAGTCAATAACACCAATGCAACTACTGGTACGTGCGCTCTTGCCGGCGGCCCAGGCTCATACGCGCTTACTGGCGCTGGCTGCCTGCAGGGCGGTGCCGGGGCTACCGGCAACCTCGTTGGCTCCAATTACAAGACGCCCTACGCCATTCACATCACAGGAGGAGCGGAGCACGCCTTCAGCGAGAGCTGGTTGGCCAGCGCCGACTTTACGCACGAGCAGGGAAATCATGGTTATCGCGCCTTTCCCTATGCCAGCGGCACGAACCTGTTCAGTCCGCTCATTTCCGCGACGGACCCGGATTATGCCACCGATCAGGCAGACGTGGTGCCCAATATAAATGTGTTCCAGTCCGACAATCGTTCCAGCTACAACGCCCTCATGTTGCATCTACAGGGCAACTTGCGCCGCTTCAGTCTGGTGGCGAATTACCAGCTCTCGAAGGCGCAGACCTGGGGTTGCCTGCTCGGCGAGCTCTTTGACTATGTGAATGGCGTCTGCAAGTTGCAGAGCGGACCGGATGCAGGACAACTGGATGCGTTTGGGCCCGGCGACTACGGTCCCTCCGGCGAAGACGTCCGCCATCGCTTTGTGCTTTCCGGCACGCTAAGCGTTCCCGCCGGTTTCAAATTAAGCGGTGTCACCCAGCTCGAGAGCGCCCGCCCCATCACCATCACCAATGCAGACAGCACCGGGCGCATTTGGGTAAATGGGGTGTATACAAGCCTCGACGAGTTTCGCGGGACACCTTATATGCAGACGGACCTGCGAGTCACGCGCCCCTTCAAGGTCCACGACCGCTGGCAGATCGACCCTTTCGTCGAGTTCTTCAACCTCTTCAACCGAAACAATCCCGGCGCCAATTACGCCGTCAACGTCACGCAGCTCCCAGTCCCAGCCTCCCAGATGCAGCCGGATCCAACCGGCATCACGAACGTCAGCCTTATTTGCAAAGTCGCCGACTGTTCCCAAACCGAGCCCATCACAAGCCGGAAGCAACTCGAGATCCCCGAGGGCGCTTTGGGAGATTTCTTTGGACCCGGCACTACAGTTGGGATCCCCTTCGCTGCCCAACTGGGCGCGCGCGTGACCTTCTAGAGCTCAGACAGACGTTCCGTGCAAGATTCGACCTTTTACAGGACCGAGGTTGAAGATCATGGCTAACGCACCCAGCGCGGTGAAAAAGTCGGGAGATTGTCGGTTCGGCATTTTAGTCCTCGTTAATACGCCAATCGACGTCGAATTCTCCGACGATTCAGAGTCTGGAATTCCGGTACCTGCGAGACGGACCGTGCCGATCCTTCCCAGAAGCGCACTCCCCCTCCATTGATTCTTCTTTCTTGATGCTTCGTACTGACACGAGAAGGCAAGGCTCCAGAGCAATCATCTGACCGGTTGTTCATCGACCGACTTACGTTCCCCGAACGTGTTAGACGACGCCGCACGCACGACGCCGTGGATGGCCTGTTGCCCGAAATGTTTCATGCCCGCCGGCCCCCCGAACACCAGCGTGATGTTTGCATGCGGGAGCGAGTACTGAACATCATCCCCTCCTAAGACGCAGACCTGCAGCGTCGATGAAGGAGGATCCGTCTCAAAGGGTGCATTGTTTCCATTCGCGGTCATCAGACTAACCGTATCGCTGAACTGAAAGCCCATTTTCGGGGGGGATGTGACGTACGTGGGGCATCCGGCCATGTTCCAGACGATCTTGGCGTTCGTCAGGCTGACGTGGTGCGTATGAGCGCCTGTGCCGCCCTTCGTCGCATCGAGGGCGCCGTTAGTGGTTCCATAGCCGGACATCGTCATATCGGCTGAAAAGTCAGCGGTGCCCGATTCCGGGTGGACGTCCATTGACCATTGTCCATGCATTTCATGGGGACTGCCGCTGATCAGCGGATTCGCGGGTGAATAATCGTTGATCAGCCCGGTGAGGTGCACTGGCCTGCGCTCTTGGGCCAAAGCACGTGTGATTGAAACCAACAAGAACCCGGACCCCGCAGATCTGCGCCTGACCACGAGGCCGCCACCGTCCAATGAGGCGTTTGTACCCCTTTTCTTCCGGGTTTCCGCTCTTATCCACAGTTGCAGATTCGCTTGCTATTCACCCAGGCTGTCCCGGTGTTCAACCTGCGCCAGCCCCGGCTCTCGGAATAACATCCGTCGCAGGGGATGTGCCGAGGCCATTGCCACGCCCGTCGGCACTATGCCCGACACATGGACCGTCTCCCAGTGTCCGCTCTGAGGGAGAGACGGCGCTACTTGCCTGCGGATATATTCCGCGGCAACCTATGGCACAGATTGAGCGTCAGACAGTAAGCACCCGAGGTTCGCCGATGGGTGAGATGAAGCGCGCCAACGCCTGCGAGGGGAAACGGCGGCTCAAAGACAGGTTTGCATCGATGCTGGTGATCGCCGCGTCGATCATTGCGGCGGTCCAACCGGCGCGGGACGACATCAGCAGGCCGTCGCCGAGGCTGACGGTGGTTACTGCGAGTTGTGTTGGCCGGGCAAGGATGATTCTGGATAGGGTCATGCGATGAATCCTATGAGCGGGAGGCGGGATCAGCGCATTGAGGCCGGTTGGCTTGAGCATCGCTTTTACGCTCAGGAATTGCAACAGGGTTTCGGCTGCGGCCGCGATCGACCATGCCGGACTGTGCGTCGCGAGATTGTGGGCGAAAACGGGATTGATCCTCTGACGCTCGGCGATCGCTAGGAGCAGCAGGTACGGGGATGGCGATTTAAGGAAGGTGCCTGAATGCAATTATTCGCGTGAGATTGGAAAGGTTAAGGGCAAACACTCAGATGATGGATATCCGGATCAAACGGGCTTACGAAGAGCCGGACGGAGAGGACGGGGAGCGGATCCTCGTGGATCGGCTTTGGCCGCGAGGCCTCACGAAGGAGAAGGCGAAGGTCGATCTTTGGCTAAAGGACGTGGCGCCAAGCACAGAACTTCGAAAATGGTTCGCCCACGATCCAGCCAAGTGGACAGAGTTCCGGTCACGCTACCACGAGGAACTCAAGAGGAACCCCGAACAGCTCTCGCTCTTAAGACAAGAGGCGGCGAAGGGCACTGTCACATTAGTCTATGGCGCAAAAGATCAGCAGCACAACGAAGCCGTGGTACTGCAAAGACTCCTCACCGCGAAATGAATTGGCTTTGTATGCGCACCTGCGCCTGTCGGAATGGTCACAGCAATTTTGGCGGGGCGACGGCCTTGTATAGTTCTCTGTAGACGTCTGTCAATTTTCGAATTGTGAATGCGCGGTTCAGGCCGCTCGGGTTGGGTAAAACCCAGACCGCCGATCCGCCAAATGTGGTTGGTTGTAACCCCCACGAGAGGTTGCGTTGGTTCAAAAACACCGAACATGCTGGCTTCCCCAGGAACGCCAGGTATCTGGGCCTGTATTTCGCGATTTTGCGCTGGAAGACAGGAAGAGCGGCAATGTAGTCGGCTCGACTGAGGCCTGTTGCACTGACTGTCGGCCAAGCAACTGCAGAGGTGATTCCATAACCGTAATCGAGCAAGAGGCGAGCCTCCTCCGGCTCTAGTTGCCGGTCGGTAAAGCCGGCGAGGTGAAGCACGCGCCAAAAGCGGTTAGTCCGATTGGCGAAGTGGAGTCCGACTGCAGCCGACCGCATTCCCGGATTGATGCCACAGAAGATTATGTTCAGGGACGTCGAAATGACGTCAGGCAGGCCCATTGGATGTGTTTGCGGACCCGAAGACATAGATTCAGAACACCTTAACTTTGGCAGTTGGGATCCGTATCATTCGTCCATGTCTTTCCATATTCGGTGAGCCTTTCTGTGGGCGACTTTGTCTCCGGCATGATCAACTCGCTCAGCGCTCACGAGCTGACTGCTCGCTTCCGCGCGAGAGCGAAAATGAGCTGAAGATCTATACGTCGGTCAATCCTTAAGCAATCTCTTAGGGCCGCTTATGTGTTCATTGCCACGTTCGTAGAAGCGTAATAAACGTTCCGCTCCGTGAGTCAGACCGATGCGCACGCTTTTGGCGATCGGCCCGGTCTTGCGCGTCGTCTCGGCCAACCAGAGCGAGGAACTTACACTGCACAAGTCCAATCCATCCTGCCGGAGGTCAACATGCAATGCCTTAGTCAATCGTCCTGGCCCCCTTCCGATATCGGCCCATTGCTTCCTTCGACGCGTGAGGTCCATGAGTTCGATACCGTCAAGAGCCTCAATAGCCCGCAACAAAACTCCTGCACCAACTCCAGCTTTCTCGCTTGTCACATTCAATAAGAACGACAGGCCATAGGCGAGATAGACATATGCGTGTCCTCGCTCAAGGAAAAGCGAGCCATTGCGTGGTGTCCTGCCCCGGAAAGCATGTCCAGCCGCGTCACCAACAGGATAGGCCTCCGTTTCTACAATGCGTCCGCTTAGCCTGCCGCTCGCAGTGTCATGAACGATGACCTTGCCAACCAAATAGCGCGCTAATTTCACAGTGTTGACAGGAAGTTCTCCGCGCATAAGGCGCCGAAGGTCCCCATTTCGGTCGAATCGGTTCGGCAACTGTGCTGCAGAACGCATTCATCCATCCAATAAGCCGTATACGATGCGATTCCTGCATCAGGACTCTAACCGCATTTCCTGGATTGGTGCACCCCGGCTGAGGTCTGAACAATGAGGATTTCTGGGCCTCAGAGCGACAAATTCAACGATGAATGCCCGCTTCACCGAGATGGGACCTTTGTCATTCGCGGCCAGTTTGAAAAGAGCCGGGGCATGAAAGGACAGGCTCACAGCCCTCCTCTCTGGATCCCCCCGGCCCCTTATTGAGGTTAGCCTCTCGAAAGTGCAAAGAGGTCTTCTTAGGCATCGTTGTGCCCGCGGCCAATCTGGTCACGGAACCTCATTGGCGTGACGCCCACAATTCGACGAAAGACCTTCGTGAAGTGACTTTGATCAGCAAAACCGGCCGCCGCACCCGCGCCGGCCAAGGTGATCTTCGGATCGCGAAGGTATTGCTTCGCCCGTTCGATTCTGCACCTCAGAATATATTTGTAAGGGGTTGGCCGGTGCTTGCCTTGAATAGCTCGCAGAAGTAGCTGGGACTCATGCCGGCTATTTGGGCAAGCTCCCACAGGCGAATATCCCTTGCCATGTTCTGGTTAATATACTCCAGGGTCCGGTTCAGGCGCATCGTAGGCATGCCGCCGCGGTAATCAGGGGTAGCGCATTTACGGGTCGAATAGCGGTGAATCAGGTAGGTGCCGAGCGCGAGGCCGAGAGATTCGCCGTAGAGCGGACCGGCCGGTAAGCCGTCTTCCAGGTCGGCGTGAAGAGCGAGCATCAACGATTGAATGTGGCGGTCATGAAGATTCCAGTGCGTGGTAAGTTCCACATCCCTTAGGTGCGCGGTGTCCTCTAGCGAACGTGCGAGGAAGCGCGGTTCCATAACCACGATGATTCGAGTGGTCGGGCCAGACCAGGTAAGGCGATCACGAGTTCCTGCCGGCAACACATAGATCGTCCCAGGGCCATTGTCTGCGCTGCGGCTCTTGCCCTCCGTAGTCCATTGCGCCTTGATATTTCCCCGTGTAAGAAGATTCAGGAAGTGAGTCGGATGATCATGATCTGGAATCGAGACGCCCGGCACATCACTGAACGATTCAAGGGCAATGCCGTCCCACCCCGCCCGTTTACTGTTTAGGGAAGATACTGCAGGGATGGGACATACCGCACATCCATTGCGCATCACTTCGACTGCCTTGACAGGAAGAACCCCAGAGACATCCATCGCTTTGCCTCCTGGATGGAGAGCCCAGTAGCAGAATCATACCGCCGTTTGTCCAGTTCCAGGTTTTTTAGACCATTTCTTCGGAAGAACTGACCAAAACCGGAACAATTGGCCAATGTTCTAGCGGCATCCTTTGTTCGGAGAGATGAATAAACAAAGGGAAAGGGTGCGCACATTTGCAAAAAAGACGTGGCCAGAGTTACCGACTACATCCGCGCGAACCCTGGCGCGAACATCAGCTTGGTGGCCATGGCCCAGATCGCCGGGGTGTCGCCGAACCATCTTGTCTTGTTGTTCACGAAAGTGACTGGCCTGACCCCTCACCAGTATGTTCTGCGAGGAAGGATCGACGGCGCAAAGCTCTACCTGAAGGATGAAGCGCTAAGCATCGGCGAAGTGAGCAGATTAACCGGCTTCCGTACCCAGGGGCATTTCACGAAGGTGTTTCGGAAGATCGTTGGCGTAACCCCGCGCGAGTTTAGATGCGCAGTTCGATCCTAGCGCCGTCTCAAATCAGCTACACCGGCCCTGGGAATCGCTGGGCTCTTGCATCCGATTCCAATTGGCCGCACTCACGCCGCTCCAACGGGGATTTCGCGTTCATGGGTTTTGCCTTTGAGGAGATCAAGCGCTTGAATAACTGTCTCGAGAACGAGAGCGTGTCCGTTGGTGAGCAAGTCGCTTATCAGATTGATCCCGCCTTGGAAATCAGGCACCTTCAGGGCTGCATGAATGATCTGATCGGCGTGCTGGCACTCCCTGCTGCTTGGAGAGGTCGTAAACCGGTTGAAATTCTATCCACCCTCGTTGACTCGCTCATGGGAATGCTCACCCTCGACTTTGTCTATGCGCGAGTCATGATAGAGGCCGGCGAGAAGCCACTTGAAGTGCTCAGGGCCAGTCCGTCGTACAGGATGAACGAGATTGCGCAGTCTATTGATGATTGGCTGAATGAAGACCAGATCGAACGTCCTTTACAATCACGGCGGAATATTGGAGACCATGAGATTTCGATTTTCCACATGCAAATGGGCTTAGAGGACGATCTTGGCTTTATTGTCATTGGGTCAAGGAGGTTGGGTTTTCCAGGGCAGGCCGAGGGAATGATTCTCAATGTTGCTGCAAATCAAGCAACCGCCGCGCTGCAACATGCGATGCTTCTGAGTGAACAGAAACGGGTTGCCAGTGAACTGGAACGGCGAGTGGCGGAAAGAACAACGGAGCTGGCCGAAACCAACGAAGAACTGCAACTCCAGGTCGGGCTGCTGCAGCATCTTCCAGTATCCGCCTGGACGCTCAAGCCTGATGGGACAC
>CAYUJM010000097.1:0-16675 GCA_964445025.1 uncultured Occallatibacter sp. | reverse complement strand
GTCTGCAGAATCGATTCCGCGGTCTTGCCGCCGATCATGCAGTAGACGCCGTCTTCTTTGGTGGGCACCGCGCCCTCGACCAGAACGATGTACTTGCCCTTGTTCTTCTCGATCGTGTCGCTCAGACATTTTTCTGCCTGGAAACCGGAGGCCGCCATCAGCGTCTCTGTGTAGTTCAGGTCCAGGACATCGAGCAACGCATCCACCACGATGGGGTGCGAGGCGCGAATGAACGACTCGCTGCAGCAGGTGCATTCCTGAAAATGCATCCACACCACAGCCGGCTTTTCTTTCTTCTCAAAGGCGGTGACAACCTGGGCGACGCCGGATTGACCAAACCCGGCCGCCGTTGCGGCCGCAGCGCAAAACTGCAGGAAGTCTCTGCGGCTGTAGCCCTTCTGCTGCATTGATTGATAGATGGACTGACCCATACCTACCTCGCTCCCTCTGTGCAGGTACCGGCGATGCCTCCAGATCGGAGGAATGGGATTCTAGGCCCCAGGACTTCGCCGACTGACGTGTGCGAAGTTACGCATTGCAAACAACAGCTCGCTGTGCGCTGTGTCACAGTACTTCGGTCATTCGTCCGACTGTCACGTGTGCTTGCGTGACAAGGGCCAACTCACACGCAAGTCAATTCCATGCAGCCAAGTGCGCGTTAGGTTTTTGATTTGTAAGGATAAAGGGGCTCGCACGCTCGTCCGCCGTACTGTGTCAGTCGCGGGGCGCTTCAAGGGCTCCTGTGAGGCTAGTCACATTCTCCACCTGGTGTGCGCGGCACCACGATTCGAGCCCGTGTGCCAGGCGTTCCGTGGCCCGTGGGTCGGCGTAGCTGGCTGTGCCCACCTGAATGGCGGAGGCGCCGGCGAGAAGAAATTCGACGGCGTCTTCCGGGGTTACGATTCCGCCCATGCCGAGGATGGGAATCCTGACTGTGCGCGCGGCTTCATAAACCATGCGCAAGGCGATGGGCTTGATGGCCGGTCCGGACAGGCCGCCGGTGATGTTGGTCAGGCGCGGCCGGCGCGTCTCCGCATCGATGGATATGCCCAGAAAAGTGTTGGTCAGGCTCAGGGCGTCGGCGCCCGCGTCCGCAGCAACTTTCGCAATCTGGGAAATGGAGGTCACGTTGGGCGAGAGCTTGACGATCAACGGCCGCGATGAAATGCCTTTCGCCTGAGCCACCAGGTATTCAAGCGATCCCGGATCGGAGCCGAAGACCATGCCCCCTGCGTGGACATTGGGGCAGGAAACGTTCAACTCATAGGCAGCGATGCCCTCGGCCCGGTTGAGCCGGTCGATGACTGCAATGTACTCGGCCACGGTGCAGCCGAAGACGTTGACGATGACCTTGCAGCGGGGATAGCGTGCCAGCGGAGGCAGCTTGCGCTGGATGAATTCTTCGACGCCGATGTTTTGCAGTCCAATGGCGTTGAGCATCCCTGCCGCTGTTTGAATGATCCTCGGAGCCGGGTGCCCGGCCATCGGCTGGAGGGAAATCCCCTTGGTGACGAACCCGCCAATCTCTTCCAGCGAGACGATCTCTTCGAATTCGATGCCGTAGCCAAAGGTGCCGCTGGCGGCAATCACCGGGTTGACCAATTCCAGGCCGGCCAGGCGCACTCTCATGTCGGGTTTCACGCGCGGCTATCATCCTTGCTGAGAATCTCGAACAGAAAACCAGTTCGCAGCCGGCCAGACTGCCGGTTCGTCCCGGGTTCCATGTTCATGATACTCGGAAGGGTGATCCATCCACGCCTTGAAGCCCTGTGCCTAGATGGGCTTCGCACTTGTATTGCGGGCCTTGTCCACGTTCGCGGGGACATCGGTGAAGGATTTGCCTGCTTCATAGGCGAACTTCTGATACCTGGACCCGACCTTGCGGATCGCATCCTCGGCGCCGTCATCCCAGGTCACCTGCGCCTCGCCATTCACATACACCCATTTGCCATAGACGTCGCCGATCGAGCGCTTCGCACTGCCGTCCTCTTCGAGCGTGATGTAGAACGTGCCGCCTCTGCCGTCACCACACTCCCACTTGCCGACGAAGCGGCCGCGCGAGGGTACCGATGTGCTGGCAGGTCCTGCCTGGTCCGCTACGGGGAATTCCACCCGGTCGATATCGGCCAGGTTGAAGCTCTGCCTGTGCCCGTCTTTGAAGACGATCACGATGGTTCCGGGCGCGGACTTGGGCGTCGGAGGCGGCGCGGCAAATCCAGCGGAGATCGTGAGAAGCAGGATTGCGGTTAAGACAGTTGCGCGGACGATCGAACGCATGAAGTTCTCCTTCTGCAGGCACCGGCGCAGCCCCAAGCCAAGCACGACCCGCCAATCTGACCTACGCGAAGCGCCTCGGGAATGTTCCCGATTCCTGTTTCCCCTTGACATTCGACAAGAAAATGGGTCAGTCTATTGTCGAATGTCGAGGGGAAGATGCCGCCAACCACCGATCTGTTGCAGGGAACACTGGACCTGCTGATTCTGCAGACGCTCGCTTCCGGTCCGATGCACGGCTGGGGCGTTGCCCAGCGCATCCAGCAGGTGTCAAAAGACGCGTTGCAGGTAGGCCAGGGTTCGCTCTACCCGGCGCTGCACCGCCTGGAGTACAAGGGCTGGATCAGGGCTGACTGGGGAAACTCGGAAAACAATCGCAAGGCCAAGTTCTACGCGCTGACCGTGACGGGTCACAAGCAACTGCAGACGGAGCTCGAAACGTGGGACCGGCTGTCTGGCGCGGTTGGTCTTGTGCTGGGCCGGATTCCGGAGGCCTCATCATGATGACGGAATGGTTAACCCGCTTACGCTTCATGATCTTGCATGGAAAACCGCAAGAACTGGACGAGGAACTGCGCTTCCATATCGAGCAGTCCACCGAGAGAAACATCGCGGCAGGCATGCCGCCGGAAGAAGCCCGCCGCCGCGCCATGATTGAGCTAGGCGGGATGGAGCGAACGCGGGAACAGTGCCACGAACAGCGGCCCGGCTGGTGGATGGGCACGGTGCTGCAGGATGTCCGCTATGCGCTGCGCGGCTTCCGGCGCAACCCGGTGTTCACAGTCGCAGTGGTTGCGACGCTGGCGGTCGGCATCGGCGCCACGACGGCGGTCTTCAGCGTAGTCGACCGCATTCTGTTCCGCAGCCTGCCTTATGCGCACGACGACCGCCTGGTCTCGGTCGGCCTGGTGGCGCCCATCATTCCACAGGAGTTTATGCTGGGAGGCTCTTATTACGAATGGCGCGACAACCAAAAGCCATTCGCAGCGTTTACTTCGGAGATGGGCGTGAGCGCGTGCGATTTGACAGAACGCAACCCGGCGCGGCTCAGTTGCGCCAGCGTGGAGCAGGATTTCCTGCCAACTCTAGGCATCTCGCCTATTTTCGGGAGAAACTTCTTACCCGAAGAGGACCGGCCCAAGGGTCCAAAAGTGGCTCTCATCTCGTACGGGTTGTGGCTCAGTCATTACGGCCGCGATCCCGGCATCGTGAATCGCCTGATCGATATCGATGGTGCGCAGGTGCGCGTGATCGGCGTGTTGCCCAGAGACTTCGAGATGCCCGCATTGGAGCAAGCGGATATCCTTGTGCCCCAGGCTCTGGACGAGGCCGTACAGCGCAAGGCCGACCCCGGTGCGGTGATGAATGCCTTTGCGCGCCTCAAGCCGGGACTCACCACCGAGCAGGCCGAGGCGGCTCTCCAGCCCGAGTTCAATTATTCGCTCAGCCTGGCTCCGCCGCAATTTCGCAAGGAAGTTCATCTGCGCGTGCGGTCGATCCGCGACCGGCAGATGCACGATGTGCGGCTGGCTGCGTGGGTGCTGCTGGGCGCCGTGCTCGCTGTGCTGCTGATTGCCTGCGCCAATGTAACCAGTCTGTTGATGGCGCGGGCCGCACAGCGCGAGCGCGAACTGGCGGTCCGCGCAGTTCTCGGTGCGAGTCGAGGACGCCTGGTGCGGCAACGGCTCACAGAGACATTCCTGCTGTCGATGGCGGGAACCGCTGCGGGATTTGTTCTGGCCCAGATTCTTCTGCGTGTGTTTGTCGCCATCGCTCCGGCAGGCATTCCATTTCTTGAAAAGGCGCATCTCGACCTGCGCATCGTTCTTTTCACTTTCGTCCTATCGCTGGTTTGCGCGGCGATCTTCGGAACATTTCCCGCATTGCAAAGACCGCGTGCCGCCGCGCTGGCTGCGCGCGCCACAAGCTCCGGCGCGCACGCCTTTGCCCGCCGCTGCCTGGTGGCGGGGCAAATCGCCATCAGCATGATTCTGCTTACCGGCGCTGCGCTCTTGATCCGCAGCTTCAGCAGCCTCGAGAGCCAGCCTATGGGCATGGGAACCCAGGGCGTACTGACCGCGCGCATCGACTTGCCTGGTTATCGTTACACGAAGGCGCAACAGCAGATGGAGTTTTTTCTGCGTGCCGAGGCTGCATTGCGGCGCCTGCCGGGCGTTTCAGCGGTGGGCATGAGCAACACGGTGCCGCCAAGCGAGAATCACAACCAGCAGATCTTCAGCATCATCGCCATTGCGGGCAAGCCGCATACAAAAGGCGGGACGGGCGGAATGGTCACCTGGCGCTCGGTCACGCCGGACTACTTCGACGCGCTCAATATTCCCATCGTCCGAGGGCAGGGATTTACCGAGGAGCAGCGAACCTCCAGCGAGCGCTATCTGATCCTGAGCAGCTTGCTTGCCTCGCGTCTCTTTGGAATCGAGAACCCTGTGGGCCAGCATGTGCAACTGGTGCCGGACGGGCCCTGGTACACCGTGCTGGGCGTCGCGGCGAACGTGAAGAACGCGGGGCTGACCGGCGCGGACGAACCTGAGTTCTACCGGCTGCGGCGCAGCATCGCCGACGATTGGAATCCCTGGAGCGTCATGGTTCTCAAAACGTCGTTGCCTCCGGCGTCGATCGCTCCATGGGTGCGCGCGCAGATTGCTCAAATCGATCCCACCGTTCCGGTCGAGATTGAGACGCTCGCAGAGAGCGTGAGCAAACTCGCCGACCGGCCGCGGTTTGAGACGGCGCTGCTGGGATTCTTTGCATTTTGCGGGCTGCTGATGGCGGTCATCGGGCTTTACGGGGTGATTGCGTTTGTCGCGACACAAAGGACGCAGGAGATTGGCGTGCGCATGGCGCTGGGGGCTTCGCGGATCGACATTCTGCGCCTGATTGCCGGCGAAGGAGTGCGGCTGATTGTCCTGGGCGGAGTGCTGGGGCTGGGAGCGGCGCTGGCCACGGCGCAGTTGCTCAAGAGCCTGCTGTTCCAGGTAGGCCCGCACGACCCCGCAATCTATGCCATTGCGGTGGGAGTGCTGGGAATTGTAGCGCTGGCAGCAACGCTGATTCCGGCGCGAGCGGCAATGAAGGTTGAGCCCGTGGTTGCGCTGCGGTATGAATAGCGTGCTTCCCGTAAAGTGCTGGACCCTGTGCTGACCACTGCTCCGGCTAACCTGCCAACTCGTTGCATCATTCAAAAAAAGACAGCTCTCAAAGAAAAGGGCGTCCACCGCGGCGGACGCCCTTCGCACTTCAGAATCGGCTGCGTTTACGCAGGTACCGTCTCTGCCGCGTCGACCTTGACCGGTGTCAGCCAGCCAAAGCGGTCCGGCTTCAGGCCGTTGGCTATTCCGAAGAACTCATCGGCGATCGTCTTCGTGATTTCGCCCACCTTTCCGTCGCCGACCACTATGCGGTCGATGGTGCGGATGGGCGAAACCTCGGCGGCCGTGCCGGAGAAGAAGACCTCGTCGGCAATGTAGAGAAGCTCGCGCGGCATGGCCTGCTCAACCACCGTCAAGCCGAGGTGGCGGGCCAGTGTAAGCACGCTGTCGCGCGTGATGCCGGAGAGGGCGGAGTTGGCCAGCGGCGGGGTGTAGATGACGCCGTTGCGGACGACAAAAATATTTTCGCCCGAGCCTTCGCTCACCAGGCCGTTCACGTCCAGCGCAATGCCTTCCTGGTAGCCGTTGATCTCGGCTTCCATGCGGATAAGCTGGGAGTTCATGTAATTGGCGCCGGCCTTGGCCAGTGCGGGCATGGTGTTGGGAGCCAGTCGGTTCCAGCTGGAGACGCAGACGTCGGCGCCGCCGTGTCCTGCGATGTACTTGCCCCAGGGGAAGTTGGCGATGTAGACCTCGATGGGCGAGCCCTTCGGGTTGACGCCAATTTCGCCGTAGCCGCGGAGCACGATGGGGCGGATATAGCAGGGCGCAACCCCATTGGCTTCAATCAGATCGACGGCGGCTGCGCAGAGCTCATCGAGGGTGTAGGGAAGCTCCATGCGGTAAATCTTGGCGGAGTCGATCAGCCTCTGCATGTGCTCGGGGAGGCGGAAAACGGCCGAACCGTGCGGTTGTCCGTAGCAGCGAATGCCCTCAAAGACACTGGAGCCGTAATGGATCACGTGGCTCATGACGTGGATGGTGGCATTTTCCCAGGGGATCAGGTTGCCGTTGTGCCAGATTTTGGATGTTGTCTGAATAGGCATGGGGGTTTGAAAAGGCTCCTTCGGCCGCGCAGCAGCGTGAATACACTTCAGGGTAGCGCGAATCGAGCCAGCATGTCACGGCGGCATGCTGGCCCGCAAGGGCAGAGGAGTAACTGAATCGGCACTCTTCCTGCCTGGTCGAGCGGGTGTTGAAGTTGAAATAGGCCGAAATCGCTCGATCCGTGGTGTCGCGGCATGAGAAATGAGCGATTCAGGCTATTTTGATCGTTACGATGGCGCATATCGGGATGTATGATTACGGGCGAGCTCGCAACATTCCGGCAGGCGGCCAGATGACGCTTTGCTCCAGGCCAGGGCTCGGTTCACCCTCGCTCGAATCCGTGCAGCTCGACCAACTATGCACATCCAGCCACCAGGAGATCTTCTTCCATGATGTTCCGCAAGTTCCATCCGGCGCTGTTTCTCTTCGTTGCATGCACGGCTTTTTCTCTATCTCCCGCCACGCTCGCTCAGGAGCACGGATCGCTCGACCTGATGCCGCTGCCCGCGCATGTTACTCAGGGCGAGGGACAATTCCTGATCGACGGAAGCTTTGCCGTGGCCGTGAAAGACTATTCCGATCCTCGCGTGGTCAAGGGCAAGCAGCGCTTTCTGGATACACTGACGCACGAGACCGGAATCCCATTCGCTGCGGACGCACCGGGCGACAAGGGCGCATTCGTGATTCACACCGCCGGCCCCAGCGAAGCGGTGGAACAGTTGGGCGAGGATGAATCGTATCGGCTGGCAGTTTCGACAACGCAAGTAGACTTGACTGCGAAAAATCCTCTCGGCGTTCTGCACGGATTGCAGACCTTTCTGCAACTGGTGCATATCACGCCGCAGGGCTTCGCCGCTCCTGTGGTCACCATCGACGACCATCCGCGCTTTCAGTGGCGCGGGCTCATGATCGACTCCGGACGGCACTTTATGCCGATCGATGTCATTGAGCGCAACCTCGACGGCATGGAAGCGGTGAAGCTGAATGTAATGCACTGGCACCTGTCCGACGACCAGGGCTTCCGTGCGGAGAGCAGGCAATCGCCGCTGCTGCAGCAAAAAGGCTCCGGCGGGCGCTACTACTCGCAGCAGCAGATTCACGAAGTGATCGACTACGCGCGGGAGCGTGGCATCCGCGTGGTTCCCGAGTTCGACATGCCCTGCCACACTTCCTCGTGGATGGTGGGTTATCCGCAATTGGCCAGTGGAGCGGGTCCTTATGAGTTGCCGACGAAATGGGGCATTCTGGATGCGGCCATGGATCCGACACGGGAGACCACGTATGAGTTTCTCGACAAGTTTATTGGAGAGATGACGGCGCTGTTTCCCGACGTGTATTTCCATATTGGCGGCGACGAGTGCGATGGCAAGGAATGGAACGCGAACGCGGGCATTCAGGCATTCATGAAGGTGCATAACTTGAAGGACGATGCAGCGCTGCAATCCTATTTCACGGGGCGCGTGCAGAAGCTGGTGGTGGCGCATCACAAGATTCCAGAGGGTTGGGACGAAGTGCTGCAGCCGGATACGCCGAAGGATGTGGTGATCCAGAGCTGGCGCGGCCCGAAGGGGCTGGCGCAGGCGGCGCGTCAGGGCAACCGCGTTCTGCTCTCGAACGGCTATTACATCGACCTGAATCAGCCGGCGTCGGAACACTATCTTGTAGATCCCCTCGGGGGCGACGGCGCTGCGTTGTCAGCGGAGGAGAAAGCGCGCGTGCTGGGCGGCGAAGCCACCATGTGGAGCGAGTTTGTGACTCCGGAAAACGTCGACAGCCGCATCTGGCCGCGCACGGCCGCCATCGCCGAGCGCTTCTGGTCGCCGCAGGAAGTGCGGGATGTGGACTCCATGTACAGGCGGCTGGCCGTCGTCTCACTGAAGCTCGATTCCTACGGCCTGAAGCACAATTCCTTTGAACTGGCCATGCTGCAGCGCATGAGCGGGAAGGCCGATCCCAAGTACCTACAGATTCTCGCCAGCGCGGTTCAGCCTCCGCAGGGCTACGACCGCGAAGGGTTGCATGAGTACAGCACGCTCAGTCCGTTGAACCGGCTTGTGGATGCGGTTCCGCCGGAGAGCGAGAAAGCGCGCAAATTCAACCAGCTTGCCCAACTGATTGCGGCAGGGAAGGCCTCGCCGGAGCAATGGCAAAGGGCCCAGGATTGGCTGATGCAGTGGCGGGATAACGATGCAAGACTGCAGCCGACACTTGGTAACTCGGAGTTGACGGAGGAGTTGATTCCGCTGTCGCGCAGCGTATCCCAGGTGGCCGCGCTGGGACTGCAGGCGCTGGACGATCTGAAGAATCACCGGACAGCCAGCGAGGAACAGACGGAAAAGAATCTGCAGATGCTGAAAGAGGCAGAGAAGCCGCAGGCGGTGCTGGTGGATAAGGTTGCCCCTTCGGTTCAGTTGCTGATTGAGGCGATTGGGAAACAATAGACCCAGGCGGGCTCTGCGCGGCGCTATCGGGCTGGTAAGGCCAGCATGGCGCCGCCATTCCGATACAGATTGTTTTCGCCGCGCGGCAGCCTAATGGGCGACCCCGTGCCGAGATCGCGCTCGTAGATTTCGCCGTAGTTGCCCGTGGCCTCAATGACGCGCGCGACCCAGTCGTTGTCGAGGCCAAGGGCCCCGCCAATCTGCCGGGAACCGCCGAGCAGGAAGCGGCGCACCGGATCGTTGTCCTGCGCAGAATGGGCGTGGAACGCGGTCACATTGGCTTGCGTAACGCCACTCTCTTCGGCCTGGACCAGCGTTTCCATCACCCAGTTCACGATCGCAATCCACTGCGGATCGTCGTCGCGGACGGCTGCGGCAAGCGGGTCTTTGGTGATGGACTCCGGCAGCAGGCGCGAAGGATGGCCATGCTGCGCCAGTGCCGCGCGGGTCTGCGCAAGGCGCGTGCGTTCGCCGGCCAGCGCGCCGCAATTCCCGGTGGCAAAGGCGGCCTGCATCTCGCCCTCTTCCTGAAAGGGAAACGGCACGAAGTTCAGATGCTCATGCGCAAACCAGGCGCGCACGTCCTCTTCGACGGCGGTCTCGGCCAGGAAGCAGATTTTCTTTCCGCTCAACCGGCTTGCACGCGATACCGGGCTTGCCGCAGGGACCAGGAAACCGACGCCATCCCACAGCATCGGCCGCGAAAACGCGAGGTGGGTTCCCGCTGCATGAGTGAAATCGTCGCTGAGCGTGGCCACCAGATCCACCTCGCCGGCCTTGAGCGCGGCCATGGCGGCCGCGTCGTCGGGATAATTCTTCCGAGCAATCTGCGCACTGCTGCCGAGCACGGCAACGGCCACGGCACGGCACAGATCCGCATCGAACGCTGCGCGATTGCCGTGATCGTCAGAGGTGGAATACTCTGCCTGCTCCACGTCGATGCCGCAGCGCAGTGCACCTGCCGCGCGTACGCGAGCGAGGGTCGTGGAAGCATTGGCCGCGTGCGCATAGTCGTGGCCGAAGAGCAGAAAGGTCGCCAGCGCCGCACTCGAAGCCAGCCTTCGCACTACGGCGTCCAGTCGCCGGCGGTCGGAATTCCCGGCGTCGTATCGGGCCGCGGATTGAAGTCCGCGGGCACTGGATTGGGAAGCCCGCTATCCGTGGGCGTGATCTCAAGCCGTTTGCAGCCTGTGCCGCCCGCATGAGGAAAGCTGGTGATCTCTGCCGCCGGGATCTCCGCGTACTCGGGGCTGAGCGGCGCGATCTTGCCCTGAAGGCGCAGCGCGTCGAAGGCCGAGGTCATGTCGCCTACGCCCGGCACCATGTCGTCTGCCGGGCCGAGATTGGGCTGCCCGAATTTGTCAGCGCCAATCTGCCGCGCCTTCATCTCATCCGGAAGATCGGCCAGCGGAATCAGGTTGAACAGCGCGTCGACGAACTTGATGATCGAGCTGTGTTCCGAAGGCACATGCGAGACGCCATGCGCCACCGCGTAGGGCGAAATCAAAATCGCAGGAATGCGCGGACCCTGCTCCAGAGGCAGACCGTTGGCATCGTGGGAGCGAATCCGCGGCTGCGCATGGTCGTACAGCCCATCTGACTCATCATAAGTAATAATGATGGCGCTCTGGCTCCAATACGGGCTGGCCGCGATGGCGTTGATTTCCTCGGCCAGAAGGCCTTCGCTGATCTGCGTGTCGGAGTAGCCGGGATGGTCGTCGTTGCCGCTGAATACATCAACCAGCTTGGGGTTGGGGTCCTGCGGCTTCCATCCGCGAATGTTGCCGTAGCCGCCGCGAACATAGAAGACGCCCGAGGACGGCAACTGCTTTTGCGCGATGGCCTGGAAGAACTCGCTCAGCCCATGCAGGTGGGTGCTTGCCCGCGGGTTGTTGGCGACATAGCCGAAGTACTGCGGTCCGTTGTGGTGCGCAACGTAGCCTTCGTGGGAAGCCTTCCACGATGCGTCGTTGATCTCATGGTCGTAGCCTTGTTGATACCAGCCCCAGTTCACCGCGCTCACGCCGTGGCCGGCAATCTTCTCAATGTCGTCCTGCACATCGGGCAAATCGAATGCGGGATCGTAATCGGCCGCCGTGGTTTGCTCAATGGCGCTGCCCATGAACGAGAGCGGCAGGCTCGCAAAGGTCAGGTTCTTCGAAACGCCACCGAAGGGCTGGTTGGCCTGGGGCTGCCTGAGGTGATTTGCGATATCGAGCGCCGATCCCCAATAGGGCTGCGGATCGGAGGTCAGGGGAACCGTGGCGCTGTTGCCCTGGCCGCCCGCGGCCGCCTGGTCCGGATGCAGCATCCACTGCGTCTCGCCGCTCTGGCCGGCGATCATGGCAATTGCATTTGGCGTCGATGGCCCGATGATCGTGTCCATGAAGTGGTCGAAGAGCGTGAAGCGGTCCGCGTAGCGCCAGAGAAAGGGAGCAGTGTCGCAATCCACATGGCCCATCACCAGTTCGCCGAACTGCTTACGCTCGAGCGTCGGGGTCTTCGAAGGTTCGCCGTCCTTCAGCGTCACGCCCTCTTCGGTGAGCGCATACTCCGAGTTCTGTGCCACGCCATTTGAGTCGAGCGCAATCTTGCGCGCAATACCCACGTGCGAGTGATTCACCGAGGCGATGTCCGCCGGATAGATTGGCACAATCTTGCCCGCCGCGTCCGTTACCGTCGTAGGAATGCGGAATGGCGAAAGAACTCCCAGGGTTCCGTCGGTATTCACAATCAGTTGCGTGAACCCCGGTACCTGGCCGTTGCGGGAGGGGCCATCCGGTCCGGCATAGATGCCGTCTGCGCCGGGATAGCTTCCGAAGTAAAAATCGAAAGAACGGTTTTCCTGAAAGAGCACAAAGACGTACTTGATCCGGCTGCGGACCAGCCGCAGCTTCTCTTCCTGCGAGATGGCCGGCTCTTTGGCCGGGTCGACGATCTGGGCGCTGACTGCCGCACTCGATCGGGGCGCAATGGTGACATCGGCTGGCGGAGCGGCGGACTTCTCCTGCGCCACGGCGATTCCCGCGGACATGGCGCAAAGCGCGACGGCTGCTTTGAGGGCTCTCACGCAAGACCTGTTCTGCATAGAAACTAAGGTATGCCGTGGGACGTTACAGGAGCAACAACGCGGACAGCTGCCGCGAAGAGATACTCTCATTCCGGTAGGCGATCGATGGCGCTGGAGTGAATCATGGCGAATTCAAGAGGGGCTGCCGCGGGCTTGTGCTAAGGTTCAATCCGTGAAAGCTGAAGCCGGGGAAAATGTTGGCGCAATGGTGAAGGGGACGCGGCGATGGCTGCCGGGGCTGTCGGTCAAGGATGGATTCACGCAGCATCCGTTCGATGCAGAGCGCGGCGTGAGAACCAGCGGTCTTGTTGCCGGCAGGCACCTGAAAACCGGCCACCGGCACGATCGCCACGCGACGGCCTACTTCGGAGTCGCTCCCTCGGTGTTTCTGGCTCTGGTGAAGCGCTGGCGCAGGAGCGGGCCGGCAGCGCAGATCGAGGAGACGACGTTTGTAGACCTGGGAGCGGGAATGGGGCGGGCGGTCCTGCTGGCATCTGAGCTTGGGTTCAAGGCGGTGATGGGGGTGGAACTGCATCCGGCTCTGGTGAGGATTGCCAGGAGGAATGTGCGCCTCTGGCGTGCCGCAGGACGGGAACGCGGGCCGATGCGGGTAGTGGCGGCGGATGCTGTGGAGTACGAGTTGCCCGAAGGGCCGGTGCTGGTGTTCCTTTTCAACCCATTTGGCGCTCCGGTACTGCGGCGTCTGTTGAAGGCTTGGAAGAAGACGCTCAAAGCACGGGCTTCCGGCCTGGATCTGCTGTATGTGAATAACGAGCAGGAAGGTGTGCTGGAGAGCGAGAGGGGTTGGCAGCGCCAGTTTCTCGGCAAGATCCCGCGCTCGCGGGCCGACGCGATTGCCGATTACAGGATCATGGCCAACCAGCCGGATGGAGAGTATGCATCGTCGAATTGGGAAGATTGTTCGATCTGGCGCTATGGCGGGTAAGCGAGCTTGTCAGTGCACCATCGATGAGCGGGGATCGCCAACGTCACAAGAATTCAGTGCAATCTTTAGAGAGGATTTGACGGGACAGGGTTGCCTGGAGAAAGCTGTTAACTGGGCAGCCGAGGCATTCGTTTGCATTGACAAACGAAGCAGCGTCTGGGCTCTTGCTATCGACATCGATTGCAAGCAAGTCCTCTGTGACAGAGTATGGATGCCCGATGGAGTACGACCTTGAAGGAACCGCATCTGATCCTGGGTTTGGGCGAGTTGTTATGGGATGTTTTGCCGGAAGGGCCGCGATTGGGCGGCGCGCCGGCGAACTTTACCGTGATGGCGGGACGGCTGGGCAATCACGCTGTGTTGTTGAGCCGTATTGGACGGGACGATCTGGGTCGCAGGGCTATGGATCGTTTGGATCCAATGCCGGTAGACACGAGCTTCGTTGAAACCGACCCGGCGCATGAGACGGGCCGCGTAACGGTATATTTTGAGAGCGGTCAGCCGCACTACACCATCCACCAGCCGGCGGCGTGGGATTTTCTGGAGCTTTCCGACGAGTGGGTCAGGCTCGCAGAAAGGGCCGATGCGATCTGCTTCGGCTCCCTGGCGCAACGGAGCCTTGAGTCGCGGCAGACGATCCAGACACTCGCTGCGCAGACTTCGTCCAGATGCGTTCGCGTCTTCGACGTCAATCTGCGCCACCCGTTTTATTCCGGCGAAGTAATCCAGGAGTCGCTGGAACTGGCCACGGTAATGAAGATGAACGACGCTGAGGTCCCGCTGGTGTTGGCCGTGATGGGATTGCCGACGATCGACGCAACGGCGCCCGGCGATTCGCCGCTGGGGCCGCTACGCTCGGGCGCGGAACGGCTGCTCAGCGAGTTTCCCACGCTGCAGATGGTAGCGGTGACATGTGGCGGCCAAGGCAGCCTGCTGGTCACGCGCGATGAGTGGCACGCCCATCCGGGGCTTCCAGTCCAGGTGGCAGACACCATCGGAGCGGGGGATGCGTTTACGGCCGCGCTGACGCACTATCTGCTGCGCGGTGCTGACCTGGCCACGCTCAATGAGGCTGGAAACCGCTGGGGTGGGTGGATAGCCTCGCAGTCCGGGGCCATGCCTCCGTTGCCAAACGAAGTGCAAGCCGGGATTGAAGCGGCCATCGAAGCGTGAGAGCCGCGCAATAGCGGCCTTGCCGGACGGATCTCCGCTGTGGTGCGCTTTCGACCTTGCATTTCTTCAGCAGGAGTGCCGGAGTCTTCTGGGTCGAGTGGAGAGGTGAACGTTCAAGATTGGAAAGACAAAGATCGCCCAATTGACGCATGATCCATTCCAATGTGATGTCGCCCTGTTAGGCGTTTTAGCCAGGCATAACGTAAACAACTCATCTAATTCAAATAACATACATTAATTTGTCCAACTTAAAGACGAAGGAAGTCCAGGGTCGAAGAGCTCCCTGAAACAACAAGCGAAGAATGCATTTTCACTGCTTTAGTGCTTGATTGCATCGACAATACCAGAGAATTGATGTAGTGTTTTCTACGAGGTGCAGATGCGCCTCATACGCGGCGCCAGCGCCGTTCTGGAAAGGGAAGTGAATGGCAGGACCGCGCAAGACAGCAATCAAGCTGGCACCGCCGCCGGAGGCTATTCCGGCCCAGGCTACGGCAAAGTACAGGCGAGTTTTTGAGTATCTCCACGGACATATCCAGTCAGGGATGTTGAAGGCAGGAGACCGCTTGCCCAGCGAGGCGGAGTTGGGCAAGCTGTTTGATGCCTCGCGGATCACGGTGGCCAAGGCGGTTCTCGATCTGCAGCGGATGGGGCTGGTATCGCGGCGTCCGGGCGCGGGCACGCACGTTCTGGCTCCGCACCAGGCCGAGGGACGCACCTTCGGGCTGCTCATTCCGGAACTCGGCCTGACCGAGATCTTTGAGCCCATCTGTCACGGGATGATGCGCTCGGCGTTTGCGCGCCCGGACGCGCTGCTTTGGGGCAATGCGTCGACTTCGGTGGGAGAGATCGCCAGAGAGGCCGAGCAGATGCTCAGCTCCTTTATCCGGCAGAAGGTAGCGGGAGTGTTTTTTGCTCCGCTGGAGTTGAGCGGCGACAAGGACGCGGCCAATCGGAGGATTGCGCGGGACCTGGAGCGGGCGCAGATTCCCATCGTGCTGCTGGACCGCTGTTACTTGCCTTATCCGGATCGGTCGGCGCACGACCTGGTGGGCGTAGACAACAGGCGCGCCGGCTTCATGGCCACCACACACCTTTTGCAAATGGGTGTGCGGCGGCTGGCGTTCCTGGGCGAGGTGAATGCGGCCGGAACGGTGGATGCGCGCATCACCGGCTTTCATGAAGCACTGCGCAAGTACGCGGTTCGACCCGAGCAGGAACCTGCCTGGCGTGGAAGCCCGCAGGACGAAACGCTGGTGCGGCGGATGCTGGATACGCTGCGGCCAGAGGCAATTGTCTGCGCCAACGACCTGACTGCGGCGCGCCTGATGCAGACGCTGATCGGGCTTGGCGTGCGCATTCCCGAAGAGGTGCGGATTGTGGGCATGGACGACGTGAAATACGCCAGTCTTCTTCCCGTGCCGTTGACCACCATCCACCAGGACTGCGCCGGCATCGGGATGGTGGCCATGGCCACCATGCTGGAGCGCCTGGAACATCCGGAATTGCCCGTGCGCGACGTGTCCGTGCCCACCAGCCTGGTGGTGCGCCGGTCGTGCGGAGCACATCTCGGCGTACGCGACGGTGTCGAAATATAAATCGCCATGGAATGGAGTTTCTCTGTGAAGCGCTGCCAGGCAATTGCGTTGTTCTTTGTTCTGATCCCTGTTCTCGGACTCGCCCAGCAAAAGGCGAAGAAACACAACGACGTTCCAGCTGCCTTCCAGAACGCGCATTCGGTGTATGTCGAAGCGGCCGACGGGGACTACTCGAGGCCCGGTCTCTCTGAGGGAGACCGCCAGGCCATTGCGGATGTACAAGATGCCCTGCACACCTGGAATCGGTACGTTCTCGCCGTCCACCGCGAGCAGGCAGATCTTGTTTTTGTTGTGCGCAAGGCGCGCGGAGGCCGTGCAGATACCCAGTCCGGCCTGCCCGCCGCGCCTCGCCCCGCGGGCGCTCCGTCCCCGGTGCGCGCTCCCGGCCAGCCAGGAGATATCGACAGCATGGGCGCAACCGCTGATGCGGGCGCTGAGGACGACTCGCTCCGTGTCTACACCGTGAACGCCGGCGGCAAACTCAAAGGGCCGATCTGGTCGCGAGAGCAGCGAAACGGCCTGGATGCTCCAGGCGTGCTCATTCTGCGTCAGCTCAAACTGGCAGTGGAGAGCGCCTACCCGAGCCCGCTTCCGACCGATAAGCCGACTCCCTGATTGCTGGTTGCATTGAAATGCTGCCAGCCGGTACAACGTTATGACGTCACCTGTCGCAGGCTGCGCGACCGCCCGTCAAGATTGACGATACATCGGAATCCAGCAGGCTGTTGAACAAGATGTTACTGACGGATAGTCCACCAACCAGGCACAACCCCAATCCAAGACCCTGCGGCGTATCGGTGACCATATTTTCAGAATGCTCGCGAAAGGCAGAAAATCGGCTTTTCGATGCTCCGAGGACGGTGTATATTGTGTGTAACGAAAGCGGCCCAACTCGCTCCAGGGCAAGGGCTTATGCTTACGACGTGAGGCCCTATCGTTATGACGCACGCAGCCGC
>CAYUJM010000096.1:0-16948 GCA_964445025.1 uncultured Occallatibacter sp. | reverse complement strand
TCACGTTGTTGTAGAAGACGCGGGCATATCCGGCCAGGCTGTCAATGCCCTCCTGAACGCGCGCCCCGCCCGAATCGTTGATGAAGATGAACGGACTTCCGGTTTTCAGTGACATGCCCAGCATGTCGGCCACCTTGTTGCTGTGCATCTCACCCGCGGCCCCGCCCGCCACGGTGAAATCCTGACTGGCCAGATGCACCAGCCGCCCGTCAATGGTTGCGCATCCGGTCACAACTCCATCCGCGGGCAGTTCCTTGTCTGCCATCCCGAAGTATGTCGCCCGATGGCGGGCGAAAAGCCCGATCTCCTCGAAGCTGTCCTTGTCTACGAGCTTCGCCAACCGCTCCCGCGCCGACAGCTTGCCGGATGCATGCTGCTTTTCGATGCGATCCTTGCCGCCGCCGAGTTCGAGTTCCTCGCGCCTGGCCTCAAGTTCAGAAATCTTCTCCTGGATTGTCTTTCTTTTCGGGCTCTCTTCTTGCTTGGCCATTCCTACTCCCACATCAATGGGCGTAAACATGAAATTGCCTGGATGTTTCCGGAGTCACGACGCTCCGCTGCTCTCTGCCGGTTACTGCACCGGTTTTCCACCCCGCAGCGCTGGTCCATTCGTGATTCCCGCGGAAACATGGCATAATTCACCACCCCACAAGGATTGAAGTCTAATTGGCCAAAATCCCCCCTGTATGTGATCGAATTCACTGATCTTTTCGGCACGGGACGGCAGCCAAACGCGAGATTTTCGGACTACAAGGGAAATCAATTCTCTGGATTGTCTCCGCCGGACCGAGAGATGGCGATGCCTTGATGCATCCGGTGGGGGGCTAAGGAACGCACAATCTGGCATCCATCGGAAGGGTTGGCTTGATATTGGCTCGCAAACAGCCCATGCTCTTCAGGCCGGCCGTGCGCTTCGTCGGATCTTCTGCTCGAATTCAGTCCAGACGTCTCTCAGTCCAAACACAAAATACGACTCGGCAATCACCGCCATCTCACCAATCGATGCCACCGCGCCCACCACTCCAAGAGACCGCTGCAGAGCGAAGTGCACCAGGGTCATGCACACAGGCAAGGAAAGCGACATGACCACCGCCAGTTTGATCACCTGCCTGAGAGTGATCGAAGCATCATGATCAAAGAGCTCTCTATTCTCCCTATAGATGAGCCCCATCTGCGTTACCTCAGACACGAGCCATGCGAACAGGAAGCCGTACAAGCCAAATTGGCGAATCAGGGGTAAGCTGGCCCCGACCATGAGCAGATTTCCCCAGAATACGATCATCGAAAGTCGATAATGGACATTGGTCGAGAATTGGAAGAACTGTTTGTGGTCTCGCATGCTGATTGCGCCCGAGATAAGCGCCATCAGCCCATAGGTATAAAGGTCGAAAAGCCCCGGCCTGTGCAGCCAGACACGCACGACGATGGGGGCAAAGAGAAACGCCCCGAGGTTCGCAATCGGAATCCCGGCAAACACGATCCTTTCCGACTGATGGAAGATATAGAGCATCTTCTTCATATCCCGGCTTGCGAAGCTGAATGTAATCTCCGGCGCAATGGCATTAGTTATGGGGGATAGCACCTGGCGGGCGGCAGAAAGAATCGTGCGGCTGGTGCTGAATAAAACAACAAAAGATGGCCCCAGAATCCATTGCAACATGTTGATCGGGACCTGGTAGACGAGCAGCTGCTGGGCATAGATCATCGCAAACATCCCGCTCGGCTTCAGCGTTTGCACTGCGGTCTTCCAGTTGGCCCCTTGAAGGCCCAGCGGCAATTCTCCTAATCTCCGCTTGAGATCGTATATGGATAACAGCGTAATCACGAGTACGGCAACGAACTGGCCAAGTGCAAGGTAGCGGAAGTCAGCCCGAAACATCGTCAGTATGAAGCACACAACTGTCGATCCAAAGGACCGCGCTATTCCCCATGACAGGCCGCGGTGCGTCTGTTCCACAACCATGAAGAGGCTGTTATAGTAGCCCGCAAGTATATTAACGAGCATCTGAAGGCCCAGGAAGAATGCTGTAACTGTTACGTCCCTGGGCGCAACTGCAGATAAATGCAGAAGTTCTCCAAGCGGAAAAAGGAATACCGAGGACGTGAGCGCAAGGCCAATGCATACCATGCACATCAGCAGCGCAAGAGTGCTGCCTTGGAGCTGGCGATATTGCTCCATCTCCCCGCGCCTGCGCAGCATCGTCAACTCGTTGCTCGCGTACGTTGTAATTCCAAAATTGAGCGTTGCAAGATAGCTCAGCGTTCCCGTGAGAACGATCCACTCACCGTATAGGCTTAATCCGTAGTAATGAAGGAATGCGGGGGGCAACAGAAGCTGCGTGGCCAGCGTCAGGCCTGTGCTGGTACCCAACGCGCCGAGCATCTTGAGAATTCGTTGAATCATTGTCTTCTAGGAACCGCAGGGATCACTGTCGATTGTGCTCCATATCCGTCTACCCAAGTCGGCTCGAATTGCCCTCATGCCGGGTAAAGGGACCAGGAACGAGCGCAACCGTCAATGATTGAGTCCTATCTGTAACTAGCGAGGTGAGCGACATGGTCGACGATTTCCAATGCCTTCCTGGCTGTTACCTCATAGTTGAACACCTCGCCAAAGCACTGTTTGCTGCGCTTGCCCAGGGTTTCAATCTCTTCAGGCGAAAAGCATTGCCAGCGGGTCATACAGGCTTCGATCGCCTCCACCGTGTCCTCGCAGACGAAGCCGGCCGCGTAGTTCATCACTTCCCGCCAGATATTCACCTTGTTGGAAAGAATCACAGGCAGGCCGCAGGCCATGGCCTCCGCGACGACGATTCCAAAATTCTCCTGATGAGATGGAAGTATAAAGACCTCCGAGGCTTTTAATGCGCCCCACTTCAGCGTCCCCTTCAGCATGCCGGTCCAGGTTATTCTGGATGTAACTCCCTGGCGGGCCGCGAGCGCCTCCAGATCCTTCTGCCATCCTGTTCTGTCAGGGCCCGCGATCACCAGGTGCCACGCCGGGTCCCTGGCGAGCGTCGCTGCAAACGCTTTTATCAGGACATCTGTCCCTTTCTTTGGGTGGATTCTGCCCATGGTGATTGCCATGCGCTTGCCGCGCAGAGCCGGCCATCGAGTCAGAAACTCCTCTGCCGCAACCGCAGTATCGCAGTCAGGCCCGAAGGTTCCATAAGGCACAACGATCTCGCGCACGCAATAGCGCGGGAACGACTGCCGCGCCAGAATCTTCTCTTCCTCGCAAGTAAACAGAACCGCGCTTGCGCTGTGCAGGATCCTCTGCAGGAACAGGTGCCAGTAGATTGTCTTCTTGATGTGCTTTAAGGGGTATCTCTTCTTGAAGTACGGATCGAGCATGCCATGGGTAAACACCGCGTACGGCGTGTTCATTCCCGCCAGAGCGCGATAGGCCGCCAGCGTGTTGTATTGCCAGATGCAATTAATAAAGACGACCTCATAGCGGGCGAGATTCTCCTTGAACCACGCCGCCGCGCGATGCGAGTAACCGTATAATCCCCACCCGGGCCCGAGTGCGAACACTTGTGCAGGGAAGCCATATTTCTCGATCGAATCCGGCGAGTCGAGCGATGCAACATCGACTTCGTGCCCCCCAACTCGATAGATATGGCATAGTTGCTTAAGCCCCTCTACGGGGCCGCCTGTGGCCGGATCTACCGAGGGAATAACATGAAGGATTCTCATCGAGGGCCCTCGCACACCTTGGGAATGCGGATTCACACCTTGAACACCTGTGTGCCTGCTCAAGAGTCAGATCTTTGAATGCCATTGGGACTAAGTATACTGAAGCCCACAATCGCCTGCGCATCGCAGGATTCACTCCGCCTCTGTTGGCCTTTCACGTAGCACTCTGAGTGGATTCCCGGCACATATCATCTTTGCGGGGACATCTCTGAGCACCACGCTACACGCTCCCACAATCGCTCCCCGCCCAATGGTGACTCCTGGGCCGACAAATACGTGCGCTGCCAGCCACGCCTCTGACTCCACGTGGATTGGCTTTGCATATAAGTCAAATGTGGGATGGATGTAGTCGTGGGAGGCAGCGCAAAGATAGGCATGCTGCGAAACCACCGCATTGTTTCCGATCGTGATCTCCCCCAGCGTGTAAAGCGTTGCGTGGTCTCCAACCCAACTCCAGTCCCCGATGGTGAGTTTCCACGGATAAGTTACGTTAGCCGATGGCCTGATCAGCACACCTTTGCCAATCCGTGCGCCAAAAGCACGCAAGAGGAAACGCCGCCAGCCATACAGGACCTGCGGCGAACAATGAAACAAAAGCGCCTGCACCACCCACCACATTTGAACAAACCAAGCAGGTCGTCCGCGGAACCCCGGCGGAACCTCCGCCCTCGAAAGGTCTTGAATGCGACCTGTCATAGACTAGCCTCGCAACGGCTATCGCTCAAACTCGGTGCTCCGAGCCTGGCGCTCGAATCATTCGCATGAATCATCGAATTTTGCAAGCTATATCCACGTATCCGAAAACGGTCAAGGTGGTATCTGCTTCCCTGTCAGACTGGTTCATGTAGCTTGATGCCATGACGATTTACCAGTCGCTTATAAACTGATTCCACGCTCTCCCCGTATCGCTCCCATCCCCCGAGGCCCCTGACACGGTCAAGTGCCGCATGCGCCATCTTATTACGTAGTTCTCCATTGTCCATCATCCATTCTAACTTCTCCCTGATCGCCTCCGGGCTGCGGATCGGAACGATGAAGCCTTCGACGCCGTCCGTAAACAGGTCAGGTGCACCTGTATTTGTCGTAGCGATCACCGGCACGCCACATGCCATTGCCTGCGCCTGCACTAAGGCCAAACCCTCCTCGACTGATGCAAGCACCAAAACCGACGCCTGCGAATAGAGCCGCCACAGGTCTCTCCTCGGGAACACTCCTTTGTATTCAAAGACCTCTCTGTATTGATCAAGAAGGCGCTGTATTGATGGGTCGATTTCGCCGACAAGCCAGAGTTCGACCCTGTGTTTCCTGACCAGCGGCTCAACCGCCCGAAGAAGGTGCCCAATCCCTTTTCTGATATTGATCTGGCCGACATGGATCACGCGAAAGGTTGTATCTCTCTTGACATCCGGCCGGAATTCGGACAGATCAACTCCATACGGACAAACAAACACGCGTTCCTCTGCGATGCCCTGTTCCAGGAACGTTCTTCTTGCAAATTGTGACGGCACCGTAATCGCATGAGCTTCTTCATACTCGGCAACACAGCGCTCAAGCCGGTCGGGCGAAAACTTGGGAGCGGACACCTGCCAGTACTTATGCTCCTCCACAAGGATCTCCCTCTGTGCAAGGATGTGCGTGCACCCCCTATCGCATATCCAGAGCTTTCCATTTTCCTTTGCAAATCGCCCCGCTATCGGCCCGCAGCCATCGAGTCCATGAAAAACATCTGTCCAGCCAATATCCAGCGAAGCCTTTAACCAGCCGCCTAAGTCCTTCAGTAACACTTCGTCCAGCCAGTATAAGTGCGCGCCGAAACCTAGCCGATTCCCAATCGCGAAAGGAATGCGCATCAGAGGATGATTCTTAGTCACTGATCGAAGATCGAGGTCCACGCGACTGCGCGGGTTGCTCGTAAAGAGTGACAGACAGTGTCCCCGTCGAAGCAATTGACGTCCCAGGTCGAAATGGTGAAATCTACCTATTGTGAAGACCGAGACGTTCATTGCTTCGCTTTCTCCCGAGCCCGCAAGACTCATTTCGATGATTGCACCTATTGCAGAAGCTGCACAGAAGCATCGCAAGGCAACTTACTGACCACCCGCTAATCCCGCCCATGACCGCTCTATCGCCTGGGCAATCACATGGTGCCCTTTCGCATTCAAATGTATGCCATCATCAAGCGTAATCTCGTTCGTCGCGTACCGCGCTTCAGCGGCTGTCAAATCGCACATCGGCACCAAATGCGCACGACTCCACGCGCTTAGAATTGCTGCAGAGGTTGCGCTCCGCTCGGGGGCATTGCTTCTGAAAGGGATATAGATGATCAACAATCGAGACCCTTGACTCTTCGCCAACTCGTTCATTCGGTCAAGATCTTCCAGGTTCTCATGGATAACCTCGGCTGGATTCCCGACAATGCTATCTCCCGCATCTGCTTTCCCGATGAATTGCGCCATGCGCGGTCGGATATATCGCTCGTAAAGCTCCCCGATCGCAGTGGCGGGACGTTTCAAAGGTTATTCATCCGTAACATCGACGATGGTCGATCGACGCTGAGTTAGATCGCCATCATTCAGCACGACGAATACAAAATTAGACTGAAAAACGCCACGGGATTGCAGGTAGGACAGCTCGTTGTCTGGGGCCCATCCTCCAGCGGAGGCATTTAGCACCTCCACAGGGCGATGGACTATGGCCGGAAGGTCGTGATGCAATTCTTCCGTAAATATCTCCCTCTGGTCCACCCGAGTCGTGCCGTAAGTAATGGAATCTCCTACAAACATCAGGCGCAGCGCACCAGCCGTGCGCTCAGTTGGGACTTCATCCGAGCGCATGCCAAAGTGATTGATTTGCGTATGGACGAAAAACCGGACAACATCCTGGTCCGGCTTGAGAATATAGGCACAGGCCGGGTCCTCTGCAATCAGGATGGGATTGCCTAGCCCAAGGCCAAGGCGCAAGGAAAATTCACTTACAACCACTGCCAGCACTGCTCCGCCGAAGAAAAAAGCCGACATTCGCGCCTTGCTTCGCCGGCCTTGCCTGTCGCTGCCAGAGGCTTTGCCTTTCCCGATCCTTGCGGTCATCCCCTTCGCCTCTCAGGAACCTGCGATGAGCGCGGTCCGTAATCCAGGATTGTCCGGCCCGATGGAACGCGACACCTCACTCCGACACTTCCTGGACCAACAAGGGGCCTGCATCTCCCTTGACAGGAATCATTCGCACTGCTATGCCCACGAGGTAAGAAAGCAACACGATCATGATCGGGGTGCGCAGAGTTAGCCCTATAAAACCGCCTACATTCACCTGCGCAAAGTAAAAGCAGAACCCCCCGGTGGCAACTATGCCCCAAGGCTTTCTGATGTCGAACACACTTTCATAAATAATAAACACGGCCGGAAAAGCGAATAGAGACATGATCATGACTCCGAGAAAGCCAAACGCCCCATAGCTATCGCTGATGGCTGTAATCAGAAACTCCCCATTTTCGACATTGTCGGGGTTAATTCCCGTGACTCTCCCAGTGTAAGCGGCGCCATCGGACTCCGGCTTGTTCTTGTAAAGAAATCGCGGGAGATTATGCAGAATGTCGATCTTGAGAGCTGTGAAACCATAATGAAATCCTCCAGCGCAAGCGTTAATCATGTTGCTGTCGGGACGAATCGCTGAAAGCCGGCTCAAGACAAACGTTCCCGGGCGCTCATAGTACTCTTCCCTTGATCCAGACTGCACGCCGGCTCGGCTTGCTTCCTTGACCTCCGTCCAATCTGGCAGAGCTGCTGCGAGGTGAAACCCCTCGTAGATTCTGCCGCTAAACTCCAGCTCCCTCATGGGCCCCCGGGCGTAAATCTCAAAGGGAGAGATGATGAATGCAAAGACCGCCAATCCCACGAGCGCGCCTAGATAGTGTTTTTTTTTGAACTTATACCCGCTGACATAGCATGTAAAGACGTACACCACACTCGACATCAGCATATGTCCCCGCGAAGTCTCTATAAATCCAAAGAACACAGACGCCGCCCAGGGGATAAAGGCCCTTATGCCGAAACTGTGCCGGCCCTGGGTGTTTCTGATCCGGCCTTGCACGGCCAACACAATTGCGAGAAGCAAGAGTATCGAGAGGGCAAGACCCAGGCTGTGCCCTGATGAGGCACGATCGCTGGGGTTCGGCGATGATTCATAGATTTCATAGATCAGACTGGCCGCAAGGCCAACCGAGAGTGAGATTCCGTATTGCAGATTTGCCTGAGCTATTGTCTGCGGCTCGAGTGGCTTTAGCAGCCTTACGCGCAGGCGGCTATAAACAAAAGTCCCAACCATGACGCAGAAATAGAATAGACAGTATACCTTGATGGTAAGATCGGCTGACTCAAGGGTCTTGTCCGCAGGCTCCATCAAGATGACCTTGGCAATTTGCGAGATGACGATGGTGCACGATGCAAAGCCGGCAAAGGCGATGCCACTGATTGAACTCACTCCACCCAGTATGTTGTAAGTTATGCCGATACAAATCAGCGTCGCAGCCATGAATGCCGCGAAAAGAGGCTTTGTGTCGGTTAGAATCTCCCCGCCTGCCAAAAGCGCTACTGTAACAACCAGAAGCGGAGTCGGGATCTTATACGGCTTGAGCATCTCAAGTTCCTTGCTTTACCAGCCACTTTCGCCAGCGCAGAATTGCCTTTTCATTCCGGGTCTACTTAAAGATCGTCGCTGTATCACTTACGGCATAAAGCAACGACGCAGCAACGCCGGCCCCGCCGGCGGCCATTCCGGCTTTGAATGCATTTCCCGGCACCAGGAGAATGTCATCAGAGACGAGGGCAACGTCCTGCTGCTTGCCAAACATGATCTTCTTCAGATCGAGCCGGATCTCCACTCTCTGATTGTCAGGGCCGGTTCGGATGATCCTCGCTCTGGACAGCCCAGCTCCGTAATTCACTCCTCCTGCCATGGCGAGAGCTCGCAGAACGGTGATCGGCGCGTTGTTTGCGAGCGGGATCGCTGCCGGTGTCTTCACATACCCCAGCACGAAGACATTCCCGACTCTGGGAACAATCACCGTATCTCCGGGCATCAAGGGAATGTCACTTGCCTGAGAAGCATTCGCATCCGTTCCCAATTCGACCGCGATTGGCGCGGGCTGGCCAACCCTGCGGATCGTAATGTTGTGGCTGGCCAACGGCGTAAAGCCGCCGCACGCGGAGATAGCGTCCAACAACCTTACTTGACCGAAAGCAGGAATCGGGCTCGGCTTCAGCACTTCGCCAATCACGGTGATCGCGCGGGTTGGCGAGTCGACCAGTTGCACGCTAACCTGCGGATCGACCAGGAAGCCCCCTTTCTTCAGCGCATTGCTTAGATAGCTGGCAGCTTCCGCGGGAGTTAGGCCGGCAAGCTTCACTGAGCCGAGATAGGGAAGAGATATCTCGCCACTCGGCCCGACCTTGATACCCAGCAGCATGGGAGAATTCGATCCAAAAGCTATGCCTCCAGAGGAGGTTTGAGAGGCTGTTGTTAGCTCCGGCACCCCGTATGTCGTAATGGAGACCACATCTCCGGGCGCAATCTTCAACTCTTTGTAATCAGCATTCAACGCGGAATCCGGCGCACTGGCCGGCTTGGGCGGGGACGCTACAGCCGGGCCCATGAACTGAGCCAAAGCGGACACGCCGCCCAAGGTCGAAAGCACCGCCAGCAACAAGCAACGAATCCCGATCTTCAATTGAATTTCCATATAATCACTCCCGCGCATGCCAAGACCATGCAGTCACTGTTTCTTATAGTCGTAGGAGTAGTATCCGAGGTATCCATAGTACTCCGGAAGACTCGCATCCACCCCATTCAGGACGAAACCGTACACCTTCACTCCCACATCTTTAAAAACCTCCCCGGCGCGGGCCAGCATGGCGCGTGTGCAATAGCCCTGGCGGATCACAAGGACAAGCCCATCGGCCAGCGAAGCAACAATGAGCGGGTCGGTGACCGACAAAGCAGGGGGGGAATCAAAGATCACATACTCGTATCGCTCGCGCAGCATCTCGACAAACTTCTTCATCTGGTCCGAAGCGAGCAAATCGGCTGGAAGCGGAGGACAAATGCCGGACGAAATTACATCCAGTGTGTTGAGGTTCTTGTGGGTCTGGAGAATCTTATCCAACGGCTCCAAGCCAGTTAGAAACTCCGACAAGCCCTTCCTGTCACTTAGCCCGAGCCTCCAGTAGACGCTAGGGCGCCGCATGTCGGTGTCGACCAGGACGACTTTCTTCCCACCCTGGGCAAGAGCCGCTGCCAGATTCATCGAAAGGGTGGACTTGCCTTCCCCCGGCTGGCAGCTCGTTACAGCAATCACCCTGGATCCTCGCGACGTACTCGACAATTGAATGGAAGTCCGGAACACACGCATCGACTCGGCAAAAGGCGACCTGGCATCCCACAGGATCTCCGGTCCCGTGCTGGGATCCTGTTCAGCTCCCTTTACCTTCCAATTCGTTTGCGGAACGATTGCGATGGCAGGCACGCCCAGAACTTCCTGGATCAGCTTGGAATCCCGCATGCGCGTATCCATTCTTTCCAGGAGGAGTGCCAACGCCAGGCCGCCGAGGAGACCGAATACAAAACCTAACTCACCCAGAGTTACCGGCGACATGCTCGACGGCTCCATGGGGAGCGAAGCCAGGTCCACGACGCTGATGTCGGCCGAGTCCAGCCCGGCATCCACCGCCGCCTCACGCAAGCGCGCGAGGATGCTCTCATACATATGGCGGTTCGACTCATATTCTTCCGACAGTATCTCGTACTTCACAATATCGTCGCGCTGGCCGTATAACTCACTGACTCTTCCGTCGAGCAGGCTCTTCGCCTGGTCCTCTGCCAAATGGGCAATGCCGTAGGCATCTTTCGCCTTGTCGACGACCGCCGCTTCCGCTTGCGCGATCTCCGCATCCAATGCCTTGAGCTGCCCATTCAGTTTCTTGATTTCAGGATAATTTGGCCCATAATAAGTTTGGTCTCGGGCCAGTTCTGCACTTATCGTCGCGCGCTGCGCACGCAGACCTTCCAACAGGCCCGGAGTGCCGTCCATGCTCGCCGGAGTGGGGCCGTCCTGAATCCGGCCAGGCGGCAGAGACTGCAGAATGTGGTAGCGGGCTTCTAATAGAACGCGCTCCTCGGTCGCGTCCGACGCTCCCTTCTCGAGATTCGTGATCTCCTGCACGATCATGCTGTGGCTGGGATCGAGCGCAGAGATCCCGAGCTTCTTCTGGAGATCGACCATGCGATCCTGCGAATCCTGCACGATCGCGCGCAGGTCGTCAATTTGTCCGGTGAGCCAGTTGGTGACTTGCTGTGTGCTGCTGTAGTGGGCAGTGAAGTTATTCTTGATGAACTCACTTTCCAACGCGTTCACAATGTCAGCCGATAGCTGTGGGTCCTTGCTGACGTAGGAGATTGTGATCATCTGGGTGCGCGGGACACGCGCCACGGTCAAATGCTTGCGGAGGAGTTTCAGGACCGCGTTGCGCACGAACGGGTCGTCAAGATTGCCATGCAGCACCGGCCGGGTCACGCTGCCGAAGAGGCCTGACTTATTCACACTCAGCGCTCCCAAAAACATCGGGTTGTCCTGGAGTTTGAGAGTTTTTGCAACGGTGGTCAGGAGTTTATCACTCTCCAAAATGCGGCTATCGCTTTCAATAACTACATCGAGCGTACTGCCGCTTCCCAGGACCGCGCCGATCGACTGCTTCAATTCGGACGCCGAACCCGGCTGTATCTGGATCTCCCCGGTTGCCGTGAACATCTTTCCCCGGTAGAGGCCGGCCGCAACAGTCAGCAGCGAGAGACCGACGGCCATTCCTGCCAGAAGCACGCGCCTTTTGCGGACAATAAGCCACAGATCCGTCAGGACAAGATCTTCCTTGGCGGGAGCCAAAGAAACATTCGTGGCACGAGTTGATTGTTGCAATCAAACCTCACAAGCATCAAGGGTGCCGATGACTGCGCATTGGGGAGACTCTGGCGCGATCTACCGGGCACGCGAATCACGATTAGAGCAACCGTTCGGCACCGGATAACTTCTCAATTCCGACCGCCCCAGTGCGGAAACTAAAGAGAGACATCGGGCGAACGGCGGCGAATCCCTCAATTCGGCGCGTTCAGCGGGCACGAAGCTATGTTCCCCAAGAACATCCCTTCGCACCCATCCATGCAGCCTGACAAGCAAGATACTGCAACTGATGATAAAGCAGGCTGCGCGAAGGCCCCGAGGCGGGGTGAAATATCTCCTATCCGGACTCACCAATGGTACACGGCCAAGGGCTCAGTTAGTGAGGTGAAAACAATCCAAGTTCAAGAGCTTTGCGTCCTTGCAGCATAGGCCATTCCGTCCGGCTCATCGCGTGCAGCTCCACGCGCTGTTCGACTCTTCGTCGAGCAGTTATACCGCTTTCGGACGAGTTGAATCCATTCTGCAGAATCCGCCTTCAAGCAGGGAGCGGGCAATACACCTTTCGTCCAGCGGCCACTTCAGGGTCGATCCGGCGAGGCGCTCAACCCTCCGGCGGCGCGACATGGGACCATGCGGCTCCGTCCCCAGGCCGTTCGATACATCTTGGGACAGGTCCGGTGGATTTTTGCCCTTGCCGGCTCCATCTGTGGGAAACGCGGTCAATATCCGCGAGAATTGGCCAGCAGCCAGGCTGCGATTGCGTATTTTTCAATAACAGGAATTCCGGCCTGCCTTATCCACAAAAACTGCTCTCGCCACCGTTGACCCTGTCACCGAGGCTCCGTAGAGTCTGTAATCGGGTAACAGTATTTTCATCCAACGGGGCGCATCCAAGGGACTATTGCCGCTCGCTGGACCGGAATTGCGACGGGCCCAATCGACTCGGAGTTAAGATGCTGAAACTAAAAAAGATACACATCCTCGGCTTCAAGAGCTTCTGCGATCGCACGGAGTTGAGCGTGCCGGGAGCTGGCATTGCCGTGGTGGTGGGGCCAAACGGATGCGGCAAATCCAACATCCTGGATGGGGTGAGTTGGGTGCTGGGCGAACAGAGCGCTAAATCCTTGCGCGGCACACACATGCAGGATGTGATCTTTGCCGGAACCCGGGACCGGAAGGCGCTTGGCATGGCCGAGGTGACGCTGACTCTGATCGATCCGGAGGCCTACGAGGGGCCTGTGCCCGTGGAACCTGAAGTGGCGGTTGACCACGAAAGCCCGACCGACTGGGATGAAGAAGAAATCCGGCGGCAGCGGGCGGTTGAGGCCGAGGAGATTATTGCCGCCGAGCAGCCGGGACAGGCGCTCGAGGAAGACGGACCGGAGCAGCCAGTCTCCGCAAGCGCGAGCGAGGGGCCGCAGCCGGTGGTGCTGAAGATAAGGCGGCGGAAGTTCCAGCGCACGCCGCAAAAGGGCGAGATCGTCATCACCCGGCGGCTGTTTCGCACCGGGGAGAGCGAGTATCTGCTGAACGGCAAGCTGTGCCGCCTGCGCGACATTCAGGACATCTTCATGGGCACCGGCCTGGGCCCGGAAAGCTATGCCATCATCGGCCAGGAACGCATTGGCCAACTGCTGAGTTCGAAGCCGCACGATCGCCGCGCCATCATTGAGGAGGCGGCAGGGATTACGCGCTTCAAGACCAAGAAGCGCCTCGCCGAGTTGCGCCTGGAGAGCGCCAAGCAGAACCTGGCCCGCGTGGACGACATCTTTGAGGAAGTCACGCGGCAGATGAACAGCCTGAAGCGGCAGGCGTCGAAGGCGGAGCGGTTTGCTGCTGTCCGCGACGAACTGCGCGGGCGGCTGCGCGTGGTGCTGGCCAGCCGCATGGCGGTGATGGACACCGAGTTGGCCCGCCTGGACCAGGAGATTGCTTCTCTGTCCGAGCACATCCACGGTGCGGCGGGCGAAATTGGCGAATTGGAAGGCAGCCAGCACTCCCTCACGGCGCACGGATACGAACTCGACCGGGAAGGTCAGGAAGCGCAAGGCCGGGCCAATGAGGCCGCTGTCGAACTGGAGCGCGCCACAGCGCGGGAACGCGCCAATACGGAACGGGTCAGCGATCTGGAGGCGCGCATCGCGGCCGCTGCAGGAGAGCTTGAAGTAACGCGGACCCAGCTGGGCGGAATCGCTGAAGAGCGCACGCAACAACACGCTTTTCTGGAAACGGCTGCCGGTGAGGCGCGGGCTTTCCGGCAGAAGGTCGAGGCTCGCCAGCACGAGGCGCGCGCCGCTGCCGAGGAGGTATTTGCCGCCGAGCGCCAACTGGAGATGACGCGGCGGCACGTGATGCACCTGCTGACCCAGGCAGGGAACGCACGCAACCACACCGCGCAGGCCGAGGAGAGCCTGGCGGCCCTGGAACGCGAGGCGGAGCGGCTGGAGGCGGAGATGGGCCAGGCGCGCAACGAACGAGAGAACCTGGGCGTCGAAAGCGGACAGGTGAGGCTGCGCTTTGAGTCGGCGGCCGACGCGCTCAAGCGGCTCGAAGGTGAAATCGCCGCTCTGCGCGAGTCCCTGCAGGCCAGGCGGGCGGAAGAAAACGCGCTTCGCGCACACGCCAACCAACTGCGCGGCGAACAGGCCGCGGTTGCCGGACGGCGCGATTCGCTGCAGGCGCTGATCCGCAATCACAGCTACTCCACCGACACCGTGCGGCGGCTCTTGAAACCCGATGCGCTCGGCCCAGGGCTGGCGCCGGTGGGCACGCTTGCGGACTTCCTGGAGGTGAACGGCGAGCATGAAGGAGTGGTGGACGAGTTCCTGCGCGAAGAGCTGAACTATGTGGTGGTGGAGAACTGGGTCGCCGCCGAACAGGGAGTACGGCTGCTCAAGTCCGGCGTGGATGGACGCGCCACATTTCTGATTCATCCCGCGGAACAGGGTGCGCTTTTTCAGGAAGATCCAGACCCCATCACCGGCCCTGGAATCACCCCGCTCAAGGATTCGATCCGTGTGTTGAACGGCTTTGGCGGGCTGCTGGAGTCGATCCTTCCCAAGTTCAAGTACGGCTATCTCGTGGAAGACTCCGCCGACGCACAGCGTCTGGCCGCCCAACACGCCCATGCCTTTTTCCTCACGCTGGAGGGCGAGTGCTTTCATAACTCCACTGTGACCGGCGGCAAGCCCGCCAGCGAAGGACCGCTGGTGCTGAAGCGCGAGCTGCGCGAGACCGAGAAACGCCTGTCAAAGCTGGATACCAGCCTGGCGCAGGCGGAGACGGAGGAGGCAGCCCTCACGCGCACCATCGAGGAGCTGACGGCTCAATTGGAAGCCAGCAGCGCGGAGCGGCGACAGGCAGAAAGCGATGCAGCCAACCAAGGCGCGGCACTCAAGCAGATGGAGTCGGAAGTGCAGCGGGTGGAGCGCCGCCTTCAGGAGTGGACTCTACAGGCCGCGCGCAACAAGGATGCCCGCGAAGCAAAGCACAGCTCCATCGAGCAGAAGCGCGAAGAGACCGCGCACCTGGAAGCCGAGCACGCGCAGTCCGAGGCGGCTCTTGACCAATTGCAGGCACAGCTCGCCGTGTCGCGCCAGAATCGCGAAGGCTTGCAGCAGGAAGCGGCACAGGTGACTGCGGAGCTGGCCGGCCTGGAAGAACGCCGCCGCGGCGCCGAGGCAGCCTTCCAGCGCATCGACCGGCTGCATGCCGATCTGGAGCGCCGCGTTCTGGCCCTGGAGCAACAGCGCGCCTCCGCCGAAGCCGAGCGCGAGCAGCGCATTGCCGAAAGTGCCGCCCTGGCCAGCCGCCAGCAGGAGCTGGCCGGCGTCCGTGACGAAGCGCTGGCCCTGGCGCACACGCTGGCCGCGCAATCGCAGGCCCTGCGCCAACAGCTAGGCGCGATCGAAGCGCAGTTGAAGACGGCGCGGGCGGCGCTGGACCAGTTGCGCGACAACCGCTCCGACCGATCGAGCCAAGTGGCCAAGCTGCACGCCGACCTTGAGCATCTTGAGGCCAGTTGCCTGGCGGAGGTCAACCTGGAAGCCCAGGTGCTCCGCGAAGACGGCCAGATCGGGCGGCTGTCAGAGGATGGGCTCGCCGCCGAAGAGGAGACCTGCCGCACGCTGCGCCAGCGCCTGGAGCAGATGGGCCCGGTAAACATGATGGCGCTCGATGAGTACAAGGAGACGGCCGATCGCCATGGATTCCTGGAAGCGCAGCGCAAGGACCTGATCGAGTCGATCGAGAATACACAGGAGACCATCAAGGAGATCGATCAGATTTCGCGCACCAAGTTTGAAGAAGCCTTCGCCAAAATCAACGAGAACTTCGCCCACGTCTTCTCGCGTTTGTTCCAGGGCGGCCAGGCATTCCTGCGCCTCACCGATGCGGAAAACCAGGCGGAGAGCGGGCTGGAGATTGTGGCCTCACCGCCGGGCAAGAAGCTGCAGAATGTCCTGCTGCTCTCGGGCGGCGAAAAGGCACTCACCGCGCTGGCGCTGCTGGTGGGCATCTTCCAGTTCCAGCCGAGTCCTTTCTGCGTGCTCGACGAAGTCGATGCCCCGCTGGACGAGACCAACGTGGGCCGGCTTGCCGACCTGCTGCATACACTCAGCACGGACACGCAGTTCCTGCTGGTCACGCACTCCAAGCGCATGATGCAGTCCGCCGATTTGATCTACGGCGTCACCATGCAGGAGCCGGGCGTTTCGAGGGTCGTGAGCGTGCGCCTGGGGCACCACGAACACCAGCGGGCAACGGCGTAGCTCCGCGCGTGTTTGCGGATGAAAAGCTTGCGGGGATGAGAGCCTTTATAAAAACTTGCAGCTTTAAAAGGGCACGGCTCGACACGCTGCGGAAAAGCTCGCGGTTTTGGCAAGACTTGCAGAGAGCGATCTTCCGGGGCTGAAGCCCGCATTTACTCTGCGCGCTTTATGCGGGGGTTGAAACCCCCGCCTCCCTCCGTTTCGAGATTTTCCGCGGGCTGTCAAGCCCAACCTTGTTTTGTGGCCTTCGCGACACCCTTCGACTGCGCTCAGGGCAGGCTGTTGAAGCCGCGCCCTTTCAAGACAGCGGCCTGGATTGAGCTTTTCAGAAGCCTGTAGAGCCTTGCTCTTTTAGAGCAGGTGAATCCGCTTCGAAATTCGCTCGTGTGAGAACTGAACACGGAGGACTGTTTTTGAGACAAAAATTCGCCCCCGAAGGATCACGTCTCTTCGGAGGCGCTTGCGTTGCACAAGAAAACTGACGGGGACCAGTAGCCGGCGCTGGAGGTCGGTAGCGCGCGGCTACTGGTGATCC
>CAYUJM010000095.1:0-17073 GCA_964445025.1 uncultured Occallatibacter sp. | reverse complement strand
CCAGCCCACCCACAGCAGGCAGGCGCCGATGAAGCTGAGCACCATGGAGTGAGGCGCCATCTTGATCTGCGGGTAGCCGATGCGCTTGCCGAGGTAGAGGCAGGTCACGAGGGCCGAAACGCCCGAGGTGACGTGCACCACGGTGCCGCCGGCGAAATCCAGACTGGGGAAACGGCCGCCACTGGAGTTGAGCAGTCCGCCGACGCCCCACACCATATGGGCCATCGGGCTATAGACGAGCAGAGACCAGAGTGACAAAAAAACAGCCATGGAACTGAACTTCATGCGCTCGGCAAAGGCGCCGGTGATGAGCGCCGGGGTGATGATCGCGAACATGAGCTGATAAATCATGTAGGTCTGTTCGGGAATGGTGGCGGCGTAGTCGGTGTTGGGCGTCAAGCCAACGCCACGCAGAAACAGGTGCTCGAAGCCGCCGATAAAGCTGGATCCGTGGCCGAAGGCCAGCGAGTAACCAGCAACCGCCCAAATCACCGTCACCAGCCCCATCATGGCGAAGCTCTGCATCATCGTGCCGAGGATGTTTTTCTTGCGCACCAGGCCGCCGTAGAACAAGGCCAGACCGGGGCCGGTCATGAGCAGCACCAGGGCCGCGGAAACCAGCATCCAGGCGTTGTCACCGGCCGACTGAGCGCTCTGGACGGCTTGCTGGAGTTGGGCGATCTGCGCCTGAGTGGCGGGAGCTGAGGCTGAGGCGGGCGTCTGGGCCAGGGCAATGACGGAAGATCCCAGGAGGGCGGGCAGGAAAAGCAAATAAGGACTACGACTGCGCATGGCTATTTCCACTCCGGAAAAGCGCCCGCGAATGGACTGCGGACGAGAGACATGGTTCGGTGTTCGATGGTCGCTTCTTGTAGATTCGTGGCTGTTCACAACTGCCCTGTGACCGGCAGAGGCCGGCAATAGACCAAGAACCGGAAGAACATTGTTGAGGCTTACCCTGATTCTCTTAAAGACCGCCGGATTACGCAAGTATCTCGAAGAACCCGATGGACTCATGAGGAAGAATGTGGTAGTTGCATGAGGAAGAGTAGCCAATTCAGCGGCTTTTTGGAGACGGTGGGTCCAATTCGCGATGGCTTGGCCGGTTTGATGCGCGAGGAGCGTTGGCTATGCACCGGCGTGTCGGTGCGGCCGATTTTCCGCAGGATCGTTGCGAACGACGATGCGATCCCGGAGCGGAAAGGGAAGTTGGCCTCGGTCAGGGCGGGGCTTCTTGGGGGATCCATCGATTGAGCCAAGACGCAGTTGAGCCGGAGCTCTTCCGCTGGATGAGTTCTGCTTGCGGATCGGGAACGCGAGACTGAAAGCTGAGAGCTCGCATCAGAGCATTCAGTAGTGCGTTTCTGAACATACGGCGCAGACGACGACGGGGGTATAGTAGAAGAATGGCCGCTACAGCAGAGAAGGATCGTTATCTTTTCGGTGCGCTTGAGAGCAGCGCAAAGAATCGCGACAAACTCAAGGAAGTGAGCTACGGCTATGAAGAGCCGGAGGGCGTGTTCCTGACTTCCATGGACTTTGCCGTTAACTGGATACGGAAGAACTCCGTGTGGCCCATGACGTTTGGCCTGGCCTGCTGTGCCATCGAAATGATGTCGATGGGTGCGTCTCGGTATGACATTGCGCGGTTCGGAGCCGAAGTTTTTCGCCCTTCGCCACGGCAATCGGATTTGATGGTGATCGCGGGGCGGGTTTCGAACAAGATGGCGCCAGTTATCCGCCGCCTTTACGACCAGATGCCAGAGCCAAAATGGGTGATCTCCATGGGGGCGTGCGCGACTTCCGGCGGGGTGTTCAATAACTACGCATTGGTGCAGGGCGTAAACCAGATCATACCCGTAGACGTTTATGTTCCTGGATGCCCTCCGCGCCCCGAGCAACTCTTATACGCGATTACGCTTCTACAAGAGAAGATCCAGCGCGAACCGCGCAGCCTGCTGAAGACGTTGAACGCAGGATGAGTGGAGAAGAGACGTCGTTTCCTGCGAGCGGTAAGTTACCAAAGTAACGAGGTGCCGATTCGCCTTTGTTAAGCATCTGAATACCGCATCTTGTTGAAAAAGATGTGTTGTCGGAATTCACCTATGGTACGTTTAATAGTGCTGTAGGTGCGGCTGTCGATCCGTATGTATTGCGGATTCGAGTGACCCTGAGCCGATAAACGAGCTCGAAACAGCTTTCAATTACTGATCGTTCAGATCTGTTGCGGAGGATAAACGCATGTACTCTCGTGTTTCAAAGTCTTTGAGCTGGGCCCTTGGCTTGGCTTTTGTGGCTTTTCTGCCCCTGGCATTAGCCGCGCAGGATGCATCCAAACCGGCCGCTCCGGCCGCAGCGGATGATTCCCTGTCGAAGTGGGATATTTTTGCTGGTTACAGCTATCTGGCGCCGCATGGAAACGTAAACGGAGTCACCAGCCAGAGCATCGACTACGGCTCCATCTTCAGCGTCGCGCGCTACTTCAACAAGTATGTGGGCGTGCAGTTGGAAGCTGATGAGCACATCGTGAATGAGGAGCCCTATCCCAATACTGGCTCCGGGTCGACCTATTCCAATAACGACTTTTCCGGCGGGGGCGGCGGCTTGATATTCCGCTTTCCAAGCGCGGATGTGACTCCGTTTGTTCACGCGTTGGTGGGTACGGACTACGTCGGTTTCAATGCTCCCGGAGGCGGCAATGCCTTTGGCGTGGCTTTGACGGCCGGTGGCGGCATGGACTACAACACGCCGCTTTTCAACCATCATCTTGCTATTCGTATCTTCCAGGCGGATTACCAGTACACGCATGAGAATTTTGACGCTGGACGCGGCAATTTCAACATGGCGCGGTTGAGCGCAGGCTTTGTGTACCACATCGGCGCTCTTGCACCGCCTCCGCCAGTGACCCTGGCCTGCACGGCCAGCCCGGCGTCTGTTTTCCCTGGCGATCCGGTTACAGTAACCGCTATTGCCGGAGCGTTGGATCCGAAGCTCAATGCCGTTTATTCCTGGTCGGGTCTTGGCGCCGCAGGCAACGGTACGAGCGTATCAATCGCGACCGGATCGCTTGCTGCAGGCTCCTATACGGTCAAAGGCACGGTCAAGGAAGGAAAGCCCGGTAAAGAAGGTCTCAGACCCGGCGAAACGGCAGACTGCTCGGCCAGCTTCACGGTCAAGGCATTCGAGCCGCCCACCATCAGCTGCACGGCCAGCCCAACCACCATCAAGCCGGGTGAGACCAGCACCATTACCTCCGTTGGCCTGAGCCCGCAGAACCGCCCGCTGACCTACAGCTACTCGGCCTCGGCCGGCTCGGTGAGCGGAAGCGGCACCACTGCGACCTTCTCCTCCGCTGGAGCTGCGACAGGTGCGGTGGGCATTACCTGCAATGTGTCGGACGATAAGGGCCAGACAGCGACGGCCAACACCACGGTGACCATCACGGCCCCGTATGTTCCACCGGCGCCGCATACGCAGGCTCTCTGCTCGATCAGCTTCGACAAGGACAAGAAGCGTCCGACCCGCGTTGACAACGAAGCCAAGGCCTGCCTCGATCAGGTGGCACTGAGCCTGCAACAACAGTCGGATTCCAAGGCTGTCGTGGTCGGCGAATCGGATGCCAAGGAAAAAGCCAAGACCGCCAAGGAAGAGGCAATCGCCAAGAAGCACAAGCACGCGAAGCCTGTGATCGATGATGCATCCCAGCGCGCGGTCAACACCAAGGAGTACCTGGTAACGGAGAAGGGCATTGATGCTTCCCGCATCAGTGTCGCAACCGGCACCACGGACGGCCAGACGGTGGAGGATTACCTGGTACCGGCGGGTGCAACTTTCTCGGGTGACGTGAGTGGAACCACTCCGGTGGATGAGACTGCGGTGAAGCCTGAGGTGCGCAAGCCCCTTGGCGCCAAGCCCGTGCACCACAAGAAGCCAGCCACGACCCCGGCAGCCCAATAGGGGCAGGGCGTCTTGGCCTGCACAGGAAGTTAACCAGTGCCTCGGGCCGTCCTGCAATCGTGGGAAGGCCTGAGGATGAAAATGGCTAAGCTAATCCTCCTGCAACGAACTGAGGCTGACCGGCAAGCCGGTCAGCCTCATTCATTTTGCGAGTCTTCATTCCTTCATGGCTGTATTTGTTCCTGGGGAGCTTGTTGGTTGAATGAGCCGTATGCGGATTTGTGCTAGACACCTGAGCCGACGTGGAAATCTCATGCGGGCTCTCGCTTTTCTGATTCTTGCGGCGGCTTGGGGAAAGCTGCCGGCACAGGCGATTTGGAGCCCTGTCGGCCCGGCAGGCGGAGATGCGCGTGCGTTTGCCGCTATTCCCGGCCAGCCGAATCATCTTTATCTGGGCACAACTGACAGTTGGATCTACGAATCGCAGGATCGCGGCGCATCCTGGCGCAGACTGGCAAAGCTGGATGCAGCGGACGACCTGGTGATCGACAACATCGTGGTGGATGCGGCGGATCCATCCACGATTTTCGCGGGGGCCTGGAGGATCGAACAGCCCGGCGGCGGCTTGTGGATCAGCCACGACAATGGCAATAGCTGGAAGACCGTGCAAGATTTGCGCGGGCAATCTATCTTCGCTCTTGCGCAAGCGCCCTCGAATCCGCGAATTCTCATTGCCGGAAGCCTGCAGGGGGTTTTCCGCTCCACTGACGCGGGCTCATCCTGGAAGCTGATCAGCCCACAAGGGAGCAAAGAGATTCACGAGGTGGAGTCGCTCGCGGTGGATCCCGCAAATCCGGATATAGTGTATGCCGGCACCTGGCACCTGCCCTGGAAGACGGTGGACGGCGGCAAGCATTGGAAGAGCATCAAGCAAGGCGTGATTGAGGATTCCGACGTTTTCTCCATCATTCTCGATCCCGCCAGGCCCCGCACCGTTTTCCTGAGCGCGTGCAGCGGTATCTACAAGAGCGAGAACGGTGGCGAGCTGTTTCATAAGATCGAAGGCATTCCCAAGGATGCGCGCAGGACGCGCGTCCTCATGCAGGACCCCAACCATCGCGAGGTGGTTTACGCGGGAACCACGGAGGGCCTGTACAAAACCACGGACGGCGGCAGGCATTTCAAGGCCATGACGGGCGCGGACGTGATCGTGAACGACGTCTACGTAGATCCGGGCGATTCCAACCATGTGCTGCTGGCAACGGACCGTGGCGGCGTTCTGGTGAGCGACGACGGGGGCGCGAGTTTTGTGGCCTCGAACGGGGGCTTCTCGGAACGCAAGGTGGATGCGCTGCTGGTCGACCAGGCAGACCCGACGCACCTCTATGCGGGGGTGGTAAACGACAAGAACTACGGCGGCGCTTTCTTTACCCTGAATGGAGGCGCAACCTGGGATCAGATTGGCGATGGTCTGGAGGGCCGCGATGTCTTCGCGCTGGCCCAGGCGCCGGATGGAACGGTGGCCGCCGGGACCAGCCATGGCATCTTCCTGTTGGTGCAGAATCTGGCGGCAGGCGTTGCCCCCCATTGGGAGCCGAGAAACACAATCTCGAACACCTTGGTGAAGGACGAGACCAAGACCCTGTCCGGGAAACGAATCAACATTGAGAAGCGAGTCAGAGCGCCGGAAATCCAACTGGAGAGCGGCGTGCGCGCGCTCGACCTCAGCGGAGATGCGTGGCTGGCCTCGACCAGTATGGGGCTGCTGACAAGCAAGGACCACGGAGCCAGTTGGCAGGGCGGTATGGTGATGGGATCCAGCGAATACCTCTCAGTCACCGCGCAGGGGGGCACGTTGGTCGCAGCCCGGCCGGACGGGGTGGTGATCTCTACCGATTCCGGCGCGAACTGGATGCCGATGCAGATTCCCCTCATGCTCACGCGCATCCATCGCGTGGCATTTTCCCCGGATGGGACGCTTTGGCTGGGAGCGCGCGAAGGGGTCTACTTCACCCAGGACAAGGGCAAATCGTGGCGATGGATTGAGCGGCTGCCCTTCCGCGATGTAGACGATCTGACCTATGACACCCGGCTGCAAAGAGTGATTGTGTGTTCCCGGTCGAGCGACCAGATTTTTTCCATCGACCCTAAAACAATGACCTGGAAATGGTGGCAAACCGGCTACAGGATCGGCCTGATTCGAACGGCCGGCGACCGCATGGTGGCCGCCTCGCTTTATGACGGTGTGCTGGTCGAGCCCCGGGCAGACGGGGTCGAAATCGGGCAAAAGTGAATCACCAGGAACGATTTCTGTATCATTCTTATATGCAGACCGAGATTGCCGAATCCCGCCAACCCGCCGCTTTTCGAAGCCATGACCCACGGCTGGAGCCCATAGCCGCGAAGGTGATTGCCGGGAACCGGCTGGACTTCAGCGACGGAATCGTGCTCTACGGCTCGCCGGACGTGCTGGCGGTGGGCTGGCTGGCCAACCACGTGCGCGAGCGGATGCACGGCGACGTGACCTACTTCAACGTCAATCGCCACATCAACCCTACCAACGTTTGTGTGGCAGCCTGCAAGCTATGCGCCTTTGGCCGAAAGAAGGGCGATCCCGCCGGTTACACCATGGCGCTCGAAGAGGCATGGGAGACCGCGGCTTCCGGCTACTCGGAGGCAGTGACGGAGTTCCACATTGTGGGCGGACTGCACCCCGATCTCCCTCTCGAGTACTTCCTTGATCTGGTCATCGGCCTCAAGCAGCGCTTCCCCAAGGTACATATCAAGGCTTTCACCATGGTGGAGGTGGCGTATCTGGCGCGGCGCGCGAAGCTGACCATCGAAGAGACGCTCATCAAGCTGCGCGATTCCGGCGTGGACTCGATGCCGGGCGGCGGCGCGGAGATCTTCTCGGCACGGGTACGGTCCATCATTTGCGACCACAAGATCGATGGCGAGGAGTGGCTGCAGACCGCGCGCCTGGCCCACAAGCTGGGCTTCAAATCCAATGCGACCATGCTGTACGGCCACATTGAGGACGATGAAGACCGCGTGGACCACCTGCTCAAGCTGCGTGCCGTGCAGGATGAAACGGGCGGCTTCCAGACCTTCATTCCACTCGCCTTTCATCCGGAAAACACGCCGCTCGACCACCTGCCGGTGACCACCGGACTGACGGACGTAAGGCAGATTGCGGTGAGCCGGCTGCTTCTAGATAACTTCCCGCACATCAAGGCGTACTGGCAGATGATGACGCCGAAGATTGCGCAGATTGCGCTGCGCTTTGGCGCCGACGATCTGGATGGTACGGTGATCGAAGAGAAGATCTACCACGATGCCGGGGCGACGACGCCGCAGGGCATGACGCGCAAGGAGCTTTGCCGGCTGATTACGGAGGCCGGGCGGATTCCCGTGGAGCGCGACACGCTGTATCACGCAGTGACGCGGACCGAGGACAGCTTCACTGTCGCCGTGTAGCCGGGCGGGAAAACGCGGCTCTCAACCAGACCGTTTAGCTCCGTGCCCCATCCTTTGGACTTTCTTCTGTCGAAAGGGCGGGACACCTCGACACTCAACCTGCCCGCTCGTCGGGAACTCAAGGAAAGGACGTGCACCATGACAGATTTTGGCCCTGCCGCCTTAGTCGGGCTTTGTGTCGGCTTCCTGTGGGGAACTGGCTGCTCGCTGGCGATCCTCTATTCGATCTATTTGGGCGGATACCGCAAGGCCGTGGAAGACTCTCTTCTGCCGGAAAAGTCGAAGCGCTGGCGCGAGACGCTCAAGCGGATTGAGGAGCGGAGAGCGCAGGCGGCCGCAGCCTCCGCGCGAAAATAGTCTGTCTCACAATCTCAGGTCGATGCAGTTGTCTACTGCCGCACCACCACCCCGCCCTTCATCACAAAGCTCACGCGCTCGACGGCAGTAATATCTTCAAGCGGATTGCCGGGGACGGCGACAATATCGGCTAAATAGCCCGGCTTGAGCTGACCGATCTGGTCCTCCCAACCGAGGAGCTTCGCGCCTTCAATCATGTCGGCCTGGAGCACGGCCAGCGGCTTCATTCCATACTTGACCATCAGCTCCAGCTCGCGGGCCTGGGTTCCGTGCGGGAACGGCCCCACGTCGGAGCCAACCGCAAAGGGAATGCCCGCGGCAACCTGCTTTTTGAACTCGGCAATCTTGTAGTCCAGCAGAGCCTGTTCGCGCGCGGCGGCTGAGGGCGAGCTGGCGTGCTGCGCGAAATATTCGAAGATCGTGAAGGTGGGCACGGCTGGAATGTGCTTCTCGCGCATCAGCCGCATCGTCTCATCGCTGAGCTGCGTGGCGTGGTCGATTGAGGCGACGCCTGCCTGCGCCGCGTAGAGTGTGCCCGGCTCGCCCATCGCGTGAACGCCGACCCGCGTGCCCAGGCGGTGGGCCTCCTCGACGGCCGCAGCGAGTTGCGCGGAGGTGTACTGATACGGCGTATGGAGGACGCCGTCGATCATGCGGTCCGGGCCTGTCTCATAAATCTTGGCGAAGTCGGATCCCTCCTTGTGCTGCCCGCGCATCACCTCGATGATCTGCTCGGCGGAGTTGGCGTAGTCGGCGTTGGAGAGCACATGCTGCGCGGGATTGTACCGGTTGGCGTCTTCGTGGCCGCCCAGAATATCGATGGCATTGCCGCTCATGCGCATGCGCGGCCCTGGAATGAGGCCCTGGTTGACAGCGTCGCGGATAGCCGTGTCGGCGGAGCCGGCGCCCTCGGTGCCCATGTCGCGCTCGGTGGTGAAACCGGCCAGCAAATCCGCTTTGGCTGCCTGTTCGGCAAGAATGACGCGCCAGGGCACGGACTCTTCCACCGTCTGCAGGTCCTCCGCTCCCGGATGCAGGAAGAGGTGCACGTGGGCGTCAATGAGGCCTGGAAGCAGAGTCGTATCTCCCAGGTCGATGATCTTCGCGCTTAGCGGGTGGTCCACCGATGCGCCGACGGCGCGAATACGGTCGCCCTCGATCAGCACCTCGCCGGGCATGATCAGCGCGCCGGTATCCACCTGCAGCAGACGCGCCGCGTGGAGAACGATCGTGGGGTTGGAGGGCGGCTGCGCGGCGACCACGAGACCCAGGATTGAGGCGCAGGGAGCCAGCAACATGGAAATGAATGCGGAGCGGCGGCGAAGTCGGGAGATTTGCATGACACAAGAATATGCCGCACCGGCGAAGGATTGTCGATGGTTGTTTTTGCTCTGGGTTCGGCGGACCCACTCTTCCGGGGATTGGGCTCCCGGTGCGACGTGATCTCGCAGAATGCGACCAGCGTTCCCGCTTAGCTTGACACCCGAGCCATAATTGGAAGTTCGTAAGCAGGCGCCGTTCGGGAATGTGCCGTGATCTGTGGAATGGGAGATTCCAGCGCCCAGGGTTCGCACTGGTGATCGGCTGAATGCTTCACTTCGTACATGCGCAGGTCGGCTTTGATACACAGGCTCTGCATGTCGGATGCGTCTTCGGGGAACAGTGCAACCCCTACGCTTGCACCCACCGTGACCGTGTGTCCCTCGATCTCCTGAGGTTGAATGAGCAACTCCATCAGGGCCTCGCTTACTTCCATGGCTTCCTGCCGGCTGGGATTCTCCTCGAGGATCACGGAGAACTCGTCGCCGCCAGTGCGCGCTACTGTGTCGCAACCACGTACGCGCCCGGAAAAGATCGATCCCACGCGCTGCAGCAGCAGATCGCCCACATGGTGTCCAAGCGTGTCGTTGACTTCTTTGAAGCCGTCCAGGTCAATAACCATCAGGGCGGTCTGCGTGCCTTCGCGGCGTGCGCGTTCCAGCGAGAGACCCAGGCGGTCCTGGAAGAGCCGTCGATTTGGCAACGCCGTTAACATGTCATGCAAAGCCAGGTACTCATTGTGTTCGATCTGGTCCTCGAGCAGAAGCAGGATCATGCCGACTGCAACCACATACTTGGGCAGGTTCCACACCTCGCCCTCGATGTGCACCTGAGGCAGAAACGCCATGGCTGCCGGCGCCACGACGAACACCAGCGACCATGCCAGGAATCCTGCGATGGTTACGAAAGCGCCGGCAGTGCCGCGACGGTACATGTGCCAGAAGTGGATGCAGCATGCGAAGTAGACCGTAAACAAAAGAGCATTCTGAGCCAGATCGGCGCCATTGCCCGGCCGGTGCTGGACGAGCAGTAGAAAGATGGAAAGAGCGCAGTAAAGGGCGACCAGGCCGCGGCGCATGGGGTGGTTGAACTTGCGAGAATATACGACTGCGATCGCCAAGGGAAGGCCGCCGAGCAGGACCGCGACGGTATTCAGCGCCCAGGCTGGGGCTGTATCGGCGCTGATGAGTACGATGTAAAGCGTATTGACCAAAAGCAGCGCGGCCAGCATCCAGCGGCTATAACTCTCATGGCGGTCAGGGACAGACGCCCACATGAACAGAAGGCCCGCCCAAATAAGAGCTGCCAATCCGATATTCGCGGCCAGTATGCCCCAGATGCCGGGAGCGGGTAGGAAGGTGAAGGCCGCGAAGTGAAGCACGATCATGATCCAGCCGGTGAGCCAGAGCCTCGAGACAGGAGTTTGATTGCGCCGAGATACGGAAGCGAAGGCGCTTGCCAGCAGTGCGACGGCCGCCAGGTCCGGGATTTCTAGCCAGTTCACCATGCCAGCTCCAGATGGTGAGGTATCTCATTTCATTGAACCATCTTTTGCCGGTAAACCTACATAACCCTTCGGTCACCTGATTGCGACTTTGGACGAAACTCACGTAACACCTTTGTGGCATCCGTATGTCCGGGGGCGCCGAGGCGCGGGCACGTTTTCAACATCGCTTTTTATCGTGAGGTGTGATCGGACCGTATGACACGATGGCGAAGCTCTACGTTCCACTGACTCTGCCGGTCAACACCGTGATGGATGCCTTGGGGAGCAACACCTGCTGCCCGGGTTTCCACTCAACCGCGCTTCGCTTCGGCGGGCCGTCGGGGTCTGCATGGCTGGTTGCGCCTGACGAGTGCCACACATATTCCGCCGCTCCAAACGTGACTGCTTTCACCGTTCCCGAGAATTGCGCCGCAGTACCCGCCCCTTTGTCCTGGAAGGCGATCTTCACGTTATGGGCGTTGCTCGGATCTTTGTTGATGATCAGCAGCGACCACTCCCCATCCGGCCGTTTCACAGCATAGGCGGTAATCAAATCGTGCTTGGCTTCGTCTCGCAAATCGCCTGCGGCCGGATATAACTGATGCGTGCCGGTGCCATGTTTCACCCAGTCGAGATTAAGGATCTGTCCGGCGAAGTATTGTGCAGTGTACTGCTTGATCTCCAGTTTTTCGTCGGCGACAAAATTCCCATACGTACCCCATGCCTGGCATCCGGACTGCAGCGCTTCCGGCTGGATGGGCGAGTGGTAGTAGGCAGCGCCCGGCCCCGCGTGGGTAAGAAATGCTCCCACGCTATCGGCCAGCCACAATCCCGCGAACAGATCCTGCATCGGATCGGTCAACGACCACGATACATTGCTCTCCGTGTTCATCAGCGGCACATTCGCGGGAACTCCGTCGTCGCGCCAGACCTTCAGGATTCCTTCTACCAGCTGCGGCTCGCGGTATAAATCCGACCAGGTGATCAGACAGGGATCCAGCGGATAATGCTCGAACGAGACAAAAGCCAGATCGCTCATTCTGCCGTGAGCTTTCAAATAATCGAGGAATCGGCCCAGCCACGACGTGCGTCCCTGCGCATCGGGCCAAACCTTGACGTCGTCATTCTGACCCGTAAATACAGGCCCGCCAAGCTTCAGCTTGGGGTCGACCTTGTGCAGCGCCGTGGCCCACTGCAGATAGAACGCTGCGTAATCCTCAGGCAGCATATACGCTCCATCCGGCTCCTCGCTCATCTCCACATACGAGACTGCGTAGCCCCTTTTCTCAATGTACGCAAGCTGCGCTGCACTGTCCTCGGGAGTGGCATAAATCATGGCAATTGGAATCATGGCGGGAAGATGATTTGTGTAACCGCTGCGGAAGAACAGATCGAAACCCGTTTGAATGCGCGAGGAAACGATGTCTGCATCGGTATGCCAGGGATCGACAGAGGATGCCTGCGTAATGGTCTGCGCTTGGTCCGGGGTGTGGTGCACCAGGTCGACAAACTCGCCCAGCGAGTTGAAGTTGCCGGCGGAGATTTCCGAGATCGCATAGCCTAGGCAGTTGCGCGGGTCATCGCTCGCATGAGTGTCGCAAGTATTGGAAGACTCCGTCATCCATATACGCAGAAACCTTGTTGCAATGGGCTGGTCGGCAAGCCGCTGCACCATGCTGCCGCCCTTTCCCGTCACGACTTCACCCTGTGGGAATTTCACCCACGCAGCGGAGACTTGTTTGTCGAGCGCGCTTTCCTTTCCCGTCCAATACTCCACCACATATTTCGTTGCGTATGGGTTGGCCCAGGCTATCTGTATGGCGTCGATCTGTTGCGCAAACGGGAATTCGATGACCACCCACTGTGGATGCGCCGAATCCGGGTCGCCCGTGAATTTGCTGCTCAGATACGGATTGCTCTTCCAGTAACTCGACGGATCTCCATCCGTCATCCGCGAATACTCGCTTTGCCCCTCGTCGCTGCGCGTCGTTCCCCGATGCGGGAGCCGGTATCCAAACGACTTGCTCAGGACCTCTGTCGGCTCTGTGCTGCCCAGGAAGTATCCGCTCTTGTGGTTCTCGTCGCTCCAGGTTCCGTTGGGGTTCCAGTGCCAGGCGTCATACGTCAGCTCGGTATTTTGCCGGTAAGAGATGGGCCCCCAGCCTGCAGAGAGCCCTGCTTTCACAATGGGCTCGGAGTACACAGCGTCGATATCCCTGGCGGGGAGAATGTCCATGGACGTTCCCATTGCCTTGTCCGGGTCGAACTCAACAGCCTTCCCCGCGCTGATATCCACACGCACGGTTTGTCCGATCGCCCTTGGAGTGTCCGAGACAACCACACAAGCCAAAATGGAAATCGAAACTGCAAGGGTACGCAGAGAAGAGCACAACATACCAACTTCCTCCGAGCCTTGTTGATGTTCGGAATCTATCCTTTCGGGATCGATTCGATCGTGCTTCTGCCGCTCCTGACGGAACGTTTGGTCGCGGCTCACTCCCGGCGTGGGCTCACTTTGCAACGCCGGAGCAGACGCAAGCAGCAAAGGCCTTTGCGGTGTAATGGTCCAGCGCGCAAACATACTCAGGCCAGAACGGACTGATCTCGCGGGACATGTCGCCAACGAAATAGTTGTGGATGTATGCCTGGCTCACTTCCGTCGTTGCTCCCCCATCAGCTTTGAACTCGCTTATGAGATCTTTCACGCTCGCAGGCTTGAAATGCGGCTCATGGTACGTCTGGCCATAGCTGTATTCCGTAGACCATTTGGCGTCCATGCCCGTCTGGTTGGAAGCTTCGATCACATCGTAGTCCTTGAGGGTGGCAGCAGATGGATCTATGCGCGCGACCGTAAACGACGGAGTATTGCCATCGACCGGCGAAATGGAGGGCACCATCTTGAGGACGACCAGAAGCTTGCTCCCGGCTGCTGGCTCGCTCGCCTCGGGCGTGAGCAGGCGCATTTCATCCATGTGCGTATGCCCAAAGATGCCCAGCCTCACCACGTCGGCATACTCAACCAGCAGATCGGCCATCCTGTCGGAAGCGAGGAACGAAACAGGCGCCTTTCCTCCACAGACATCTCTGAATTTTGCCACGGTGGAGTACGGGTCGATGCCGGGCGGAATGTGGCCGATGACCCATGCATTTTGGTGCGCTGCTCGCGCCTGGGCGAGTTGATGCTCCAGCCACACCAGTTGCGTATCTGCCGCAGCGGTGTCGGGCTTGCCGGCACAGGTGGTGTACTTGGGCGAGAGGAATACGTCATTCACCGCGATAAGTCGTGTGGCGCGCATATCTGCCATGGTCACGCTGAAGTAGCCGCCTGCGCCAAACGCCTGCATGGCCTGTTGCCGCTGCGATGGGAGCAAGCCATCAGCGACAATCTTGCCGGTCTCGGCCAGAAAGTCGCTGTCGGCATCGAGCTTGTAGTCGCCGCACCCGCTGTCGTTATTGCCCAGAGCCACGTAGACGGGCATGCCGGGGAACGTGGCGCGCAGTTCACCAACGATAAAACTCAGCGTCTTCAGGACGAAGGCCTGGTAATCTGCGGGCGTCGATCCGGGGAAAATGGTCGAGTAGCGGCAGGGGAAGGCGTGGGCGATCAGGTCGCCACTCACCATCATGAATTTTGCATCGGGCTGGCGGGCGTGCATAGCTTGCAGGCTCGATTGCAGCAGGGCGAATGGAGTATCGGTGCCCTTGGCGTGGCAGCTCTCCTGCAGCGCTTCAAATGCTTGTTGCTGGTTGGTTGAGGCCGGAGCGGATAGGATGCGCTCCCACCCGGTCACAGGAGCGGCAGCCAGCTCCTTGACTCGATCCGGATCGTGAAATGGATCGAAGTGGATATCGCTCACCAGAAGCGCCGGAATGTCCGAGGTGGAATGCGCGGACACCGGGCGCGCGGGCGCGGCGCCTGTGGGCCGAGTGGTTTGGGCCTGCGCGCCCATCACGGAAGCGGACACAACGGAAATGCCGGAAAGCGCGAGAATCGTCAGGACGGCGGAACGGAATGAGATGGACATGATGGGAGCCCCTGTTGTGCCTCCATACTAAAGGCTCCGAATCAATACGCAGCGATTCCGGTGAGGTTCTGCCCCAGGATCAGCGTGTGAATGTCGTGCGTGCCTTCGTAGGTCTTCACACTTTCCAGGTTCATCATGTGGCGCATGACTGGGTAGTCCTCGGTGATTCCATTGGCGCCCAGGATGTCGCGAGCCATGCGCGCGCACTCCAGGGCCATCCACACGTTGTTGCGCTTGGCCATGGAGATGTGCTGATGGCCCACCTTGCCGGAATCTTTCAGGCGGCCCACCTGCAGCGAGAGCAGTTGCGATTTTGATATCTCGCTGGCCATCCAGACGAGTTTTTCCTGGATGAGCTGATGGCTGGCGATGGGCTGACCGTGGAATTGTTTTCTGGTCTTGGCATACTGCAGAGCCGTCGAGTAGCAATCCATGGCCGCGCCAATGGCGCCCCAGCTGATGCCGTAACGTGCCTGGTTGAGGCACATGAGCGGGCTCTTCAGGCCGCCGGTGCCGGGCAGCAGGTTGCTTGCCGGAACGTGGACATCCTGGAGGGACAGCCCGCTGGTCACCGAGGCGCGCAGACTCCACTTGCCGTGGACATCGAAAGCGCGAAAGCCGGGACGGTCGGTCTCGACGAGGAAGCCGCGGACCTTATGGTCTTCGTCCTCCACCTTGGCCCAGACGACGGCGACATCCGCGATGGTGCCGGAGGTAATCCACATCTTTTCGCCGTTGAGGATGTACTCGTCCCCGGATTTGCGCGCGACAGTGGTCATGCCGCCTGGGTTGGAGCCGAAGCCAGGCTCGGTCAGCCCGAAGCAGCCTAGCTTTTCTCCGCTCGCCAGAGCAGGGAGCCAAGTGTTCTTCTGCTCTTCGGAGCCGAAGGTGTAGATGGGATACATCACCAGCGCCGACTGCACGCTGACAAAGCTGCGCAGCCCGGAATCGCCGCGCTCGAGTTCCTGCGTCACCAGGCCATATTCGACATTGGACATTCCGGCGCAGCCATAGCCCTCCAGGTTGGCGCCAAAAAAGCCGAGCTCGCCCATCATAGGGACAAGTTCGCGCGGGAATTTGCCCTCGCGAAAACATTCTTCGATGATGGGGACGATCTTGTCCTCAACGAATTCGCGGGCCGTGCGGCGGACGAGGAGTTCGTCTTCGCTGAAGCTGGAATCAAGATGGAGAAAGTCGAAGTTCTGAAATTTGAATCCCATGATTGCACCCGCCATTCCTTGGCAAAACCAAAACATGCAAGGGTAGCAGATGGAGAGGCTTGCGGCAAAGGAAGCAGCAGAGGTGCGTGAGCTGGACAAAAATCCCTGCTAACTAATAAATTAGTTGTGCGTCCAACATCGTGTTAGGGCCACTGAATCGGCCTCTCAGGATTCATAACATCAATGCCTCCAAAGAGATCCATCACGCTCACCCAAGCCGAGCTTCGGCTCATGAAGGTTCTGTGGAATCGGGGCGAATCGGCTGTCTCCGATATGGTGACGGCCACTTCCGACGAGGGGGAGCTGGCCTACACTTCGGTGCTTACGACCATCCGGATCCTCGAGACCAAAGGCTACGTCAGCCATCGCCAGGAGGGCAGGGCATTCCTCTACAACGCCTGCATCGGGGAACTCGAAGCCAGCCGGTCTGAGGTGCGTCACGTGTTGCAGCGGTTCTTCGGCAACTCCCGCGAACGGCTTCTGCTGTCGATGCTGGGGGATGACGAGATCACGCTCGAAGAGCTGAAGCGCCTGAAAGAGGCGATTGCGAGTGTGCCTGATGAAGGCTTCGCGGATGAATCCGGGCAGAGTGAAGCGCCTGCGCAGATCGACCGGCCTTTGGGGGAGGCATAAATGGAGTCGCTCCTCGGACACACATTTTCACTGCTCACGGATGGATCGGCCGCGGCGGCAAGCGCACTGGTCTCTGCGATGTGGCAGGGAGCGGTTTTGGCCGCGTGTACAGCGTTGGCGCTGCGTCTGGTGCCGCGCCTGAGCGCGGCTGCGCGGTCGCTGATCTGGATGAACGTGTTCGCGCTGCTGGTTCTCCTTCCGTTTCTGCCGGCATTCTCGGGGCATGAGGAAAATGGCTTCCCTGCGAATGGCGCACCGGTTCGTCTTGACGTGCGCTGGAGTTTAGCCATTGTGGGCCTGTGGGCCTTTCTTTCAATTTGGAAAGGGACGGAATTGGTGTTCAGCGCCATTCGCCTGCGCGGAATCGCCCGGCGGGCTGTTCCCGTCGATGCCAGCGCGGCGCTGCAGGAGTTGCTGCTGAACAACAGAGCAGGCGGGAAACCTGGCCGCGCAGCGATGCTTTGCACATCGGCAGAGGTGGAACGGCCCTGCGTGCTGGGCTTCTTCCGGCCGCGGGTATTGCTTCCTCCGGGTTTGCTGGAGCAGCTCTCTCCGCTCGAACTGCAATTGGTCGTCGAGCACGAGATGGAGCACCTGCGCCGCGGCGACGACTGGACCAATTTACGGCAGAAGATTGGCCTGGCGTTCTTCCCGCTGA
>CAYUJM010000094.1:0-17079 GCA_964445025.1 uncultured Occallatibacter sp. | reverse complement strand
GGCAAGGGCTTATGCTTACGACGTGAGGCCCTATCGTTATGACGCACGCAGCCGCGTGTTGCTTTAGCGCAGCGTCTAGCACGACCGCCAATTCTACCGGCAAAGAACGTGACTCCAAATCAGGCAACGACTACTTCGGGGCTAGGTACTACAGCAGTGCGATGGGCCGGTTCATGTCCCCGGACCCATCGCAGTTGGCGTATGCAGATCCGACAAACCCGCAGAGTTTCAATCTTTGCAGCTACGCGTGGAACAATCCCTTGGTCAACACAGACCCTTCGGGGCTGGAATGCGTTTGGGACGACGGCAGCTTCGATTCGAAAGATGATCCACAAACAGGCAGTTCTTCCGGGTGCAGCGGACAAGGCGAGACGTGGATCGATCCGACAGCATTTTCGACGTTGCATGCAGGCGATTGGAGCAATCAGGCGAACGCAAAAATCGCTGGGATCGCACAGGATTTGAATTCCACAAGCACGACTATCGTTGTCTCAGCGCAGCCTCAACAAATGGACCCTGACGACGCCAGGATCATGGCACTTGTTCAGGGAGTCGCCACTGATACGGCAGGTTTCCCGACGATTTGTTCTGTTGGCGCATATGGCCAGATCAACATTGGGCCCCTCCAGGGTAGATACTCGTACGACTCAAATAGCGGGAGCCAATTCAGTGGGGGAGCTCGTATTATGCCTGGCGCTCCAGACTCAATAAACTCCCCAGTAACAGGCGAAAGCACGCCACTTGGATCGGCACTCCCATTTTCCGGGTCAGTTAGGGTGAGCCAGAAAGGCTCGTTCAGCAGCAGTTTGGGTGTGCGCGATCCCGAAACTGGGATCGGCGCGAGTGTTTCTGTCAACGATCAGGGGCGGCCAGGGGCGGATGTGAGTTGGGCCAGGGGGGTCGTTCAAGCAGGAGTCAGGGCCACCTTCGGTGGAATGGGGGATCCAGCATGTCATTAGCGTCATCAGTGCTTTATGCCTTCAAGGTCCGAGATTGGGGTCCCCTCGTCGTGGTGATCCCAGGAGTCTGCGGTATGTTCTATGCGTTTATGGCGGATTTCTTTCCCCCAGGGGGGGACACGCCGATGACGGAAGAGCACATAGAGAAGCTGGGAATGAAGGCTACGCCGCGGAATCGGGCCATCGTTTTTGTACTCTCGCTGCTGATGACGGTCTTCGCGGTTTGGAAGATGTTTAGGCCTTAGAGTAAATGCCGAGCGCCCCAGGTCTGGGTTTTCAGGCCTGGGAGTACAGCTACGATTTGGAGCCCCACAGCTATGACGCACAGCGCCGTTTGTACTGATGAAGAAGTCTCGGGTCATCCGTCCCGGTCCATCGGCAAAGAACGGGATGCCGAATCGGGGTGAATTTCGGGTTACACCTGAATTACGGACTACCCGACAGTGACGTCTCATTCGACATCCGGGCCCGCGATTGGCGGGGATCATGCCGCGTCCGTTGCCAACTCATCCGTTGGCGGGATTCCGCTGTACTGGGTCGACTTCCCATGAGGTGAAATGCCCGCGCTGCGATAGAGTTGAGTCAGAGTGATTATTAATATCGCCAGGCGCGCGCACGACCATAACTGGGAGCTCGATCCCATCACGCGCTCGTTGCTGGATACGGATTTCTACAAGCTGCTGATGCTGCAGTTCATCTGGAAGAACTTTTCCGCAACCCAGACCTCCTTCACGCTGCTCAACCGCACCAGTTCCGTGCGGCTGGGCGACTTGATCGACGCTGATGAGCTGCGCGAGCAGTTGCAGGAGACGCGCCGCCTGCGTTTCCACAAGTCGGAACTGATCTGGCTGGCAGGCAACACCTTTTACGGGCGCAGAGGCATCTTCGAGCCGGCATTTCTCGAATGGCTGGAGCGGGATTTCCGCCTCTCCGACTTCGAACTCTCGGTTGAAGACGGGCAACTGTCCCTTCGCTTTCATGGGCTATGGACGGAGACAACGCTGTGGGAGATCTACGCGCTGTCGGCCATCGACGAGCTCAAAACACGGGCCAGCCTGAAGCAGTTGAGCGAGTTTGAACTCGACATCCTCTACGCGCGGGCCAAGACCAAGCTGTGGGAGAAAATGGAACGGCTGCGGGGCGTCCCGTACCTGAACGTGAGCGACTTCGGAACGCGCCGGCGGCATAGTTTCCTGTGGCAGGAGTATGTGGTAATCGCCATGAGCGATGTGCTGGGCGCGAGCTTCACGGGCAGCTCGAATACCTATCTGGCCTACAAGCACGACCTGGAAGCCATCGGCACGAATGCTCATGAGCTCCCGATGGCGCTGGCAGCCCTGGCCGACAACGATGAGGAGCTGCGAACGGCCCAGTACAGGATTCTCGAGTTATGGCAGCAGAGCTATCAGGGCGAGTTGTTGATTCTGCTTCCCGATACATTCGGGACGACGCAGTTTCTCGACAACGCGCCGGAGTGGGTGGCCAACTGGACGGGGCAGCGCATCGACAGTAAAGACCCGTACGTGGCAGGCGACGAATATATAGCCTGGCTGCAGAGTCACGGACAGAATGCGCAAATGAAGCGACTGATTGCTTCCGACGGGCTTGACGTAGAGCAGATCTTAGGTCTGCACGCCTACTTTGGCGGGAGGCTGCTAAACGGCGCCGTGCCGGCGGATTTTCAGAGTGCGAAGGACTTTGAGGACCAGCGGAAGTGGGTAGCGGAGCGCAGGATCCGGTTCAGCGCGGGCTGGGGAACCTTCCTGACCAACGATTTTCGCAATTGCAATCCGCGTGGCGGGGACGGGTTCAACCCGGTCAGCCTGGTGTGCAAGCTGACAGAGGTGGATGGACGCCCGGCGATAAAGCTCTCCGATAATTACCTGAAGGCGATGGGGCCACGCAGCGAGGTGGAGCGCTACCGGCGTGTCTTTGGAACGGCAGGGGTAGCGGACGTTCCAATCGCTGTGTGACGAAGAAATTTACGAAAACATCTTGCAATGGGGAAACATTTTCGGTACAGTGTGAGTGAGTAGGCACTCAACAATAGATTTCCAGGAGACTCTCGTGGCACGACCCAGAAGCGGCGATAAACGGAAGGCAATTCTCGATGCGGCGCTGCGTGTCTGCGCTGTGCGCGGTATCGGAGGCGCGCCCACTTCGGCAATTTCCAGGGATGCGGGCGTCGCTGAAGGGTCGCTCTTTACTTACTTCAAGACCAAGGATGAGCTCTTCGACGAGCTTTATCACGAGCTGAGGATGGAGCTCAGCCGCCATCTGCAGGACTTTCCGCACGACGCGGATGCTCGTGTCCGGCTCCGGTATATCTGGGAGAAGTTTCTGGATCTGGGATCGGCTCATCCCGAACAACTGAAGGTTCTCTCGCAGCTTCGGGCCTCCGGCAAGCTGTCGCGGGGGGATGAAGCTCCAAGCTTTGCTCTTGCCGAGGTGATGCGGGCCACGCTGGAGGGGGCTGCCGGGAGCGACCTGCGCAACCTTCCTCCCGCCTACCTGGTGTTGATGGTACGGGCACAGATGGAGATTTCGGTTGAGTTTATCAATGCACATCCGGAGGCAGCTGCGCTTTGCCGTGAGGCAGGCTTCGAGATGCTGTGGAGAGGATTGACGGGGAACTAGTTTTTTTCCTTTGGAATGAGTGAGTAGGCAGTCATTTCATAAGAACTAGAGATCGAAGAGGGTAGAGTTACGGAATTTCAAGACATTATGGCGTTTAGAAAATGCCCAAAAGATAACTACCAGCACACCGCCGGAAGGCTGGCTGTAGTCACCGGCGCCACGGGCGGGTTGGGATACGAGATCGCCTTGGGCCTTGCGCTGGGATGCACGGATATCGTGCTTGCCGCACGCGACGAGGCCAAAGGGCGGGCGGCGGCTGGAAAGATCCGCTCGCTGGCTCCCAGGGCCCTGGTGCGCTTTGAAAAGTTGGACCTTGCAAATCTGGCATCGATCACTGCTTTTGCGAGCCGGCTTGCTGCATTGGGCCGTCCGTTGGACCTGCTGGTGAACAACGCGGGCGTGATGGCGCTGCCCATGCGAAGCATCACGAAGGATGGGTTCGAAACCCAGTTCGGCACCAATTATCTCGGCCATTTCGCTCTCACAGGGAAGCTTCTGCCGCTGCTTCGCATGAGCAAGTGGCCCAGGGTAGTTCAGGTCAGCAGCCTTGCCCATCTGTGTGGCAAAATCCGTTTTGACGATCTGCAGGGGGAGCTCCGTTACAAGCCGTGGGCGGCATATTGCCAGTCAAAGCTGGCCCTGCTCCTGTTTGCCCGTGAGCTGCAGAGGAAGAGCAACACACATGGATGGGGCGTTTTGAGCAGCGCCGTACATCCGGGGCTTGCGAGAACGAACCTCTTCGAAAATGGACCGGGTGCTCGCAGTGTGCTCGCCTTGCTGAGCCGGTTTGTAAATCAGCCGGCAGCGGATGGGGCATTGCCGGCGCTGTTTGCGGCGACCTCGGCAGCCGTCGAGCCGGGCGGGTTCTACGGTCCCCGAGGGCTGTTTGGGCTGGCCGGGCCACCGGCTCCGGCGCGCATCTCCAAGCGCGCGCAGGATGAGGATGTGGCGCAGCGGTTGTGGCAGATGTCCGAGCAACTCACAGGCGTTCGTTGGGCTGCCGCCTGAGCGTGCCGTCTGCCCGGAACAGGCGGCTTTAATTGCCGGGTGGGGGTGGCGGCGCGGTGGATGGCGGAGGGACGGGCCGGTGCCTGGCGCGCAGATAGGCTACCAGCTGGGCGATCTCCGCATCGGTGAGCGAGTCGGAGAAGGGCGGCATTTTCTGGCCGCCCTCGAGAATCTGATGGGTGATCTTGTCCGGGGTCCAGACCTTGTCGGTGGGCAATCCGCTCAGGTCAGGGCCTTTCTTCCCGCCGCTGCCTCCCGCTCCGTGGCAGTAGGCGCATCCTTTATCGCGAAACAGCAGCGCGCCAGCCTCTTCGGCGGCCTTCGACTTCGAGCCCGAGAGGGCGCGCGCCGGCATTGCGGCGAAGGCGGTTACGAGCAGAATGAGAAAGGCGCAAAAATATCCAGGACGGGAAATCACAGAAGGTATTTTCTCATGCTGAGGCTGGAAGCGCCTGCAACTTTGGATGGTGCCGGATATTCGATACTTCGCCTTCTTCAGAGGCGAGAGTCGCAACCCCCCATCCGTTTCGAAGAGCTTTGCGGCAGATCGTGTTCGTCTGAAAGCCGAAGGCCCCGAACGCTGGGGTGGAAACCTCCCACCGAAGCGTTCGGGGCTTTCGGTTCAGATGCCGTTTGCCGTTTCGTTATTTGCGTTCCCTGGGCGCGACGCCGAAGGTGACCGCGACTGAGAAGCTGCGTCCGGCAATGAACGTCGGGTTGTCGCTTCCGCTGATGGGGGTCGTTTGGTTGAACGGATCGACGTAGGTCGTCCCAGGAATGACGTTCGAGGTTGTTGTGCCCCCCAGGGTCAGAGCGGTGATGTTGTGCATGTTGAGCAGATTGTTGCCGCTCAACTGAATCTTGGTCTGGTCGAAGATGGAGTGGTTGCGGACGGTGTAGTTGAAGTAGGCATTGGTGGTGCTGAAGGGGCTGACGATGGCCTGGTTGTGATAAGCGCCTGCGTCAACCCGCTGTTCACCAACGCGTTTGTTGAAGATGCCCAGGTCCAAGCCCTTGTCCTGGTACGTGAGCCCTTGCATCTCCGTATCTGAGGGAGTCTGCTGTACCCAGAGGCCGGACGGAGCTTCGACAAAGAAAGGGGACGCCGGGGTGCCGGCGTTCAGCTTGCCTGCATAGTAGGCGTTTGCCGCCGTCGCATTCAAATAGAGGTTCAGCCCGTGGGCGAGGACTGCAGTGGTTTCGAATTCGACTCCCTGCGTGATGGAGCTCGGTTGCAGGAAGTTGACCGTCTCAGTCGTCGTCGGGTCGATCACGCTGTTGTAGCTGTTTTGAAACCGGACTCGGTAGGCGTCGGCATCCAACGTAAACCGGTCGAGCTTTATCACTGTTCCAGCCTGGTAAGTGGTGGATCTCTGCTGCTTCGGCGGTGTCAGGAGGCCCGGGGTGGGATCGGCTGCGGAGGGCGTGTGGTTATAGTCGTAGACGCTGCTCGGCGGCACGATGCTGCCGGTCGCCCCTTGCAGATAGATTGCCCAGTTTGACTGGATGCGGTAGTTGAAGTCCAGCGACGGGAGCCAGGCGGGGAAGGTGCCAGTGTCGGTTGCCGTGGCCGGGCAGCCGGTAGTCTGTCCAAGTGGGCACAGGTTGCCCACGGTCTTGCCGTCGTCGGCCTTATGGATTACGTCGTAGGTGTAGTACGCGAATTTTGTGCCCGCAGTGATCTTCAGCTTAGGTGTTGCATGGAACTCGTATTCCGCAAAGGGCTGATAGGAGTCCGTGTAGAAGGTCTCGTCGAAGTTGCCGAGCGCCTGGTCCTTCCATCCAGCCAACGGATCGGAAGGATACTGGTGGCGGTTGGTGCGGGCCCAGTCATACCACATGCCAGCGCGGAATACGCCGAAGTTTGAGGTTTGAGTCAGCGTCGAGGTCGTTCCATACTTGCGGTAACTGTTGTATTTGTCCACCGCGCAGGGTAATGCAGTGATCCCCTTCTTGACGACCTGGACATCGCAGGGAGCGACGGCCGTGCCGTTGTAGTACAGCACGGCCTTGGCGCCGGTTCCGGCCACGATTGACCCGGGAAGCAAGCTGGGGTTGGCAACGCCGGCGGCCTGGGTAACTTCGGTGATTGGCGTGGCGTTGGTGTAAAGCTCACCGTTGTCGTAGTTGTAGGTATACGGCTTCACTTCGAGATACCAGCCCTTGCCGAACTCGGTCTTGAGTCCGACATACTCAAAGTCCGTGGGAACCTGATAGTGGTTGTACTGGTAGTCAAGCCAGTTCGCCGGGTCCGAGTTGTTGACCATCATGAAGTTGTAGCCATAACCGGTGTAGGGAAGAATTCCGTTGGGCGCCGTGTTATACACGACACCACCAATCGATGTTGTAGCTGTGCATGCGGTGCTGCTATTGACAGAGGACGCACCCAGGGTCTGGCAGCGGGTCGGATTCAGACCATAGGTATTGGCGGTGAGTTGGATGACGCCGCTGAATCCGGTGAGTACGGTCCGAGGTGAAAACTGGTACTGGTAGAGCAGTGAGCCGGCGTTGCGCATGTTGTAGTTAAAGGTCTGGTAGCCGTCGGATGTCATGCGGTGCCAGTCGGCAAAGAGGTTCGACTTTTTGGCGCCGCCGAATAGCCCGAAGCTGCCGGAGTTGTATGCAGCGTCGTAGAGCTTCGTGTTCCAGGTGCCGTAAGAGAATGTGCCGCGAACGTCCTGCTCACTGACGAGAGGCATTGAAAGCAGGTGAATGGAGCCTCCGAACGGCGTAGGGCCTGTGGTTGAGGCTGAACCGGGGCTGCGGTCGAAGTCGACTCCGCCGATCCATTGCGAAGGGAAAAACGCCCACGAGTGATGGGTTGGGGTATTTGTGTCGTAGAAAGGGATTCCGTCGAAGTCGATGTCGTAATCGCCGTCCGGGAATCCGCGAAAATACGTCTTACTCTGGCCCAATCCAACTCCGTCGCTGCTCGTGGTGAAAGTGCCAGGAACGATCTGAACGATCTCGCCGAAGTCGGCAATCGGTGAGACGAAGTTTCTGATGTAGGTGTTGGAGATGAGCGACTGCGCGGACCGCTCCTCAATGAAGCCGCCGCTGGGAGCGGTTTCCGCGGCAATGGAGTCGATGCCTGCGTTGACGGTGATCTCTTCCGCCACGGAATTGACGGCCAGCTTGACGGTGAACTGCAGGGTCTGACCGTCGGCCAGGACAAGGCCCGTTCGGATAAAGGGCGCGAATGCGCCGCCGGTCGCTTGAACGGTGTAACGGCCGGCGGAGAGGCCGCCGACCGAGTAGGCTCCCGTGCCGTCAGCACGAGTGCTTGTGACGGCGCCGCTGGATTCATTCTTCACGGTGACCAGCGCATTGGCGACGGCTTTGCCTTGCGCGTCAACAACGCTGCCTTCGAGCTTTGAACCTGCCTGTTGTCCGTGTGCTGACGCAGAGAAGGCGAAAATGAGCACGAGCACATAAAGCGTCAGGATATTCAGACACTTCCGCACACGCGTGATAGAGCTTTTCATGGTGGTCTCCAAGTGTGGAAAAAGCTTGAGTCTTGATTGGTAATCGCAGATGAAGACTGGATTTGTATTGGGACTGAAGAGAAGGTAACAATTGCATGTGACAGCGGGGTTAGGGGAATATTGCATTGCGGTTACAGGACAGCAAAAATGCCGTCATTTAAGCGGGATGAGTGAGGATATCCGTGCGCTCAGGGGCTTGAAGGTACCATTTTGAAGGACGGGCGCAAGCCATTCCGGACGGGCGATGCAATCGTGAAGCCGGGCGTGTACGCAACAGAATTACGGCGTGAATTGGGAGCGAGGAACAGGCTGTGGGCGCGTGGCCGGGTCCATGTGGAGAGCTATGGCGATCCGCCGGTGATTGTCTATGCGCCCAGCAGCGACGGAACGCATGGGAACTTCTTTGATGCGTCCTATGCGGCGATTTCGGCGCGGCCGGAGTGGATGCGGAGATTCGGCAAGATTCATGCGCAAGGCAAAGCGCTGCCGAATGCGGAGTCTGGACGGCGCTGGAGGGAACTGGACTCCTCGATGAGCTCCGATGCGCTGCTGATGAATGTCTTTTGTGCGCCGGAGGCGATGGCGTTGCGGCGGGCCCTGGGTGTGGATTCGGAGGCCGAACCCGAGTTTGGCTGGAAGGCGCGGGTGCCGCTTGCTTCCGGACGATTCGACCGGACGGAGGTGGACATGCGCTGGGGCGGCTTGCTGGTGGAGGCCAAGCTGACGGAGAGTGATTTTCAAACGCGCGCTGCTCGGATCGTGGAAGGGTATCGGGACTTTGATGCGGTGTTTGACCGGGAACTGTTGCCACGGGTGGAGTTGCGCACGGCGCGAAGACGAACAGCGGTCGAGTTTGCCGAGGTGTTTACGCAGGAGTGGGAGGACGCGGCTCCGGATGACGTGGCGGCGCGGGAGTTTCAGGCATCGATTGTCGCCGAGGCGCGCGAAGCAGAGCCGGCGGAAGCTGGCTATGCAAGCTATCAACTGATTCGGAACGTGCTGGCGGCGTATGCGGAGAACTGCAGCTTTTGCGTGCTGCACGATGAACGTCGGCCGGATCTGCGCGAGGCGTGGTTTCAAGTGATGGCTGCGGTGAAGACGGCGGAGATGCGGGTCCGATGCATGGTCCTAACCTGGCAGGAACTGGCCGTGATGCTGCCGGAGGATCTGCAGGATTTCCTGGATCGAAAATATGGAATTGTGCGGGCGGTACGGGCGCCTTCCCCTGTCGATGGTGAGAGTTGCGCGGGTGAAGGTTGATTTGAGCCAGAGCGTCCAGTGGATTGTCTTCAGCGAAAATTGCTTGCAGTCTCGTGGGATCTGTGCGATAACTACGTCATGCGTAGTACGCGAAACGTAGTAATCGCTGACAAAAAACCGGAATTGGGGCACTACTCCGACCCTCCGCTGCTGGTGCTTGCAAGCCTCTCCAACGGGCCCAAACATGGGCATGCCATGATCGAAGACATTGAGCGCATGTGCGGAACGCACCTGGGTCCGGGAACGCTCTACGGGGCAATTGTCCGCCTGGAGCAGCAGGGCTGGATTGAGCCGCTTCTGGCCGAGGAACGTCGCCGACCGTATCGGATCACCGGTGAGGGCATGCGCGTGCTTCGCGCCAGGCTAGCCACCTTACAACAGTTCGTTCAAGCCGGTGTGGAAAGGCTGGAGCCGCGATGAATCCCGCTCTCGCCCGCCTGCTCACGCGCACCTATCCCCGTGCCTGGCGAGAGCGCTACGGCGCCGAGTTTGAAGCACTGCTCGAAGCGGGCCCGAGCGGTTTTTGCGATGTGGCAAACATCGTCTGCTCTGCAGCTCATGAACACATTTTCCCCCCTCAAGGAGGCAAAATGAATCGCGATCCAGGTTCCTTCGGCTCCATCGTCCGGCACCCCAGCGCCTTGATTCCAATGGCCATGTCTCTAACCGCGCTGGCGCTTGTGGTTGGCCATATAGCCATGTACGGCGCGGCTCGCGAAGCTGATGAGGGCGCAGTTGCCCATCTCTGGCAGATTCTCATGGCTGGGCAGTTGCCGGTACTTCTGTTTTTTGCCATCAAGTGGCTGCCCCGCGCTCCAAGGCAGGCTTTGGGGGTGCTCGCTCTCCAGGGCGGAGCGGTGCTCGCGTCCATGGCGCCGGTGCTCTATTTCAATTTGTAACGCGCTACGCGCCCGCTCCCGGAATGTACTTGTACTCGATCTTCTGCGGCTCTTTGGGCTTGTCGCCGGTCAGGTCGTGGGTGTGCCAGACCACGCTTTCGCTGGCCACTTCAGGGTGCTTGCGGAGGAATTGAAGCGCGTACTCCGACGCGGTGGGGTCGTCCTTCTGGTCGGCAAACTTCGCCGACTCGATCGCGGCTTTTGTCTTGTCGCCGAGGCGGCGATAGAGGATGGCGAGCTGGTAGTGGGCCGCTAGGTCGTCCGGATCGATGGCTTGCAGGCGCTGGTAGGCATCGCGAGCCAGCGTGTAGTCGTGCTGCTGGTAGTAGCTGAAGCCTAACTCGCGGAGAGCGTCCTTGAAACGCGGGTACTTCTCCAGCGCGGCCTGCAGATCCACAATGGCTTCCTTCACCTGGCCGGCCTGGCGTTCGACAATGGCGCGATAGTACAGTGCGCGCGGGTCTCCGGGAAGAATCACCAGAGCCTTGGCCAGATTTGCCTTGGCGTCGTCGTACTTTTCCCATGAAATTTCGACGATGCCCATGTTGGTGAAGGCGTCCGCATAGTCGGGACGCAGCGCAGCCACGCGCTCGAAGGCGTGTACGCTGGCCTCATACTGCTGAGCGTCCAGCAGCCCGATCCCATAGTTGTTCCAGCGCATCCACTCCTTGTTCTCGGTTGGGTCCGGAGTCTGCGGAGCGTTCTCGCCGATCTTGAAGGTCTTGGTCTCCGTGGCCATATCGATAATCGGGACCGGGTACTGCTTCTTGTCCATTGCGTAGTCGATGAAGTGCTGGTTGAAGCGGCGGTAGCGGACGGTCGCCGTGAGCGAGACCTGGCCGGAGATGTCTTTGGGCAAACGGAAGCGATAGCGCACCAGTTGCGAGCGGCCGGACTGGAAGGCGTTGTTGTAGGCCAGAACGCGGTTGTGCCAGATCTGGTGCAGGTCATTCAACTCGCCCTTCACGTTGACCAGGCGGTTGGTGAACGAGTGGGCCGAGGGATCGAGGTAGCCGTCGGGCTGCAGGAAGCCGCTTTCGGCAAGAGTTTTTCCGGCGCCGTCCTTTACAGAGAAGTCCACCCAGGCTTCATAAAAGTCGCGCTGCTCGGGAACGAACGAATGGCCAATGCCCTTGTTCTGAATCACGACGTCGGCGATGAGCGTTTCGCCGGGCGCCAGCGAGAAACTGGTCAGGCCCAATGGCGCGACGAGAACGACGTCTTTGGGAGTGGCTTCAGCGCTTTCCTTTTCAAGAGCGAAGATGTCGACGTTGAGGACGCCCTTGCCGTCGAAGCCATTCTTGAGGAACTCGGCCACCTTCTGGGCCTGCTCGTCGAACTTGTAGTACTGGGGGACAAGCGTGTTGCCTGCGGCCCAGCGATGCGAGACGAGCCTGCCTTCCTTGGCTCCGGGATCGACAGCTCCTTCAGGCAGGGCCTCGCGAAGCATGTGGCAGCTCTGGCAGGTTAGGGGTGCGTCTTTACGGTAGAAGGGCAGCGGCGACTGCTTGGTGAAGCTGGCGCCCTGCCACTCGTCGTAGAGCGAGATGGCGCGCAGCCACTTGTAGTCGTCCAGGCTGCGCGGAATGGCCGCCTTGTGGCAAGCCGCGCAGAATTCGGCGGTCTTGTACAGGGGGCGCATCACCGCCTTGGAATGCCGGTCAAGGTGGGCCAGGATTTCAGCGTCGGAGACAGGGCCCGTGATCGGCGCTCCGGCATCGTCGACCAGAACGGCCGGAACCCCCATGACGTAGCTGCCCGTTCCCGTAGCGTCCGTTGAGACGATGGAATGGCACGTCGAGCAGGTGACTCCCTCGTCTTCGAAGGGTCGCTTTTTCGGCATCCCCTGGGACAGATCACCGGAGAGCAAGGCGACCGGGTTGTGGCAACCCTCGCAGTGGCGCGAGTACTGCACGCCCTTCTCGTCGATCAGCGAGTTCACATTTTTGAGGTACCAGGGAGCGCGGAAGCTGTTGGAGTGAATCGACTGGCGCCACTGGTGGTAGGCCTCCTGGTGGCAATGGCCGCAGTATTGTGCCGTCGGGAAGGCCTTGGGGCTCATGAACTGACCGTTCGAAGAGGTCGCATTCGATGGGAGATACGGCGTGTCCTTGCCGAAGGCATAGTTGTAGCGGGCGGCGACGGAATCGTGGAAGGGCGTAGTGGGGCCGGTGATGCCTGTGGAGGCTCCATAGGTTGAGGTTGTGGGCGTGGTAGAGGAATTTGAGGGAGATGTCGCGGATGATTTGGCAGATCCGGTGTCGGAGACAGGATCGGTTGCTGCGCTCACACCCCAGGCTGCCACGAGCAGGGACAGGACGGTGAGGACGGCAGTCATAAGCCAGGTGCGAAACGGGGTATTGAACCCGGATTTCAACATGGTTGGGCGATCTCCCAGGGGAATGAGAAACGTCACAGGCGGAGGCCGAATTCAAGTCCGCCAGGACAGTAAGAACGGTATCAGGAGTGAGGGATGAACTGTCTTCCATCAAAAGGTGGAGGTGTGGGCTCGCTGCAGGCCGGGTGGACCTGTCGCATGGGGCCGGGTGCAGCGGGCGGTTCATAGAGTGGGATGAGTGGACGCAAATTGGGATTGAGTGGAGAATAAGAAGCGTCTCCCCTTAGCCAAGACTGGCCTTAAACTGGTAGTTTGGTTCAGAAGGATTTCATTTTCGAAGATGGCCTCAAATCCTTATTTTTCTCTGGCAGTTCTGTTCGTCGTGGCACTGTGCTTCGGGCTGACGCCCCTGGCGCTGGCGTGGCTGTGGGCAGAGGTTTTTTCCCCGGCCAAGCCGAACGCCCTGAAGAACGCGATCTACGAGTGCGGGCTTGAGTCCAAGGGCGACGCGTGGATGCAGTTCCGCTCGGCCTACTATCTCTACGCGATCATGTTTCTTATCTTCGACGTGGAGGCGGTATTTCTGCTGCCTTTTGCGGTAGCGTTTACCGGGCTGGGCGTAGCGGCGTGCGTGGCCATGCTGGTGTTTGTGCTGATGCTGATTGAAGGCCTGGCGTGGGCGTGGGCGAAGGGCGTGCTGACCTGGGCGTAAAGGCAGCTTCTAGCCGCTAGCCGTTTGATTGCTGAGAATTGGAATGTGCGCTTTGATGGTTTGGCAGTTTGAGTCTTGTGGCCGAAAATCCAGGGGCGTGAGACAAAAAGCTAGAGGCTAGAAGCTTGAGGAGCGAAGCGACGATGGACGATGGACTGAAGATCGAATTGGGCAAACAAGGGGTCTTCGTAACCACCATCGAGGAGCTCTACAACTGGGGGCGGCGGAGTTCCATCTGGCCCATGCAGTTCGGGCTTGCCTGCTGCGCCATCGAGATGATTGCCACCACCATGGCGCGTTACGACCTGGCACGCTTCGGGGCCGAGGTCTTCCGGCCATCGCCGCGCCAGGCCGACCTGATGATCATCTCCGGCACGGTGACCAAGAAAATGGCGCCGCAGGTGGTTCGGCTCTACAACCAGATGGCCGAGCCCAAGTATGTGATTGCTATGGGAGCCTGCGCCATCTCCGGCGGGCCGTTCAAGCAGGGCTACAACGTGTTGAAGGGGATTGACCGCTATATCCCGGTGGATGTGCATATTCCCGGATGCCCGCCGCGGCCTGAGGCGCTGCTCCACGCCTTTATGACGCTGCAGAAGAAGATCGATGGGCAGCACCTGACGGGAGAGGATCGTCCGCGCTTCCTGGATGCAGAGGCGCAAGGTGAGTTTCCCGTGCCGGTGCAGGGAGAGCACGATCTGGAGCCCACCTCGAACAAGGGCGTCTGGACGGTGCCGGTAGTGATCCGGTGATGAAGGCAGCAAACAGGGATTAGGGAGCAGGGAATAGGGATTGCGTTGAACAACTGGGGACAGAGAGATTGAAGACGGTAGAAGAGATCAAAGCGGCGATTGAGGCGGCGGTGCCGGGCGCGGGTGTGGAGATTGTGCACAACCCCAGCGTCAGCGGGCAACACTCGCTCCGTCTTGATGCTGCGCATGCGGTCGCGGTGGCTACCTTTCTGCGCGACGATGCCGATCTGGCTCTGGACTTCCTGTCGAACGCTACCGGGGTGGACTGGCCGGACAAGGAAGTCAGCGAGAAAGTGAAGGTCACGCGCACGGTGACCAAGACCGTTGACGGTGTGGAGCAGCAGGTGGAAGAAACCGTCGAGGAGACGAAGAAGCACGTCGTTCCAGGCTGTCTGGAGGCCGTGTATCACCTGTTTTCCGTTGCAAAACGCTACGGCCCGGTGGTGATCCGGATGAAGACGGTGAACCGGACCGACCAGGTGGAACTGCCCTCGCTGACGCCCGTCTGGCGCTCGGCCGAGTTTCAGGAGCGCGAGATTTTCGATCTGTTCGGGATTGTGTTTACCGGCCATCCCGACCTGCGGCGGCTGCTCATGTGGGACGAATTCAAGGACCACCCCATGCGCCGCGATTACGTGGAGCCGGACGACTTCGAGTACGAGCCGACGGCACACGATGAGGTGCTCAAAAGGGCGCAGGAACACCAGGCGAAGCTGGCTGCCGCTGGCCAGGAAGGGGCGCGCGCATGAGCAACTCCACGCTCGAGTCACGCCTCATGCAGGAAAAGAGCAGGCCCGAGGGATGGAACCGCCCGCCGGTAATCGAACCCGACGGCGAGGGTGACTTGCTGGAAGTGGCCATGGGGCCGCACCACCCTTCCACGCACGGAGTCTTCCGCATGGACGTGGCGCTGGACGGCGAGCGGGTGATTCGCCTCAAGCCCGTCTTCGGCTACCTGCACCGCAACCACGAGAAGATTGCCGAGGGCAGCAGCTATCTGGCGTCGATGCCGTTTACGGACCGGCTGGACTACATGTGTCCGCTGACCAACAACTGGGCCTACGCATTAGCCGTGGAGAAGCTGACCGGCCAGGAAGTTCCCGAGCGCGCCGAGTATTTGCGCGTGATTCTGGGCGAACTGACGCGGGTGGTCAACCACGCATCGGCCATCGGGTTTCTCATTCAGGAAATGGGCGCCAGCGGCACGCCGCTCATGTACGCATTCAAACAGCGGGAAAAGATCCTCGATCTCTTCGAAGCCATCACCGGCGCACGCATGATGGTGAATTACATGCGCTTCGGAGGATGCCGCGTAGACGCAACTCCAGCCTGGCTGGCCGATGCGCGTAAGGTGCTCGACGATCTGCCCAGGTTTGCCGATGAGTTCGAGCGGCTGCTGACGGGCAATGAAATTGTGATGGCGCGGACCCAGGGCGTAGGCATCCTGCGGCCCGAACTGGCTGTGAATGCAGGCGTGACCGGCCCGATGCTGCGCGCCTCCGGCATCAACTACGACATCCGCAAGGTGGACGGCTACAGCATCTACAACCGCTTCAAGTTCCGCGTGCCGCTGGGCGAGCATTGGGATGTCTACGACCGCTTCATGATTCGGCTGCTGGAGATGCGCGAGTCGTTTGGAATTATCGATCAGGCCCTCAAGGACATTCCCGGCGGCCCAATCATGGATCCCAAAGCCAAGCTTCGCGGCTTCCGGCCCAAGCCGGGTGAGGCTTACGGCCGCATTGAAGCGCCCAAGGGAGAACTGGGCTTTTATCTGATCAGCGATGGCGGGCCGAATCCCTATCGTTACCGGATTCGCCCGCCAAGCTTGATCAATCTGACGGTGCTTGAGGATATGTGCCTGGGCAGCAACGTGGCCGATGTGGTGCTGATTTTTGGAAGCGTGGATATTGTGCTCGGAGAAGTGGATCGGTAAGGCAGTTTCTTGCTGCTAGCTTCCAGCCTCTAGCTTTTTCATGCGTGTGGCAGCGGCAGGACAGGTAGCAACAGGAAGTTACAGCGAGCAGTTACAAGCTAATAGCTAGAAGCCAGCGGCTAGAAGCTGCTTTTCGGAGGGTACTTGTTAGGCGAAGGCATACTGAAGGGTCTGGGAGAGACGGCGAGAAACTTCGCGGGCAGCTTTGTGTCCGCGGAGCGGCTGACGACAGTTCAGTATCCCGAGGAACGCGTTGCCCCCATCGAGGCCACGCGCGACTTTCCCTTTCTCGTGTACGACGGCAAAGACTGGGAGGCCGGGCTGCGCTGCGTGGCCTGCCAGATCTGTGAGAAGGAGTGCCCGCCCAAGTGCATTTACATCGTCAAGAGCACCGACAAGAAGCCCGATGCGCTGGGTAAGCCGCAGATTTACCCTGCGCGCTTCGACATCGATATCTCCGTGTGCATGAGCTGCCAGATCTGCGTGGAAGTCTGCCCATTTGAAGCCATCAAGATGGACACGGAGTTCGAGCTGAGCACCACAGACCGTTTCGGCGGACTGCTCTACGACCGCAAGGAACTGGCCAAGTCGAACGAGTACTACCACAAGATTCATCCCACCGAGGCCGCGGAGACGGATGCGCGGCTGGCGGAAGAGAAAGCCAAGGCGGATGCCAAGGCCAAAGCCGCGGCTGCTGCTGCGGCGGCGAAGGCCGCGGCTGGACCGGCTGTGGCGGCAGCTAAACCCGCTGCGCCGGTATCCGCTGTGAAGGCGGCTGACGGGGAGAAGCAGGGATGATCGAGAAAGCGGATCAGATCTTCGTTATCCTCAGTCACTGGCTGGTCAGTTTTCTGCCTGTTTGGCTGCAACAGCCGGTTCATGTGCTGCTCAGCGTCGTCGCCATTATTGTGACCTTCCCGGCGCTGTTTGCCATCACTGTGCTGCTCGAGCGCAAGGGACTGGGCCGCATGCAGAATCGTTACGGCCCCAACCGCGTTGGCCCGTATGGAATCTTTCAGCCGGTGGCCGACGGCATCAAGTCGCTCACCAAGGAAGACATTGTGCCCACCAGCGCCGATGCCGTGGTGCATTT